>NZ_JABBVZ010000075.1 GCF_012933365.1 Sulfobacillus harzensis | reverse complement strand
GAACCTCCAACCAAGGATTTCCCTTACCGTACCATAACCTTCCGTGATTATCACGAATTAAGGAATGGTTCTACTAGGAAAAGTCTCCCAAATCGGCCGCACCACCCAATCGGTGGCTGCCGAAAATCAAAAAATGGTGACGGTATTGCAGCAGATGGACAAGGAAGAGTCAGCCAACAAGACCTTGGAGTCCCATCTGAAGGTGTCAAGCCGGCAACTCCAGGGGCAGCTGCAGGATGTGGCGACTCTGGAACGCCTGACGGGAGACCAAATTCCCTTAACCCGCACCATCCTGGGCACCACCACGTCGCTGGCATCCATGATGCAAACGGTGCAGCAAAGTGCCGACGCCCAAGCCCAGGACATGGGGGCAGGTAGCCGACCTGAGCCAACGTGAAGAACAGGTGATGGCACGCCTTCAACACACCAGCCAAGACATTCTCAATCAAGATTTAACCCCTGCGGTATCCATAACCCAATCCATGGCAGGGCGATGAAAGAGGGGGGAATATGTCACTTAAAGGCATCGCGATGACCGTCGGTGTGCTGGTGCTGGCGGGGCTCGCGGGACAATCCAGTCTCTTGGCGGCACGGCTTTGGGGGCTGAACCGTGCGCTTCACGAAAATCTGGTGGCCACAGAATCGCTGGTCCAGGTACAAAGGCAGATGGCTGCCAAGAATGATGCGCTGAAAGAGATGCTCAGCTTGACTAAAGGGCTCAAGGGATCGCTCAATTCCTTGAACGCCCGAGCCGATGGCATTCATCAGGATGTGGCGGCGCTCGAGCAGATTAACGGCGCCACCAATCAGCAAGAAGCCAACATTGTCCTCACATCGGCCAAGTCCGGCACCGCGTCGCAAGCAGTCAATCGTCAAGTCGAAACTCTTACCCAGTCAAGCGCCGTACTGCTGCGCACCTTGAAAGCGCTTCAGTCACTGTCTCAAGAGGAGGTTAACGCAATGCGTCAAGTGCTGTCCAACGCAACCACCATCGAGGCGAAGACGCCATGAAATTCCCTCTCATGATGTTGTGGGCGGCAGCGGGATTGTCGGTCATCGGTGCAGGCGCGACCTTCGCCGAAGTCCACTTGCAAAGTCAGGTGGCCACCAAACTTAGCGCGATCCATCAAGAGCTCCAGATTGCCGGCGGCACCACCCAAACACTGAACCAGCAATTGACGCTCTTGGGTGCGGTAAACAACGCATCCGCAGGACTCTCGGCTGGGCTTTCGCAAACCGTCAACGGGACCCAGTCGATCCAGGGGGGGCTCGGCACATTAAACGAAACCGTCGCCTCCATCAATCAGAAGGTCCACACCATCACCGACAACACCAATCAAGCGGCCAACAACTTGCACGCAGGATTGGCTCCCCAGACCACCGTCAACGGGGAACTGAGTCAAGTGGCGCGTGCCAATGATGCCATTCTCACCAATTTAAGCGAACTACTGGCCTTAAACCAGCAGCTGAATCGCGTACTGGAAGAGACAAATTCCAAACTGCCCTAGCCACAGCAGCGCGGTGCACTGAAGAAAGGAGGGAATTTCCATGAAACGAACGCCCGTCGTGCTGGCCACAAGTCTCGTCTTATTCGGGGCTTCGGCTGCGGCCAGCTATCATGCCGCTCCTCATTGGGCGCAATCGGCGGCGCCGACCATTCGCCATGCCCAGCGGCACAACCTGTTTTCCATGGTCAATCGGCTTACCCGTTCCAACCAAGCGCTCCAAAGTCAAGCACAGCAGGTGTTGGATAATCTCCAAGCGGCGCATCAACAACTTGGTGGGCTGAAGGCCGTCAATCATCAATTGTCCGCCGAGGTGGCGGAGAACAACGCCGGACTTAGCGCCATGACCAACGCTATTGGCATCAACCGCGCTCTGGTGCAAAGTCAGCAACAGATTATCTCCCGCGAACATCAAACCCATACGGAGAACGCCGCGGTCGAGATCAATATTTCCCGCCTGGGTGGGCAGGTGAGCGGCGTCGAAAACTCAATGAACAACCTCTACCAAGTTTCAGAGGGATTGTCCGGCAACATGCTGGGACTCTCCACCACCCTTACTGGCGTTTTGTCCGCACTTGAGGCGCTCCAAACCAACACTAGCCTGCCCATTGTGCATGTGCCGGTCACGTCGCTTTTGCCACCCGTATTCGGCTCATCCGGCGCTCTGCCGCCTAAGGCCTCATCTAGAGAAACCACAACCTCACCGTCCTCCACCACCAAGTCAATTCTCTCGCCCCTTAACTCCATCTTGGGAGGGCTGTAGCATGAACCATCACATCATTCCGATCGCGATCCTTGGAGTTGGCCTGGTAGGCACGGGCGTGGGTCTGGCGCGGCAAACGCACCAGCAGCACCTCATTGACCAAGATTCCCGGCGGGTTGTATCAGACCTTTCCAGAACCCGCGGATTGACCGCGTCGGTGGTTACGCATCTTAAGGCCATCCAGGTAATGAACGAAAACCTCGCCACCATTAATGGGCGCATCGCGCGTGTCAACCATAATCTACTGGGCGAAGCAGGAGAAATGTCTGCCATCTTGCAGGGGCAAAACCAGATTTGGGCCACGCTGGCCCGCCTTAATCAGGGACTCAACCAAACCAGCGGGGCGCTCAGGGCCAATCAGTCCAGTGTGGGAGAAACGCTCAGCTATTTCCAGTCCGCACAAGGTCTGGTTCCCGTAACGGAAAAGGAGAATCAGCTGGTTCAGGCACTCACTCAGTCCTCCGCGGAATCAGCCAGCCTCTTGCGGCAAATGGCGAACAAGCTGTCACTTTTGGGCACCGTCTCACGGACCTTGCCCTAGCGCCTCGAAAGTTCGTTATCGCCGGAAGGCTCACAGGCCATTCAGGGTTTGTGGCTGTCCGCATCATCTGGGCCATCCGGCTCGATAACGCGTCATGTTGGAACGCTGCCCGCCTCGGAATGAAATACGGTGGCTATGGCACCTCGTCCCGTGGCTCGAAATGTTTGCCAGCCACCGCTCTCGACCCGGGCATTTCCTCAAATTTCCGCGCCCAACAGCTGCATATCCCGGTAACCTCTTGTCCTCTCGAACGTTATTCACTATGACAGCGGAATGAAGGAGCGAAACTTGCGTGCGGAATTCTTACCTTGCCGGCATTCTCGCCGCGCTCATTGTGGTTTTGGGGGTCATCCAAGTCGTGCGCCCCGTGGGCGATCCCAAGTTGACTGCCGACATCTCATCTTCGGGGCACATTAGCGGGACCCCTCCGTCATTGCCATGGCCATCAGGTGTACAAGCCGACGTTGGCGCATCATCGATCGGCGACTTGCCCCAGCACGGCCCGACAAACGCCGAGCCGATTGGAAGCATGGCTAAAATGATGACGGCCTATCTGGTTTTAAAGGCCCATCCGCTCAGCGTCGGCCAAAACGGCCCGACCCTGGTGGTGACGCCGCAGGACGTATCCCTCTATCAACAGGATGCCAAAACCCAGCAATCGGTGCTCCCCGTGGTGAATGGTGAGCGGGTGTCGGAACTCACCTTATTGGAAGGCCTTCTCGTACCCTCCGGCAATAATGCCGCGACAATGTTAGCCCAATGGGCAGGCGGATCTGTCGCGCATTTCACAGCCGAAATGAATGCCGAGGCAAAAGCGTTGGGGATGCGGCACACTCACTTCAACGGCCCAGTAGGTCTTAACGCCGGGACAGTCAGCACGGCCGCCGACCAAATAACGCTTGCTCGGTTAATCATGAAAAACCCCGTCATTCGACAGATTGTCGCCATGCCCGAGATGCAGGTACCCGGGCCCACACCGGTGGCGTATAACTATAACTACCTCATCGGCCACGGCGGCGTCATCGGCGTGAAGACGGGATCCACCATCGATTCGGGAGGTTGCGTGGTGTTGGCCAAGGATCAAACCGTCAATGGGCGCACGGTTACTGTTTTTTCCTCGGTTCTCGGCCAGCCGGCCACCTCGAAAAATGGGCAGTTGTGGGCCTCCTTGGATGTCGCCAATGCCCTTCTGCAAGCGGCTTCAAAGGATATTCGAACCCATACGGTCATGCAAACAGGCGAGACGGTGGGCTATTTGAAGGCTCCGTGGCAGTCGCCCGTTTCCCTGGTCACCGCAAAATCGATCCAGATTCTAGGATGGTCCGGGCTCCCCTATCAGGTCAAGCTCAAGGCTCATCTGGGAAATGTCCATTCGCTGCCAGCGGGCACGGTGGTTGGGACGCTCACCATTAACACCGGCTCCCAGCACATCACGGTTCCGGTCAAAACAGCCACAGCGCTAACCCCTCCCTCCATAGCCTACCGATTAACCCGTTAAGTTGGGTTGCGAACCGAAGGAAGGACTGGATCGCCAGATTGGTCCGGTCCTTCCTTCATACAACGGGAGCGACGCCGACACGGTTCCTCCATTTTTTGCGGGCCTTGTTCGACACGGGCCATCTTGACCGGACAACCTACATGGTTAAACTAAGGTTATCAATCCGAACTTTCAGGAGGGTTTGCCATGCTGGTTACCATTACTTATTGCACGGCCTGAGGCTACCTTTCTCATGCCACCCGGGTGGTGGGCGAAATTTTAAATGAGTATAAGAACCGTGTTACGGAAGCCAAGGTGATTCCCTCGTCGGGCGGCGTGTTCGAAGTGCAGGTCAACGGCACCATGGTCTTCTCCAAAAAGGATGAAGGCGACCGATTCCCGGACCCCGGCGAAATACTGCAACGCATGACCCAAATAGCGGCCCGCTAAGGCCGCTTTTTCATCACTCGCCAAATCCTCATTGCGATCACGAATAATATAGGCAGAAAAAATTCTTAGACGGGTAATGGGAGGGTCTAATGCACTGCCCCAGTTGTGAGCGGGACATTTTTCCGGGCTCCAAATTCTGCCGCCATTGCGGAGCACGGCTGACCAGCCCGTGGCTCCGCCTCCGAGCACGTCTTCGTGGCTTCCACTGGCCGTGGAAGAAAACCGTACTGGCCTCGGTAGCCGTTGTGCTAGTCCTCGGCGTGGTCTTTACCGGATACCAGACCGTTCGCGCCATTAGCCAGATGCCGCGGCTGGGGGATTTGGTGAACGTCGCCACCGCCGGCCAGGATTCGGTCGTCTATGACCGGTACAACAAGCCAGTCGCCTATTTGCATCTCAACATCAACCGCATCGACGTTCCGCTCTCCGCTATTTCGCCCAACATGCGAAAAGCGGTGGTGGCGATCGAAGACCATAACTTTTGGCATCAGAATGGTCTCGATATCCGGGCCATCGGACGGGCCGCCATTCATGACCTGCTCCATACCGGCGGGCTGGAGGGAGCCAGCACCATTTCTGAGCAACTGGCCAAAATGCTTTACTTGCGGGACAACCGGACGTTAAGCTACAAAATACAGGAATTCATGCTGGGACTCGAGTTGGCCCATCGCTACAGCAAGGCGCATATTTTGGACATGTATCTTAACGAGGTGTACCTCGGCAACGGTGCTTACGGTATTGATGCCGCAGCCCGCGCCTATTTCGACGAGTCCCCCGATCAGCTGACGCTCGCACAGGCCTCGATGCTGGCGGGACTTCCCCAGGCACCGAGTCTCTACGATCCGCTCACCCACTACCGATTGGCCCGCGCCCGGCAGAAGTTAGTGCTGCAGGCCATGGTCAAATACGGGGATGTCACGGCAGCCCAGGCACGCGCCGCCTATCGGGCTCCACTTCATTTCAATCCCCAAAATATCAATGCCCCCAAGGGATCGACCCCGTATCCGTACCCGTGGTACATTCAGCATGTCATTCATCAATTGGAAACGGAGGGACTTTCGCCCCAAGAGGTTTATGATGGGGGGCTAAAAATCTACACCAACCTTGACCCCACCATCTACGCCATTGCCCAACAAGCGGTCGATCAGTGGATGAACAAAAACTTCGGCGCCAACCCCGCCTTTCAAGCGGCCGTGACGGTGGAAGACCCGCACTCTGGTGCGGTTTGGGCAGTTATTGGCGGGCGCAGCTATCAAGGCAACGGGCCCGAGGATTTGGCAACCAACCCGAACGTCCAGCGCTCGTCCGGGTCCTCCATCAAGCCGCTCATGGACTACACCGAGGCGATTGTCAAAGGCTATTCGGAAATGTCCGTGATTCAGGATGTCCCCATTTTTCAGCACGTCAACGGCGAGGCGTGGTGGCCGCAAAATGATGATCACGTCTATCGCGGCTATATCACCTTGCGGGACGCCCTGGCCATTTCCGACAATGACGCTGCCGTCCACCTTTTGCGGCGCGTCGGCGTCCAGTACGGATTCAACTTTGCGACAAAGAAGTTTGGGCTTCCGTTGCCGCGCGCGGATGCGCAGCAGATTGGCATCGCCATCGGTGGCTTTGCCAAGGGCGGGGTGAACGTTTCAGAGATGACGCGGGCCTATAGCGCCTTTCCTAATCAAGGGACGCTGATGAAGCCCATTTGGGTGCGCCAGGTCGTGAATGGCCAAGGGCGGGTCATCAAATCCGCCCGGCCCCATGGACGCCATATTTTCAGCGCCGCCGTGGCCTTTATCATGAACAACATGCTAAGTCGGGTCCTGACCCCGACGGCACTTCCTGGCATCGGCCCCAACGCCTATGCGACCGGGGTTCATCTCGGCATCGGGCGGCCGGCAGCGGGAAAAACGGGGACCAGCAACGGGGAGCGGGATGCCTGGTTCATTGGCTATGAGCCGCAAATGGTCGTGGGGGTCTGGGAAGGCAATGCCGCCCATGACATTCCCCAGCCTAGCACGCCCAATGGGCCAGCCTACGGGGCGGTGGCCGCAGGCCCGATTTGGCAGCAAATCATGGAACAGGTGAATCAAGCGGAGCATCTTCCGCCGAAGCCTTTCCCCAAGCCCCATAACGTGATTTATTTACCGCACATCTCCATAACCTCGGGAAAGCTTGCCAGTCCGCACACGCCCAGTCAGGACATTGAAGGCGGCTGGTTCATCAAAGGAACCCAACCCACGACGACAGGGCACACGCACGAAGTGGTTCGCGTGCCGGCCTTCGATCCCCATGTGTTGTGGGAACCAGGCTGCGGGCCGGCAATTAACGCCATCTTTTTGAAGCCCGAACCCGATTGGCACAAAGGGGTTCCCATGCCCTGGGATAGCATTTACTGGCCGCCAACCGAACCATGCACAACCGTCGTGCCCTCGGGTCCTTCCGGGCCTCCGAGCCCTCCGGGACCTCCGGGATTCGGTGGACCCCCAGGAAAACAGCCAAAACATGGGCACCATCACTAAGAAGATGACGAAAGCGCTGGACGGTGTCATGCTAGAACAAAGAAGGATGGTGGTGCCGCAGCAATGCTTCGTGCCTATGCACTTTTTGTCTTGGCAGGCTTCTGTGAAATCGGCGGCGGGTATTTAGTGTGGCAATGGCTCCGCGAGGGCAAGCCGGTATGGTGGGGTCTGGTGGGCGGCCTAGTGCTGTTTTTGTACGGCATTGTCGCGACCCTGCAAGCTTTTTCGTCGTTTGGCCGCGTTTATGCCGCATATGGCGGCATCTTCATCATCATGGCGGTTCTCTGGGGCTGGGGTGTGGATCGCCGCCGACCTGATCTTTCCGAATGGATCGGCGCCGCCATTTGCTTAATCGGAGTCAGTGTGATGCTTTGGCGGCGATAGCACTCATTGCCAAGAGAACCAATCACTGCCGTGATCCCTTTTCGCCAAAAACCCTTATGGAATGCGCATATTACCAGCGGGGGGTGGTCAAGCTGTTCAAACACGAAGACGTCTTGCTTTTCCCGGTTGAGGTGTCCGGCTCTGATCCGTCGGCCGCCGCGATGCTGCAAGAGCAGTTCGGCGGTGCCAACGGCGAACTCAAGGCGTTGCTGCAATACCTGGTGCAGAGTTTCGGGACGCCCGATCCGCTTACCCGGCAGCTCTTGCTCAACATCGCCGTTGAGGAAGCCAGCCACTTGGAAATAGTAGGAACCGCCATCGTTCAGCTGATGGCCATGGATGTCACGCCGTACAACGCCAGTGTCAATCTAAAGCCCTCGTTGGCGGCCACGGGCCATTCGCTCAAAGAAGCGCCTTCACTGGTGCATAAGATGGTGAACTTGGGCGGTGTAGGCCCGTTGGTGGTCGACTCCAGCGGCGCCCCTTTCACCGGGAACTTCATTAACTCGACAGGCGATATCGTTTCCAATTTGATGTCCGACGTCGCCGCGGAACTTCGCGCCGGCCGCGTCTATCATCAGTTGCGGCGAAGCATCAACGACCCCGGGCTTAACCGGGCGCTGGAGTTTCTCGAAGAACGGGAAGCGACTCATAGCACCATGTTTGCCGAAGCGGTGGAACGCGTTAAGGATGAAGGGATCGTCAGCGATCAAGGCTACACCGTAGTGGCTCAACGCCCGCCGGCCCTCTCCGAACCGTTTGACCAGCTATTGGCGGCCATGGCAAAAAAGCTTCCTGGTGCGCCGCTGGACGAGGCCATTGGTCCGGACGCGGTACCGGTCCAGTTGGCCACCGGGGACGACCATCTGTTGCCGTTGTCGTGACAACCTCTCCCCAACGAGAGCGGGGGCCTTCGGGCTCCCGCTCCTCGTATCTCTCGCCTAATCCACCACATCCATACTGGCTCCATCCTCGACCCAAGTTCGTAAAATTTCCGCCGCCCGCGGATGAAGGCGAATTCAGCCACCACTCGCGGGCGTGCCCAGACTCTCTAAATCCCGGGTTTCGCGTAGACAGATGAGTCGGGAAGTGGTGAGCACCGCTATGCGATCAGGATCATCATCCGGCCGACTCTTCAACAACTGCCAATGACCGACCGGCGTCGGGCTGTCGGGCTTCCCAACCCCCACAACAAAGGTCGCTACCTGGTAATCGCCGTCATAGACCTCAAGACGTGCAGCCTGTCGACGAAGGACAAAACGCACCGGATCACCCCCTGGTACACCCGATATGTATTCTCCCCGGAAAGCGTGCCGCCGCTGGCGGGTTCATTCACGAATAACCAACAATACGCCGAGGACAATGAAGGCAGCCCCTACCCAGAACGTCCAGGACACCTGTTCGCCCAGAACTAGCCACCCCAGAAATGTCCCAACCAATGGCTGAAAAAAGAAATAAAGCCCTCCACTCGACGCGTCAACCATCTTAAGCCCTTGATTCCAGAGAAAGAATGCCCCCGCCGTGGAGATAATCCCAAGATACAAAACGCCGCCCCAAAGAATGGGGTGAGATAGAAGAACGCTTAACCCCTGCCATTGGCGAAGACTAAGCGGGGTGACGACAATGGTCGCAATAAGGATGGCATAGGTGGTCACCAACAATGGCGGAAAACGCCCTGGTACCCGCTTCACCAGCACCGACATAAGCGCCCAGGCGAGCGCCGCAAGCAAAAGAATCAAACCCCCGGCTTGGTAGTTCCGCCCGACGCCCCCCACACCGACAATCAACAAAACGCCTAGGGTTGCTATGACCACCGAGATTCCCCGCCGTACGGTAATCTTCTCACCCAGCAGCAGTCGACCGAATACCACCATAAATGCGGGCGTTGCCGACGTAATCATGGCTCCTAATTGCGCGGAGGACAACTTAGTCCCGAGAAACTGCGCCCAAATGGATATCACATACCCAACGATGCCAATGGCAGCAACCCACAGCGCATCCCGCCAGCGCATGCGCCACGGTTGTCGGGTCACCAGCAGGACCAGCACCAGCGCTGCTAACCCGACAATATATCGCAGCCACAACAGCATTAGGGGTTGCACCGTGGCCAACACTATCTTGCTCACGACGTACATGCCGCCCCAAATGCTGGCCGCGAGCGCCATCCAAATGGCGCCCCAATACCTAGAGCGCATCGTGCGGACCGAAAGCCATCTTCTGCAGCCGGCGGGGACATGCCTTCGCGGTCATATGAACCTCGCAATAGAACACTCTATTACCCCTACTAATTATTTTCTTCCCCGCAAATGCATCACACGATCGCATTGCCTGTCCCTAACGCCGGGCACCATTTCTGGCACCGTCCACATGGGGCCATCCACGCGCGCTGTCCGCTCCATCGGCAACCCAATGACCCGCTCTTTGAAAGCGCTCGTCCACCAAGATTCGCGCCTGGCCACTACCCAGCGAATGTCCGCCAAATACGGCAAACCGCCCTCGTATCTTGCATCCGCCCAGTGAAAGGTTGGCAACAGGGACTGCCGGGCATCCCAAGATGGTGCAACCCCGCAGCTCTGACACGGGTTGGTTGCCTCGGTCCGAACCGGTCGGTTGTCTCAGTGGATCACGGCCCCTAGAGGACTTCCCCGAACGAACGCCCCTATCCTGTCTGTTTGGCTTCCATGGTCCTGGGCTGCGTCTTTCCCCGAAGGGCTGATAGTCCCGCTGCCACCACCGACAATATTGCCGATATCGTAAAAGCCTCCGTGAGTCCCCGCGCGAATGCCGCATGCCCGCTGGCGGCCACCGAGGCGTCCACACCGGCGAGGAACCCGCTGAGCTGACCGCTTCCCATCACCCCAGCGAGAATCGCGAAGGAGATGCTCATGGAAAACAATTGGCCGGTATTGAAGAGCAGCGTACGGGTGCTGGCCGCCACACCTCGCCGGTCGGGCGGAACCGCTCCCATCACCGCGCTGGTGTTGGGGGAATTGAAAAGACCGTTGCCAATGCCGGAGAGCGCCAGCCCGAGAGCGATGACTGAGTACTGAGCAAGGCCGCTCTTGGCAAGAATCAACAACGCCACAGCCGTCACCAATAGCCCGCCTGAGGCCAGTTCGCGCGACCCCATGCGGTCCGAGAGTCGGCCGGCGATGGGCCCGACAATGATGATGGAGAAAGACAGCGGCAACATCCGCAATCCGGCTTGCAGCGGCGTGTCTCCATCAAAGCCTTGGAACGCGAACACCATCAGAAACATCAAAGCGCCGCGGGCCAGTGCGTTCAGCAACAGCGAGAGGTTGCCGAAAGCAAACAGGCGATTTTTAAAGAGCTGCAAGTCAATCAAGGGACTAGCCGTTTCCCCTTCTGCCCACGCAAACACCGCCAGCACCGCCGCACCGCCGCCAATCATCCAAGGAGCCCGTCCCCCATGGCCTTGGACAATCTCGGTAAGCCCTAGCAGCATGGAGACAATGCCTGCCATAAAGAGAGCCATACCGCGCCAATCAAATCGCTCCCCGTGGTCGACGGTTGCAATTTCTTTGAGCGCCAGAAAAGTCCAGAGAGCCCCAAACGTTCCGATGGGCAGATTCACGAAGAAAATCCAGCGCCATCCCAAAGCGGCGGTAATGACACCGCCCAAGAGAAGGCCGCCCACGCTGCCGGTCAAGGCCGCCACCTGATTGATGCCGAGGGCAAAACCTCGACCAGACTTCGGAAATGCATCGGTTACAATGGCCGTCGAGTTAGACCAAAGCAAGGCCGCGCCAATGCCTTGAATGAGACGGCCAAAAAGCAGGAGATGGCCGCTCGGTGCAAATCCACAGAGCGCCGAGGACCCGGTGAAAATCACGAAGCCGTAGCCATACATCCGGACCCGTCCATGCAAGTCCGCCAAGCGGCCAAACGGCAGCAACAGCGCCGTGATCATCACCGTGTATCCCATCATGATCCATAGCATTAAGGCTACCCCAGTATGCATTTGCCGTGCAATTGTCGGTAGACTAACGGTTAAAATTGATCCGTCCAATGAAGCCATTAAGGCGCCAATGGTGGTATTTATGAGCACCACCCGTTGATGGCTCCGAGTGGTCGGATTGGACGACCAGGGCCCTTGTTCAGGCTCCTCCACTGTCGTGTTTTCCCCCAAGAATCCATCCCTCCACAAATGACTGAGTGCCCCGTTCACGCTGGGTATGTGAATACCGTAACACAACGGTGAAGGCCGAAGCAGATGCGGAAGAGACGGTCGGTGACCATCATGCCCGGTGTGGTGCAAAAACCTCACGATTTCATACTCTTGCGCTTCGTTTTAAGAAAATGCGAAAGCCAACAAACGCAGCATGAGGACTTGTGCGTGAACATTAGGGCATCGTTATCATCACCCGATATCCCCGCCGTAGGGCTCGGAAGGTTGGCCGACGATCGTCATTCTTCGAAGGCGACCAATTCCAGTATGTTCCCGAACGGATCCCGAAAGGCAATCCAAGGGCCAAAAGGTGAATACTGAGGCTCCGGCGTCAAAATGTCGACGCCTTCAGCGTTGAGAAACCGAAGGCTTTCATAAATATCGAAACTGGGAAAGCCCAAGCTGACCCGGACATCGTCTAGCTCCGCGGGGTGTGAAGTTTTGGCCAAATGGAGCAACAGCGAAACATGTTCGTCGTGGAGCTCCACGGCCAACGGTCTCAGCTCACGCTTGACCTCCAACCCCAGCACTCGTGAAAAAAAGCTTTTAGCTACCTCCAAATCCGTCACAAAGATACTTACTTGCCCGACCCCCATATCCCCATCCCCCTTCATGCCAAGGCCTTAGCCAGTCGTTCCAGCTCTTCACCAATCGCCCAGCCCAATTGATACCCGCGAAGAATTGATTCGGGCAAGCGTTCAAACCCTTCATCATAGAGAATCACCCGTGTTCCCCCATCTTCCGGAACCAAGAGGATGGTGATTTTAAGCGGCGCGTCAACCATCAACGAGTGGTCTGCTTCCCGCCATAAAAAAGCCATCCGGCGGTTGGGCTCCCACTCCACGATATCGCCCGATTCAATGGACCCATGCTCTTGCATCTGCACGTATCCCCCGAGACCGGGGCGAAACTCAGTGATCGACGACCACCAGCTCTCCATACCCTCGCGCGTGCTCAGGTACGGCCAAACACGCTCAGGTGGTGCATCAACATGAATTGTCTGGGCAATGCGCGGTCGCCCACCCTGATAGCTAAGCTCAACCAGATAGTCCTTCCAGCCGACGCGGTACGGGAACCCAGAGGGTTTGGGCAACGCATGCTGCACGACGACCTCAGAGATGTTCTCATCCGTGCAGACGAGACTCCAGGTTACCTCTGATTCCATGCCCGGTTCCGGCCACTGATAGGTGATGCGTTGGCCTTCCAACCTCCGAATCTCCGGTCCCAATTCCTCGTGAAACCACCTTTTTACCCGTTCGGGCTCCGAAAGGTAGGGCCAAATCTCGGCTGCCGAGGCACGAATGGCGATGCGCTCTATGACGACTTGTCCCTCCTGGTTCGAATCAACCGCGATGCGGGTTTCGCCGCGCTCGCACCAAGCCCGCAACGCCCGGAGCCAGAGCGACCACAAGGTGCGCCATGTCCAATCGGAGTCCTCGTCGTCGGGCCCTAAGTCCTGGCGTACAGTCACCTCGGTATAGACGACGTTTGACCAGCCGCCTTGGGGAAGTGAGGAGACAATCCATTCCACCGGCGTACGGTGCCCGTCAATCGCCCACACGAATGCCAAACGCGTATCCCGCTCCACATCCTGAATATCCCCGAGAATTTCCCCCCGAGGCGCCACACCTCCCCGAATTGCCACTGGCCCACCGCTATTCAATTCCATATCAGCAGCATCGGCCGCCCAGAGCCGCAGTTCCCGAGCGTCCGTAAGTGCGCGCCAAGCTAGCTTCGGCGCGACCGCCATTTGTATTTTGGACTCAATGACTATGCTTGATATCCCCGCTTTCTCGGCTGAAAGCCGTCGTCCGTGGGTTGTCCCGCTCAACCACCTCTTTAAGGTCACGAAGATGCATTCGCCAGAACTTTTGATAGCGTGACAGCCAATCGGTCCACAACATCTCCAACCGTTCTGGCTGGAGGGTATAAATGCGGTGCCGCCCCTCGCGGTGTTCCCGAACCAGGTCGGCTTCCCGCAGCACCGCCAGATGCTGGGAGACGGCAGGACGCGTAATGTCGGGAAAATGGCGGGCTATTTCCCCTGCTGGCAGAGGTCCCTCCATGAGCACATCAAGAATGGCCCGCCGTACAGGGTCGCGTACCGCGTCCCAGACCGCATCATGCGGTCCTCGGGTCCGCCTGCTCGTGGGCTTGTCAGCGTTGCTGCATCACCACCGGTCGGGAATAGGCTTGTAGCCGCACCCTGCCCTGAAGGTCATTTGTTTTTGAGGGTATCCGGAATTCATGATTGATCACAGACTTTTCACTCACCGTCAGAGTGGCACGTTTCAGGTTGATCGGGGCAATGGTCGTGGTTAAGATTTTTAGCAAAAGAGGTGGATCCAGGTCCACCTCTTAGTGTACGAACGCCCCCGAATCTGCACGATTCACACCGCGAAGTAAATTCTCAGGCGTTGAGCGTTGCTACTCGACCCAAATCCTGGCAATGTGTAATTAGGGAGGGATATCTCATGGAAATGCGAATGGACCCACCGACGGACTACTATGACGAGCAACTCAAGACCGTGGACGAAAACATCGTGGCGTCGATCGCGACGCGCCAGCACCTATCTCACGGAAAGCCCGGGTTTCCCAAGGTCGCATACCTAGAGCGGTGGGCTCAGCAATACGAAATTCCCGTCTCCATCCTGCACCAGACCTTCTCGACCCTCTTTCGTTGGCACGTAGTGCGTGAACGAGTTCAGCCCGATCAATTCGAACGCTTTGTGCCGATAATGGCCGCCGAACCACACGGGAACCTCTTAGCCCTGGTGCCCTATCTCCGTCAATACAACAACTGCAGCGTCGTGTCGGTCCAACTGGAGAGTCCGCAGCTGGGTGATGGTCCGGTTCACGTTGACCTCGACATTGCGGGCTACGAGTGTATGCGGCACGCTGGCGGGGGAAGCCGGGCTTACTGGCATCAAGAGTTCGTTGTCACCCCGGTGATCCCGGACGACGAGGCAACGTCTCTCGCCATGATCGTGCACATCGAATCGAACAATAGGATGCGGGGACCGCGAGTTGGGGAACCGGCTCCCAAGCCGATTCCACCAACCACCATTCGATTCCATCGGAGCAGCAAACGCGACTAGGACCAAACAGAGTCCATGCACTTACGCCCCCAAGAGCTGATCATTCGCTACATGAAGAAGCTGCGCTCGCTCGCTGACTTTCCGTAACGTCTACACCCGGTTCTGCACTGGCGGAGCGCAGCAATAGCTGTTGCCATCGCGATGCACGGCACAGCCCGCGGCTCGCCACCATCGCCGGGATCCCTCGCTTGACGAGTCAGTCCCTACGGCCAGTCGACCATAACGGTCGCGGCGGTGAGCGGTAATCGCCACCCTCGCCTTCCGCTTGCGGACAATGCATATGGGTGGCCCCGTCTCCAGCCATGGGTCGATATTGTTGGGATTGTCCCGTTTCTTAGCGTAGAATGGAAAGCGGAGGCGGTGTCAGCCGCTGGCTTCAACGCTCATGGATTAGGGAGAGGAACACGATATGAAAAGAATGTGGGTCACGGGCATCTTCTTGCTGGCGGTCGGGGTGGCCGCTGGATTTCTATGGGGGCGCTACGCCCCACAATCCGGCCTGCGCGCTGCCGGCGACACGGATATTGAGCAGGCCGCATGGTATTTTCACACCGCACGGCATGAACCGGCCCCGTCACCCCGAGCCCGCTGGACCAGTGAAGGCATGGGATACCTCAGGGCCTCGGTGCAACCTCTCACAAGCCTCGGCGTGCCGCGGATGCAGGGCATGGCAACGGCTGTCAACCAAGCGGCCTATGATGTCCTTGTGACCCACAAGGCCACGCCCCAGGAGCACCGGCTGTTCACGTTGTTCCAGCGAGAATTCTACTCGAAGCTGTCGACGTACGGGACGGGGCCCATCCCGACGGCGAAATTGAAACAGGCCGCCGCAAGCGTTGAGTCCGCCGTTTCAGGACGATAGCGCTCCGCGTTCCAGCGGAACATACGCCCCCGAATGCGCCGCTACAGACTTCGGATGATCACCGCGGCCATTCACGGTCTAGCAAACCGTACACGACACTGTCGTTGAATTCGTCGTCCAGTTTGAACGCCTCGCGGATGATGCCCTCCTGTTGAAAACCCAACCGCTCCGGGATCGCCCGACTCCGGGTGTTACCCATATTGGCTCGTATCTCAATCCGGTGAAGGGCCAATTCACCAAAGGCGTAGGTAATCAGGGCTCGACAGGACCGGGTCATGATGCCACGACCCTCGTAGGCCTGGCCGATCCAATACCCAATGGAGGCACTCTGATTGCTCCGATTGATGTGGAGCCCGATCGTGCCGACCAGCTTGTCCTGATACCAAATTCCCGCATTCACCTCGCTTCCCGCAGCAAAACTCCGCAACGTCGTATCGATAAACGCCAACGTGTCTTCAACAGCCCTCGTGTGCTTCGCGAACGGCAACCAAGCCCCAATGTAATCTGCGCTGTCCACGATGAGGTTAAAGAACTCCTGGGCGTGGACTTAGGTCAAGAATTTAGACACCTCGAATTCGGGGTTTTGTCACGAAACCGACTGTCGGGCGGCCGTGGCGAC
>NZ_JABBVZ010000074.1 GCF_012933365.1 Sulfobacillus harzensis | reverse complement strand
AGAACGTTGGAAAGGGCATCATCAAGGGGGAGCACTTATCCACAGCCGTGATTTGTCCAGTTATGAAAAACCCTCATGTAAAAGGCCAGACGCATATCGCCCCTTCGGGTGATTACCCGCCCAAAGAACGACGAGCGTCGGGGGTGACAGCCCCGGTGTCGTTGCCCGAGGGACGGGGTAGCCGAAGCGGTACCGACGGACCCATAATTCGCCCGGCGGGGGTGATGCAGACACAAATTAAACTCTGCCAAAATCAAAGCAGACCGGAGGAAGTGGGAACCGGACACCTGATAACGCATACGGGGGGGGGAACCAATATTTGACACCAGAAGCTAGCATTATCATACCAACGCGAAATAGAGCAAAGCTTCTAGAACAGGCTCTTCGGTCGGCATTAAACCAAGACTGCAGTTCGTTCGAAATCGTCGTTGCCGACGATGCCTCAACGGACGCAACGCCAGAATTGTTGGCTGTAATCGACGACCCTCGTGTTCGTGCCTATCGCCTGACGGAAAAAGTGTCAATGCAGTGCAACATTTGGATGGCACTCAGCATGGCCCGCGGCACTTATGGCGTGATCCTGTCAGACGACGACTTACTTGAGCCCGAATTTTTAACCCATGGACTACGAGTTTTGCGGGCCAGCAAGACACCCACGTTTTTTATCTCCAATTACGCTCACATTGATGGCGACGGAAATCCGATGCCTGATCATGGGGAGGTCGTGGGGGAAGGGTTGTATGCCGATCCGAACTTCTTTTTAAAGAGAAATATGATTCCCCCGTGTGCGGCCCTTTTTCCCATCGAGGCAATCCGAAGCTTGGGATTCGTTGACAACATCTTATTCGACTGGACATGGTGGAACGCCCTTTGCCTTTCGGGACTGAGGGTCTATGTTACAGACACTCGACTAGCGGCCTACCGCATTCACTCTGCGTCTGTCACAGGAACTACATGCGAGTCAGAATGGGCACAGGCAGTACGCGACATGTATCGGCTTTTATTAAATCGTTTCGGGAACAACCACGAGTTGACCCGTTTGTACGAACGCGCAGAGGCCAGATGCCAATACTGGAAATCGCGCGAGCAGGAAGAATTGTGGTCTTTCTTGGCGTATGGATTCCAGCACCCTTCGTTGGAGGTTTTGAAGCTTGCGCTCATGAGATGGATGCCGCTTGACACCATTAATCTTATGCGGCACGTCCTAGGTCGGGACACGCCTAGGGCAAACCAGCCATCACGGAGAGAAGAGGAGCGTCATGAAACCGTTTTATCGTGATCGACGCGTGTTTGTGACGGGACATACCGGTTTTAAGGGCTCTTGGCTGACTCTCTTGCTGCAGTTCTGCAAAGCCAAGGTGTACGGTTTTTCCCTGCAGTCCCCACCATCCGACCCAAGTATGTTTCGGATGCTAAACCTCGACCGCGAGGTGTCACAGGGGTTTGGCGATGTACGGGACCCATCACAATTGTCTCACCACCTGCATCGCTTCGATCCGGAAATTGTCATCCACTTGGCTGCTCAACCTCTAGTGAGCGCGGGTCATCAACGGCCCGCGGAAACATTCGAAACCAACATCATGGGCACCGTAAACCTCCTCGAGGCATGTAAAGACCTCTCATCGTTGCAGGCCATCATCGTGGTTACAAGCGACAAGTGCTACCTAAACGGAGGGGCTAGGCGCGTCCACCCTTTCACGGAAGACGATCCACTCGGCGGCAAGGATCCATACAGTGCCAGCAAGGCTTCGCAAGATTGGATCACCCAGGCCTATTGGCAGTCGTGGTTCAAAGTCCGGAGCATCGGAACCGCAACAGTCAGAGCAGGAAACGTTATCGGCGGCGGGGACTGGGCGTATGGTCGTCTAGTGCCAGACATCATACGGGCCATCATTTCGAAACAGCCACTGGTTCTCCGGTATCCTGCCAGCGTTCGGCCTTGGCAGCACGTGTTGGAACCACTGGCTGGGTATCTTCGTCTAGGCCAAATGCTCGTCGAACACCCCAAGTTATATAGTGGAGCGTGGAACTTTGGTCCTAACCCCGAAGAGCATACCGTGCGAGACATGGTGGAATCCTTTGGTCAAAACTGGGGTGTCCACGTCCCAATCGTCGCCCAAGATCCTTCGTATCCGGAGATACCGCACCTGATGGTCAACAGCACTAAGGCGACCACCCTTTTGGGATGGTGTCCAACGTGGGACTTTTCCACCACCGTTCATCACACCGTCGAATGGTACCGGCAGTGGGCCGGATCGGCCCCTTCCAACGCCATGAGAGACCTCACTATGAGCCAAATTCAGAATATGTTGGACTCCGCTGTCCGTGACCATGCCGTTTGGGCGGAGGTGATTTCGTGACCCGATCAGATCGCATTCGCACTTTCATTGAAGATGACCTGCAGGTGTTTATGCCGAAGTTCCCTTTGCCTAACGAACAGGGAGTGCCGGTGAGCGGCAAAGTATTCGGTGTCGAAGAGCTTGTATTAGCCCATTGAAGCTGTCTTGGACGGCTGGTGGACTAGCGGTCAGTATTCGCAGGTGCTGGCGCGTGGTCTTGCAAGGTTCGTAGGAGTCCGGCACGCACTCTTAACCAACTCCGGTTCGTCGGCCAATCTCTTGGCGGTATCATCTCTAACCTCCGGTCGACTCGAGGAGGGGCGCTTGCGTCCAGGCGACGAGGTAGTAGTTTGTGCAACGTCATTTCCCACGACCGTCAACCCTATTTTGCAAAATAGGCTCGTACCCGTTCTTGCCGACGTAACGATCGGCGACTACAATATTTCGCCAGCAGCTCTGCGACACGCAATTACATCAAGGACCCGTGCCATAATGATCGCTCATACACTCGGAAACCCGTTTGACTTAGATGTGGTGATGGAGATTGCCCGTCGCCATCACCTTTGGGTCATTGAGGATGCATGCGATGCAATGGGGGCCGAGTGGGATGGCCGACTGATTGGGTCGTTCGGCGATCTAGCGACCGCTAGCTTTTATCCCGCTCACCAGATGACGACCGCAGAAGGAGGCGCGGTATACACTAACAGCTCCAAACTAAAGGTGCTCGTTGAGTCGTTTCGCGACTGGGGTCGCGACTGCTGGTGTGACACAGGATGTGACAACACGTGCGGCAAGCGGTTCGGATGGTCTTTTGGCGCTCTACCCTCAGGGTACGACCACAAATACACGTACAGCCATATCGGCTATAACCTGAAAATGACAGACATCCAGGCTGCCATTGGCATCGCCCAGTTGGCTCGACTGGAAGGCTTTGTTGAACAACGACAGCGAAACTTCTCCATTCTGCACAAACGCCTATCCGATCTGATCGACCGAATTATTCTTCCTAATAGTCATCCGAAAGCCAACCCCAGCTGGTTTGGATACCCCATTACTCTCCGTCGCGGAGAGACTCCGCCGCGGTCCGAGGTGATTGCCCATCTGGAGGCTCGTGGTGTTCGTACCCGCGTGCTATTTTCTGGCAATCTCTTGAGGCAGCCCGCATATAAAGACAGTTCTCTTCGGGTGGCTGGGCCACTGGACAATGCGGACTATGTAATGAACAACACGTTTTGGGTTGGGGTTTACCCGGCGTTGGGTCCCGACAGCATGCATTACATTGCAGACACTCTCCATGATGCGTTAAACGGAAAGGTGGTTCAGCGGTGAAAGTTGTCATTCTTGCCGGAGGTCGAGGCACGCGCTTGTCGGAAGAGACAGGCATTCGGCCGAAGCCCATGGTAGAAATCGGGGGCAAACCGGTTTTATGGCACATCATGAAAATCTATAGTACCCAGGGGTTCAATGAATTCGTGATATGCCTTGGATACAAGGGATATCAAATCAAAGAGTACTTCATCAATTATTTCACACATAACTCGGACCTAACCGTGGACCTCGCCACCAACAAGGTCGAACTTCATCACTGTACAAGCGAACCGTGGCACGTGACGCTTGTGGACACTGGAGAATCGACGGAGACAGGCGGCCGTCTGACACGCATCCAAAAATATGTCAGCAACGAACCATTTTTCATGACTTATGGCGATGGCCTGGCGGATTTTGACCTGGATTCGCTATTGAATAGGCACCACTTGAACCCAAATGCCGTGGCCACTGTCACGGCGGTGCAACCGCTCGGACGATTCGGTTCCATGACGACGGAACCATCGGGTCAAGTCGCGACGTTCGTTGAGAAACCGCAGGGCGATGGTAGTTGGATCAACGGAGGATTTTTTGTCTTAGAGCCTCCCATTTTCGACTACATTCAGGATGACACGGAACAGTTTGAGCGGCAACCGCTCGGACGCCTAACCCGAGATGGCGGACTTTTTGCCTACCACCATACTGGATTTTGGCACCCCATGGATACCCTTCGCGACAAGGAAATCTTGAATCGACTATGGACCGAGAAGAAGGCTCCATGGAAAATCTGGGAATAAAGACAATGAACGTCGTCCTGGTGGGTGCCAATGGATTTATCGGTAGTTGGACCGCCTATGCGCTTTTGAAACGAGGCCACTCAGTGACGGGTGTATGCCGCCAGCTCTCCCAAAATCATTGGCGACTGAAATGGCTCCGAACCACGTTTCCCAAGTTTCAAATACTGCCAGTATCGTCGATTACTGCGCCAGAACTTGCCCCGAAGCTGGGGTCCCAGGGTAGCTTCGACGTGCTAATCAACTGCGCCGGCGACGGCATTGACCCTCTCAGACAGGAGCCAAGCCTTCTTTGGGAAGCCAATTTTTTCGTTACGGCCCAAGCCATCGAGACGTGCCAAGCGTTATCGATATCTCGACTCGTGCTCTCCGGAACCGGATTCGAATACGGGTTCTCCGATACGGCCACGCCAGTCGCAGAATCCTCACCTTTGAAACCCACCTCACCGTACAGTCTGAGCAAGGTCTTTTGCTATTACTCGGCCGAACGGGAGTGCCGTCGGGTTGGCATTCAACTTATTTACCTCCGCGTATTCGGCGTCATTGGGCCAGGGGACAACGCGCATCGATTAGTCCCATCCGTCATTCAACACCTTCGCCACGCGGAACCCGTGCCACTAACTGATGGGTGTCAGGTTCGTGATTTTCTCGCGGCACAAGACGTCGGATACGCGTTCGCCATTGTTTCAGAGCCCGACATAACGACTGCCAACATGGAAACGTTCAACATATCTTCTGGCCAAGGGATTGCAGTTCGTGACATTGTAGAAATGGTTCGGCGCGAGCTAGATGCGCCATCGTCCATGTTGCTTTGGGGGACCTTGCCGCACCGTCGAACGGAGGGAAAATTCCTAATCGGTGATAGCAGCAAGCTCCAACAGGCTAGCGAATGGTCTCCCAGCGTGACTCTAGCAAAGGCAGTAACCGACAGTATTACCTTCTATGAGACTGATTGGTTTCGAAAACGCAATGTGCGTACTTAAACGACGAGTCGTCAGCCAAAGCAGTGCCGTGGCCATGTAAGAACAGACGCCTTGGAGAGAAGGGATAGCGACGGTACATCGTCTTGCCATCGCTGATTCGCGCTCCACATAGCTTAGGCAGGGATTGCCGCGGAGGTGGAAAAATGGACTCAGACCAGTTACGAGCAGTGCAAATAAAGGAGCTGGAGATACTTCTGGCGGTCGACCGAGTGTGCAGGAAGCATCACATCACCTACTATCTGATTGGCGGTTCGGCCTTGGGGGCGGTGCGGCACAACGGTTTCATTCCGTGGGACGACGACATCGACTTGGGCATGCCACGAAACGACTACGAACGGTTCCTCAACCTCGGCACGAGAGAACTTGGCGAGAAGTACTACGTTCAAACGTATAGAAGTCAGCCTAACTTTCCGTTCACCTGGGCGAAGGTAAACTTAAATAATACGACATTCATCGAAACGGCACTACAAAATCTGAAAATCCACCATGGGGTGTTTATCGATGTGTTTCCCCTTGACGGAGTTCCCCGGGGACTAGCGTGTCGGTTCATCCAGAACTTCTTGTTCAAAGCGCTTATGCGAGTACCCATCTCGATATCGCCAAGGCTGACTTTTTGGCGTTGTGCTGCCATGGATTGGATCATCTCAAGGGTCCCCGACGATCGGTCGAAAGTCTGGGCCAACAGGGCGTGGGGAACCGAAAGGGAATGCATGGATCGCGCCGTATACGGAATACCCGCCTTCATGAATTTCGAAGGGCACAAACTGCCCGTCCCACAGCAATGTACGAAGTACCTGTCCAACTTCTACGGAAACTATCTAGAGCTCCCACCTCCCGAAGAGCGTCATGGACACTATCCCCTGGTTGTGGATCTAACGAAGTCCCATGAGGACTATTTTCGCTAAAAGACGAGCACACCATATTACCAAACGGGAGACCGCTACAAAAACGCTTCATCCATTCGATTTCGGGAGGCATAAAGGGAACTCGTGGAAAGCCAATGGAAGAGATTGTATGGAAAGATAAATAACCCCACCTCCCAGGTCATGTCATCAGCCGTGTTAATGGTTGGCACACTGATTTCCCGTTTCATGGGATTCTTTCGGGAAATGGCTATGGCTGCAATTTTCGGCACCACCACCGCGACAGACACTTGGTTAATGGCCAGTATCGTACCCAATTTATTGTTCTCAGGACTTAACGCGGCCCTGTCAAACGTTGTTGTCCCGATTTTATCGGGCCGGCATAAGACGCAACCGAATGACGAAACCATCTTTGTCCAAGAGATTTTCACGATAATAGTGTTGCTGGCGACCGTCATCATTATCGGCTCCGAGCTTTTAGCCCCCGACATTGTCCATGCACTTGCACCAGGATTCGATGGTGCAAAGACAAGTCAAACCGTTACCATGACCCGAATCATGGTTCCGACAATCATTTTTTGGGCAGTTGCCGGTTTGGCCACGGGCGTACTGCAAGCTCGGAACATATACTCCCCCACAGCGGCAGCGCCCATTTTAATGAATGTCGTTCGAATCACTACGATCCTGACACTAGGATGGTTTTGGGGAATTTTAGGGGTATCAATTGGTTTTACCCTGGCAGTTGCAAGCCAGTGGCTTTACCTCATTCCGGCTCTTCGGCGAGCCGAGGTGTTGCTTAGCGTACGATGGTCGTTTTCGCACCCATGGACTCGACAAGCGCTAAGCCTTTCGCTTCCCTTTATGTATTCCAGTAGTGTGACCTCGATAGGAGTCCTCGTTGATCGTATTCTTGCGTCTTCCTTGCCAACCGGCAGTATATCTGCATTGAACTATTCTTTGATTGTCTCTCAGTTACCCGTTAACCTCCTAGTCAATGCCTACGTACTGCCCAAATTCACGCAGTTCTCCACACAATGGAACGTCGACCGCAACTTAAATATGTCTCTAATTGTGCGGGGTTTAAATGTTACCACCGCGCTCATCATGCCCTTTGCGGCAATGATGATTGTAGATCCGCATGCCATCCTTCGCGTTGTCTACCAACATGGAGCATTCACGGAAGCAGCAACGACAGAAACCGCCTACCTCCTTATTTTTTGGTCCTTGGGGTTGCCTGCTGCAGCGTGGACCGCTTTTCTTTCGCGAGCGATGTATGCCCGGCAGGAATCGCGCGTATTTCTGTGGCTTAGCACGATTACCATTGCATCCAACATTGTGGGTGACTTCATCCTTGTCCATCCCATGGGAGCAGCTGGGTTGGCACTTGCAACAAGCGGTGCAGGTTGGGTACGAGCAGCATTAATCCTGCTATATTTGCGAATCCCGTGCACTGGAAACCGGATTCATTTTCTTGTGGCTACGGTTAAGCACGCTGTTGCGTCAACCGTATTAATCGGAGCGGCTGCCGCGCTATCCTGCTTTTTAGGGGCTAACCGATTAATAAATCAATGGGAAGTTGCACTGACGTTGTCACTTGTCTGCCTCGTCTCCGTCGTTCTCTACCTCTACGTCTTACAGATATTTCGAGTTGTTACCGTTCCGATGAACTTATCCAGTTCTGATCATACCTGACCAAAGCTGTCGCCATCTTCCTGCTTCATCGCGTCACCGCTTCTTAGGGCTTGCGCCTGTCGTCCACGGGAGGGCGCTCCAGAGGCCGTCACCGAGCAGGCCGGCTTACGCCGGAACGGGTTGGATGCCTCCAACCGAACTCTCGGCCACTTGTCGTAAATTGATCGCCGCATTCACGTCCCGGTCATGGTGCGTGTGGCATACGGGACACGTCCATTCCCGGACACTGAGCCGCATTTTCGGCACTGTATATCCACAACGGGCACAAGTTTTGCTAATCGGATACCAGCGGCTCACAATGACCACCGTTTTCCCGCGGTGGGCCGCTTTGTATGCGAGTTGCCGACGGAATTCCCCAAAGCCCATATCGGCAATCGCCCGGGCGAGCGGATGATTTTTGAGCATCCCGGCTACGTTCAGATCCTCAATGGCGATGACATCGAAGCGCTGCACGAGATCGCTGGTCAGTTGGTGTAAGGCATTGGCCCGAATATTCGCAATCCGCGCATGGAGTCGGGCCATGCGGCGTTGCGTTTTTCGCATATTCTTCGACCAGGGAATACCGGGACCTTTTTGCTCAATTGTCTGATCGGTCAGGGTTGCCTCATGATAACCTTCTTCACAGTCAAGTAGCCATCGTCTCGTCCCGAAGCATATTGTTCCCTGAAGTGAAGATTGGGTTTTCCTGTTTCGAGGAAAACGATTCCGCCAAAATCCACGACAGACTGCGCAAGTATCTTGGCCCCATCCGGGCTGGGTCCTGAACGAATCTCCATATCCACTCGAAACCCAACCGTCCGACCACACGCGGTGCCCGGCGTTCACGACCCGAGATAAATCCAAACGCCGCCCCCACCCCGATTAACGGGCAACCAATAAGGTCCCTGTGAATGTTCATCCATAACTCTTGCTTTGGCGCTCCTAAAGACACAAACACCATATCGGCTTGCCACGAGTTTATTATGTCGATTACAGTGCTGTCCGACTTTTTGCCGAGTGGTACTCTTCCGGGGTCGATCGATCCCGCTACCTCAACACCGCCATACCTTGTGGTGACGATGCGTGTCAGTTCCCTCAGCACCGATTGCTCACTGCCAAACAACCCGACGCGCCCGCCTCCCCTTTTGGAAAGCAACCGCAGCACCGAATCCATCGCATCTGGACCGGGCAGCCGACTTACCGCAAGATTGTACTTATGCCGGGCGATCCACGCGACCGGTTGGCCATCTAATCCGATAAGGGCGGCGTTCAATAGCGCATCTTTCACCGCGGGGTTCCGCGCAGCCTCCATCATGAGGTGCGCGCTTGGAAAACAAACGTACCCGCGCCGCAACCCCATCAACAAAGCCATTTGGGTTTCCCAGTCGTGTTCGTCTATTAATATTCTCATAAAACCGCCACCCCCCTCTTGACCCACCAGCTAAGCCAACCAACCCACTTCGTGGTCGGCCTGGCTGAGTCGCGATCCTCCCGGTTTCTAGGAGACTACACGGTCCGCCGGGCGACACATTGGTTTACCAATGACAACGAGCCCGTTTGGCGTTCACCTGCCGTCCCAGATCCTTTGCCATTCACTTTCCTCGCCTACTTCACCCGACGTTGGATCTTGAAAGCAAAGTTTGTTGGGCCCAAGACCCCGAGGTCATGCGATCTCGGTGTTACAACGGCACCTCGTACGTTAGGGGATGACCAAGCCAACACCCGGGCTAGATCTCAGACGACTGCAAGCTTGGAGCAACACCCCTTATCCGCCACACCCGTTCTTCCAACTCATGAGCTTTCCGCCCCATAATGCCCTGGCGGATTCGAAGCGACAATTCAGGAGTCCAAATGGATCAATCCATCATCAGGTGGCATGACGAAAGCCGACCTAAAATTCCGGGTGCTCTCGAGACCCCTTGCTAGCTAATTAGGACAAACAACTTCGTAAACCTAGACAAGTCAACTTACCCGCCAACAAAGGCTTGAAGATATTTATGCCATCTCCCACATTGGCATCGTTGCGAAGCGAAAACGTTGCCCATCGTGAACCCATCGCCTTCCTGTCGAAAAGATCATGCCGCACTTTTATAACCAAACAAATCACCCAAGCGGGTGATCCAGAAGATAGTCGCCGAGGTGATTCGATCAGGGACGGGCCCCCGCGTTGGCGAAACCCAGCTAGAGGCTCTGCTCATTTGGTCGTGACCCATATGCACACTGGGTTGGTGGCTGCCTGTTGGCGGCTTTAGGCACACTGGAATGGTGTGAGCCACGTGATTGCGACACTTCCTAATCATTTGGTTCGACGGTACGGGTCCATGAGCCACTGCACCTTTTACATTCATCGCCGACAATTAGTCCTGAATAGCAGCTAAAACCGACCACTCGACTGGTCGGTCAAGACACCTTCCAAAGCTGAGGCTCTGGGGGGACATCGGAGTGCCAGACTTCTTTGACACGACGCGTCTAACACCACATCCTCCGAGGTCGGTTCCAGCGCTGGGACGGTCCGATTGACTTCAACCAGGCGGATCATGACCTGCGGTTGCTGGAGCAATCGGGCGTAAGTCTCGTACATTGCCGGCGAGGCGGCGATGACAGACAGATGAATGGTGTTGTTCAAGTGAATGCAGTTGAGCCATGGCCTCCTCCAACCTCCCTGAACCGAGTTTCTTTCCCTGTTTTCTATTAGCAAAAGTGGGACGAAGGCAAAATTCACTTTCGGTTTACAGGATTTTTCGCAGCATATTGACTGGGGGCCCACCAAACATGGCCGCATGCAGAGAAGGAGCCCCGTTCCGAAATCGGACACGGGACCCCGGCCACTGTTTTGGTTACTGGAGATAGTTGATGCCGATTCCAGCGTTCGAAGGATTCTGAGCATAATTGTCCGCTTGTTGGGAAGTTACGTTAATCGTAAAGTTCCCCGTCTTCCCCTGGTAGTAATTGGTGGCACCGTATGGCAGGCTGACATCGACCAGAATGTGCTCCGTCTTGCCCGGATCAATTTCGAACCATTGCTTGGGGTTCGTGAGGCTATTAGCATTCCCCTCAAAGGCCGACGTCACCAAATGATAGGTGGTTCCCTTCATCCCCGTACCCCATACATCAACCCGGGCCGCTTGGTTCCCCGGTCCGCCGAACAGGGCTCCTCCCGTTGAAACGGTGACTTGATACAGTTCAGGCAGCGAACCTGTGTTCGTAATCGTGAACTCTCGCTGCCATGTGTCGCCCGGGGCCATGTTAGAAATCGCATCAGTCGACCTAGAAAGCCCGTTGGATGTTTCCGCCGATTCAGTCCATGAACCACCCACTGTGCTCCCCGCTATGGCGTGCGACTTGGACGACGGCGCCAAAGCAATTTGCACTGCTCCAGCCTGAAAGCTCTTTGCGTTAGAGCCATTCCGGGCCGCCGCACCCGTAAAGTTCGCAAAGCTGGAAGCTCCCATAATGCCCAACATAGCCGCTACGCCGACTCCGGCGCTCACTAATTTCAATGTCCGTGTCATCTCAATTTTCCTCCTTATAATCCCCCATTGGGGTTCTTCATTGGACTCCACCGCAGCTTCCCTACTTTGAACCGCCGCCTCCATTGGTGGAGGGAAGGCCCGGACTCGTGGAGGGAACTGGGTTCATAGTGGATTGCTCTGGATTGTTTGACGGTGCAGTGGAGTTCTGGCTCTGCTTGGACGCCAGATCCTTTTGCGGCTTTTTCACGGTAATTTGTGTTGACGCCGTCTCGGTGAAGTTCGCCAGTTGCACGGTCACCGTGACGGTGTATGAGCCCGGCTTGAGGTGGGACAAGCCCCCGAGGGTCAAAAATTCACTCTGACCCGGGGCCAATGTTCCGACAACCCCGCCGAGCAATGCGCC
Organism: Sulfobacillus harzensis; assembly: GCF_012933365.1. Lineage (GTDB taxonomy): Bacteria > Bacillota > Sulfobacillia > Sulfobacillales > Sulfobacillaceae > Sulfobacillus_B > Sulfobacillus_B harzensis. The sequence goes on along the minus strand of NZ_JABBVZ010000074.1, from coordinate 5,012 downwards.
CGGCACCCCGGAGATTTGAACGATCGGGGAATAGGACTCCGCGCCATCATTGGTCAAGCTGCCCAGAGCCGCAAGCTGACCGACGCCGCTTTTGGCGTTTCCTGGGTCGGGCGCCTCGATCGAACTCAGGGTAAGAGGCAGCACCTGCGCCAAAGAGATGGCCTGAGCCGTGCCTTGGACTGTCGCCGTGGCCGTGAAGCCTGCCATGGAGGACCCAGCTCCACCGGCGAGAAGAATCGCCCCTGCAACCGGTGCCACAATCCACGCCTGTCTCTTCATGCTTCCCGCTTCTCCTTTACGGGCTCATCCTTCATGACCCATTTCACTATCAGAGAGATGCCCACAATCGCGGCCAGCATGGTCAATAGCCACTCCCAACGGTTTTGAATAAAGGAAACCGCGTAGCCGAGGTAGGGAATCTCTCCTTGGTAGATGCCAATGATATTTTTTTCTGGGGTCAGGAAGGGGTCTTTCATCGGATTGGCGTCACCCTTGGTTTGGATTTCGTGTTTCTGGGGGTAAACCGCGATAATGCGGTGGGTCATGACCTCCTCCGGCTGGGTCGGATTGTGGAAGGTCACAATTTCACCGCGATGCAACACCGCATGAGCCGGTGTTGGCAAGTCGACAATCAGCGACCCAATGTCAAAGGTTCCGGTCATGCTGCCGGATCGCACCACATAGCTTTGCGGAAGCCCTGGCACTCCGAGGTGGCCCAAGTCCACCGTTATCATGGAAGCTGCCAGCAAGCCTCCTATCGTCCACGCCGCAATCCGACCAGCATTTTTGGCCGGTGACCTCCGGTGGGCCCGTCGTTCGGCTCTCGTCACGGATATGACCTCCTTCTTTCCGATTCCGAGCCCAGCCTATCGCCGTCGAAACGACTCGAACATCGCCCAAAATGGGTGATTCCGTTGCTTCACCCACCAAACAGGTGAAAATTGGCTCGGATTCTTTCCCTCGCAAATCGTTCTTCAGGACAGGGTGACCGTAGAATTCACGAAGTAGGCTTACACATCACCCATGAGGGCGATAGGGCAAAAAAGAAGCAACCCTCGCGGGTTGCCAAAAAAGAATCCACTGATGTGCCAAGCTGTGAAGCTATTCTGCGTATATCATCTTCACCGTCATCCCGCCGTCAACCATGAGATTGGCGCCGGTAATGAAATGGGCGTGAGGTGACGCCAAAAAGAGTACCGCCTCGGCAACATCTTCCGGAACACCAACCCGCCCCACTGGGTGCTGCTGATGGTCACGGTCCGTCAAATCCACGGGTTGCCGAGCGCTTGATTTTTTATGGCCGGTCACGTCAATCCATCCCGGACTCACCGCGTTAACCCGCACCTTGGGCCCCAAACTAATGGCCAAAGAATGCGTCAACGCGATGACTCCCCCTTTACTAGCCGAATACGGCTCCGAATCAGGTTCCGACATAAAGGCGCGGGTCGAGGCGATATTGATGATAACCCCGGGGTCAGAATTGGACTGAAGGGCGTCCAAGCAGTATTTGGCCATCATATATGGACCCCGGAGGTTGACGCCAATGACTCGATCCCAGTCCTCCATGCTCCGGGTGCGGAGACTTCCGGTCCACCCAACACCCGCATTGTTGACTAGGACGTGGATCGTTCCCCACCGCCCCATCACGTCATGGACCAAACGTCTGACACATGATTCCTCCGAAACATCCGTGCTAAAACTCATCGCGTCATATCCTTCGGTTGTGAGGCGATGTTGCAATTCTCGTCCAGCTTCGTCATCAACATCGGCAATTGCTACATGAGCCCCAGCGCGAGCAAAGGCTGTTGAAATGGCCATGCCGATGCCCTGCGCTCCGCCGGTCACAACGACCACATGATCATTAAGGTCCTTCATCGCTATCCCCCTCGTTTCTGCTCTCATAGCACAAGAAAAACGCCTCACCCTTAAGGGTGACGGCGTTTCCTTAGCCACGTAGTTTAGGATTCACCAGCGACCCCATCAGTCCGCGATGGTCGGGAAGCGGCCTGCCGGCTGCCGGGGATCGGGGCCTCACTTGCTTTTCCCGCCGGCATGGTTTGAAGCCCCAGATAACTGAGAACGGAGAAGAGAAACATAAGCGTCGTAATGTGCAAAAGGTAGGGACCCGTGGCCACATGACTTAAGGCCAGATTGGCTCCGCTGGCTATTTGCATAAGCACCGCAATCAAAAACCAGGTCGCGCCGCGCGCTAAATCGGGCCGGTCTTTGCCCGCACCACGCAAATGAATTAAAAGCAAGACGGCCAAGACGGCGAGCCCGACAGCAAACAAGCGGTGGATAAAGTCAAGGCCCACATCGCCTGAAAACCCGGGGAACACCTTTCCGTTACAAAGCGGCCAAGTCGAACAGGCCTCGCCACCACCCCGAAATGCGACATAGGAGCCCCAATACATGGCCACATACGTATAAATCCATATCCCGACAACCCAAATTCGCGTCGACGAGGACGTATTGGCACGCCATGTGACGCCCGACGGTCGCCCGTCGGATTGGGCCGCCAGCTGAAAAATGAATATCGCCAGCAAAACTGCACCAATCATCGCCAACAGCCCAAAACCTAAATGCAACGCCAAAACTGCCGGCGGGTTGGTGAAGACCACGGCGAGTGCTCCAAGGCCCGACTGTACGACGATAAAGGCGATGTTGAGCCATGCCAATACTTTAACCTCAATGTGGCGACGATACTGCAACAAGGCCCAAATAGACACCACCACTGAGATGAGCGCGAACCCGCCCACCAGTGCCCGGTGGGCAAACTCGATCAGCACATGAATGTTGCTGATCCTCGGGATTACCTGGCCATTGCAAAGCGGCCAATCAGGTCCACATCCGAGTGCCGATCCCGTTTGCGTGTCTAAAAACCCGATAAAGTTCACGATGCCCATACCTAAAGCTGAAACCACGGCCGCGAACTTCAACCACCCTGACGGAGTCGGACTCCCTTCTCGCCTGGTCACCATCATCTGTCCCTGCTTTCTCGTAATGTCCCCGGCTCGTCCACATCACTACCGCCGATCGTACCACACACACCATTCGACATCCATTGCCGGACGAACCGTTTCGCTCATTGCGCTAAACCTTGTTCTACCCACTTCTGGAAGATCTTATAGGATGGCCCTCGAACCTGATATACTAACGGCGAGGTGGGCTAAAAATGACAGTCATTCCTGTATCTAAGCGCTTTTTCGTTGCCATTTCGCTTCCCGGTATGGGCAGGAGCATTGATTTAGTCAATCAGCCCCCCGAGGAAATTCAGCGCATTCGCGAAGCATTTCAAACCGGAGATCTCGCCATCGAGTTCATTGAGGAGCCCGGAACAACCTATCCGGTTGGGAAGCTCTGGGTGAATCCCCACGGCGATCAAGTCACGCTGTTTATTTAGTCGCAACTTGTCCAACAACCTGTTGGGCCGCAGCGTCCAACCCTTTTACGGAAGGAAACCCGGGGACGACGGCCGCCAACACCACGATGCTCATGCCACCCGCGATTAGTCCACCTGAAAGGCCAAGCCATGCGCCAAGAAGTCCCGCCAACAGATAACCGACCGGATTGGCTGAGCGGGCTACGGTGCTAAGGGCGGCCATGACTTGACCGCGTACCGAGCTCGGCACCAAGACCTGCCATAGCGTCCCGGTAACCACTTCCGTAAGACCAAAGGAAAATCCCAACACAAAATATAGACCATCAAGAACCCAGAGGGTTCGAGCAAGACCCATGGCGGCAATGGCGGCTCCAAATACCCCCATCGCGCAAAACACCCAGAGAAGGGATCGGCCAATGAGGAAGCGGCCTCCCAGATTAACGCCGATTAGCATGCCCAAGGCGCTAAGTCCTGCCAGCGCGCCAAATTCAGCCGAATGAAGATGCAGAATGTAGCGCGCCAGCAGCGGCACTAATACGGCCTCGACATTATTAAGCCCATTGGTCGCAGCAAAGAATATCATCATGACCAATAACCCAGGCTGGGTCCGAAGAAAGTGCCATCCGTCCCGAAAGCCTCCAGCGGGGGCACCAACCTCTCCCGATTTGCCGAACCTTCGCCCCAAAAGCAAGACAACTGTCAAAGACAGAAGACCCAGCATTAACGCAGAAAACATCGTGCCAGTCAGCTTCCAAAACCCGTAAGCGACGCCCGCAAGCGCAGGACCGGAAAGCTCGGCCAATGCCGCCCCACTTTCTTTCCACACGGTAAGCGCACCACGGCTTTCTTGGGGCACCAATTCCGTTGTCCATGCCGAGCGGGCGGGCTGGGCAACGGCCGCTGCGCATTCCTGGGCCACCATGATGGTCACAACCACAGCGGCAGAAGCGATGTGGCTTGTCAACCAAAGGGTACCTAGTCCGATGACGCCTATTCGTACCATTGCACCCATGGCAAATAGCGGAAAGCGGGCTACCCGATCGGCCCAGATGCCGGAGGGCACCATCAGTATCAGATAGGGAAGCTCCATCAAGACGTATAGCCAGACCAGCACCCCAAGGTGATGACTGAGGCCACTGAGGTACCAAACCACTGCCAAACGGAGCCCCATCACCGCTAAATCGCCGAGCGACGCGGCGATGACGATCGCCTGGGCTCGGCGCGGAATATCTTTTCTCATAGCCATCTCCATGTTAACTATAGCGGTACTATAGTACCATGCCTCATTAATTATATGAATGCTCTCCCAGTGTTGTATATTTTCAGTATGGAACATAGCGATTTGCAGCAACTAATGAGGGCATATCTCGAGGCCATGTCGGATCCCACGCGAGCCAGCTTGTTGATGGAGATCGAACGCGCCGGCGAGATGACGGCGACAAAACTCGCGGAACGGCTGGGACTGACCGCAAACAACGTGTATCACCATTTACGGGTGATTAAGCGTTTGGGAATCCTTGAAGAACCGCGTATCGTGCCAGGTCCCACCTATGTGGTAGGTAAAGAGGGGCCTCGGGGCTTGGCTGTGGTAGCGAGTGCCCCTTGAGCGCCCTCCTCCCCGTAGAACCGG
>NZ_JABBVZ010000073.1 GCF_012933365.1 Sulfobacillus harzensis | reverse complement strand
ACCACAACCGTACCAACGGGGGGATTTTTTCCTCAACTGTCAAAGTCCGCCGAAATCACATCTCTACAGGACGCTCTACTGGGACCGGATAACCACGGCCAAAACAGGCTAAACACCATCCCGATGACCCTAATGCTGAGGTCAACCCGTCAGGCGACAAAAACGCCAGCGAGTCCGCGCCCACCATTTCCGCCAGTTGCGTTACGGTCAGATTTCGCGCCGCCAACTCGCCCGCCCGTGAGGTGTCAATCCCGTAATGGCAGGGTTCCAAGTATGGGGGCGAGGCAATGCGCATATGGACTTCCTTCGCGCCCGCCTGCCGCAAGAGGCGAATGATATGACGCGAGGTCGTGCCCCGCACCAAGCTATCGTCAATCAGTACCACCCGCTTGCCTTCCACCACCTCACGGACGGCCGAAAGCTTCAATTGGACCCCTTTCTCCCGTGCCGAGGCGTCAGGAGCAATAAAGGTGCGGGCGATATAACGATTTTTAACCAAGCCAAAGTCAAATCGTATCCCGGAGGCTTCTGCATAACCCATAGCAGCCGGAAGACTCGAATCGGGCACTCCGACCACCACATCGGCTTCAGCTGGCGCCTCTTCCGCCAGCCGCTTGCCCAACTGACGGCGCTTTAAGTGCATGCTCTCGCCCTGATGCCGGGAATCGGGCCGAGAAAAATAAATAACCTCAAACGCACAAGGACGCGCCCCTTCGGACTGACGAAATTTTTGACTCACCAATCCCTGATCCGAAATTTTCACCATCTCGCCCGGCTCAATGTCCCGAACCCAGGGCGCATCCACCATGTCCAGGGCGCAGGTCTCAGACGCCAGCACATAAGCGCCTTGGTCGGTCCGCCCCAAAACCAAAGGACGAATGCCAAACGGGTCGCGAATCCCAAACAACCCCTCGGGAGTTAGCAAGACGAAGGCGAAGCCGCCCGAAAGCCGGGACGCAGCCTCCAAAAGCGCCTTCTCAAAGTCCGGCCTACGGCTCCGGGCGAGCAAATGCGCCAGCACCTCGCTGTCGCTCGTTCCTTGAAATATCGCGCCTTCGGCCTCCAATTGGTGCCGCAGGCTTCGATGATTGACTAAGTTCCCGTTATGAGCCAGAGCTAAAGGACCGAAACGCGTGTGCATCAATAAGGGCTGGGCGTTCACGGGCGCCGAATCACCCGTCGTCGAGTAGCGCACATGCCCAATTGCGGCCTGTCCGACGGCGAGGTCTTGCACCACCTGGGGTACCGCATCCTGTAAGAGGCCCATACCTTTTTCCACCGCTAGGCGTCCATCGTGAAGCACTCCGATACCGGCGCTCTCCTGCCCGCGGTGCTGGAGACTGAAGGTACCCCAATAGGCTTTTTGGGCTGCGTCCGCATCGCCCCAAATGCCAAATACACCGCATTCTTCGTGCAGCTCAAAGCTCATCGTCAACCTCCTTGTACGGCTGCCGCCAAGCCCGCATGACATCCCCATAGGACCACTGGTAACGGCCATCCACCACCATCATGGGTCCTTCTTTCACAGTCCCTAGACGTTGAAAAGGAATGTTCCGGTCAAGCCATGCCGCTTCCGTCGCCTGCTGGTCGCCCGAGGCCACCACCGCCACCCATTGCAACGGCCCCTCACTGAAGAACCGCAGGGTTTTGTCTTTCGTGTCTGTCTCCGCCAGTTGAATCTCTATTCCCAAGGACGGCCCGCTTCGGGCCCACATGCGGATCAGCGTGAGTCCCAAACCGCCGTCACCGACTACCGTGAGCGCTCGTGGTGGCCTCTCTCGGACCCAATCCGCGACTTGGCGAAGCACCCGCCCTCCCTCCGCCGCGACAATGCGGGGATACGGAGACGGTCCATGGTGCAGCAATGCGGCCACCGAGCCCCCCCAATGCAGTGGAGCCGGGTTGAGAAGGTAAATGGCGTCGCCTAAGACGCCCAATCCGTCTCCAACCGGCTTTGGGGCATGGGGATGGCTTCCGGCAGCGCCGATAACGACGGTCGGCCAAATGGATTCACCGTCCGTCTCATTATGAAGCGACACGTTACCTCCCGTAACGGGCACGCCAGCCGCTCTGGCCGCATCAGCCACCCCGCGAATCAGGGCCCCCATGGCCCGATAGCTCTCCGGTTTATCGGGATTGCCGGCATTGACCCCGTCGGTCAGCCCCAACGGCTCAGCCCCTTGAGCAGCCAGGCCGGCTAATGCACGCCAAACCGCGCCAGCGCCACCAGCATAGGGATCAACCGCCGCCCACCTTCCGGGACCCGCGATAGACACCGCTAATCCGGCATGATCCCCAAGATCCAAAACGGCGGCATCATGACCCGGTCCTCGCACCGTTCGCGTTTGAATCATCCAATCATATTGGCGATAGACAGGAGACCGGTCACGCCCATCCAGGCTGGATGCCACCTCCAATAACAGCTTGGGTTGAAAGGCGGGGGCCGGGGGAACTGGTTTCTCTATCCTTTCGTCGAGGGCTTGCCACCAGCTGTCATCCACGGCACGACGGGGCGCGTCATCCACCAACCATGTGGTTTTGAGCCTTGCCACCGGGTCCTGTCCGAACTGAAGAACCAGGTCCCCGGAGTCCGTGGTATGGCCAATGACCGTAGCCAGAATCTCAAAGTCGGCCGCAATGTCCAGAACCGCTTTTAAATTACTCTCGGACACAATCAACAGCATGCGCTCTTGGGTTTCCGACAACATAATTTCATAGGGGCTCAGGCCCGGTTCCCGAAGCGGCACCCGATCGAGATAAATCTCTGCCCCCACATGTGAGCCCGCGCAAAGCTCAGCCACTGCCGACGTTAGCCCAGCCGCCCCGAGATCCTGCAAAGCATTGAGCAGTCCCTCTGACACGGTCTTGAGGGTCGCTTCCATTAACAACTTGCCTAAAAATGGATCACCCACCTGCACGGTCGGACGGAGCTCCTGACTGGATTGATCAAAATCACGGGAGGCCAACAATGAGGCCCCATGAATGCCGTCGCGGCCGGTGCGCTGGCCCATCAGCACCACTAGCTGCCCAGGACTTGCGGTGTGGGCGCCCATGGCTTGACCCGGGGTGCGAATTCCCAAGGCCAGAACATTTACCAGCGGGTTGGTGCGATAGGTGGGCGAAAAACCGATGTCTCCGGTGACGGTAGGTACACCAATGGCGTTGCTGTATTGACCCACACCCTTCACGACGCTGCTTAAGATGGCTATACTGTGGCGATCGGTGCCAAATCGCAGTGCGTCGCCGACTAGAATGGGACGGGCCCCCATGGCAATGATATCGCGGAGAATACCACCCACACCGGTGGCCGCGCCTTGAACCGGTTCGACATACGACGGGTGATTGTGGCTTTCCACTTTAAACGCCACCTCAAGAGCATCGCCCAACCGGACCACGCCTGCATTGCCGCCCGGGCCGGCAACCACGTATGGGCCGTCATGAGGCAAACGCGACAAGAGTGCCTTGGAATTTTTGTAGCTGCAGTGCTCGGACCACAACGCACCAAATAGACCTAGTTCCAAATCATTGGGTTCGCGCCCCATAAGTTCTGTAATGCGGGCATACTCCTCGGCTGTCAGACCCACATCAGACGCTTGCATGACCCACCTCCTGCCGTATTCCCTCGAGCCACGAGGATAAAAACCGGCGGCCATCTTGGGAACCTAAGTATTGGTGCATGGCCCGCTCGGGGTGCGGCATGAGCGCCGCAACCGACCCCTTCATCACACCGGCCAAATTGGCCACCGATCCGTTGGGATTGGCCAGAGCGTTCAATTGCCCATCCGTATCCACATACTGGAGCCAGGCGGCGCCTGATCGAAAGAGATCTTCCAGTGTCCCAGGCGGGGTGTAATAGGCGCCTTCGCCATGAGCAATAGGCATTTTTAACACATCGCCCACCGCGAGTCCGGGAAAATAGGGCGACTCCGTCACGACCCGCAGCGTCTGAAAATCACAGCGAAACTCCCCATGGCGATTGGGACGCAGCACCCCGGGCAAAAGGCCCGCCTCGGTTAATATCTGAAACCCGTTGCATATCCCCAACACCGGCAACTGGGACGCCTCAATCGCTTGCTTCAGCGCCAAAATGACCGGTGCCTTGGCAGCCAGCGCCCCGGATCGCAGGTAGTCGCCGTACGAGAAGCCCCCGGGAATGATGGCCGCGTCAATGTCCCCGAGATGGTCCTGCCGATGATCCACCGTACGAGCCTCGACGCCCAGCGTTGTGAGCGCCTTGACGGTGTCCATGTCGCAATTGGATCCGGGAAAGGTCACCACCGCAACGCGCATCACGACAACACCTCAACGTCGTAGTCCTCCATCACGGGGTTGGCGAGGAGATCGTGGGCCATCCGCTCTACCGCCCTGCGTGCCGCCTTCGCATCTTCTGCCTCCAGCGTCACCTGAATGTGACGGCCTATGCGTACCCCTTGTACGGCAAAGCCCATATGCTTCAGGACGCCCTCGGTGGCCTCGCCGGCTGGGTCTAAAATACTGTCTTTTAGCCGCACCGTGACGACTGCCCGAAAACTCTGCATCAGCTCATCACCCGCTTCAAAATCTCTTGATAAGCTTCTTCAACACGTCCCAGATCGCGGCGAAAACGATCTTTGTCCAGTCGTTCACCACTCGATTGGTCCCAAAGGCGGCACGTGTCCGGCGATATTTCATCGCCGAGCTTCAGTTCGCCCATGGCATCCCAACCGAATTCCAACTTAAAATCCACCAGCACAATGCCGCGCTGGAGGAAGAAGGGCTTCAACACCTGGTTGATGCGAAGCGCCTCCTGACGAAGGCGGGCTACCAAATCAGGGCTCGCCGCCCCCAACAAGCGGATATGATCTTCGTTCAGCAAGGGATCTCCCAAGTCGTCATTCTTGTAATAGAATTCAATGATCGGTTCATCCATCGTCGTCCCTTCGGGGATGCCGGTGCGCTGGTGGAGCGAGCCTGCTACCCAATTTCGCACCACCACTTCCAACTGCACCATGGTCAACTTGTCAACCAGAAGATTGCGATCGTCCAGCTGTTCAATAAAGTGAGTGGCGATGCCATGATCTTGGAGCCATCCATAAAGACGCGTGGTCACAGCAGCATTGACGATGCCTTTGCCGGGGATCTCCGCTTTCTTTTGCCCATTGAAGGCCGTGGCGGAATCCTTAAACTCCACCCGCACCTGATCGGGATTGTCGGTCTCGTAGACTCGCTTGGCTTTTCCCTCGTAAATGAGACTCATGCTCTTCCCCCTTCATCAGTTAAGAGACCAAGCCGTCGATAAATCGTGTCAACCTGGCTTAAATAGGGTTCCACATCAAAGAGCGATGCAAGTTTTTCAGCTCCGACCCGCTCCTGAACTTCCGGGTCGTCGAGGAGACGTTCGCGGAAACTCTTTTGCGGCTCCTGACTTGCCGCTAGCGCGTGGCGCTGAACAATCTCATACGCGTGATCACGCGAAAATCCCCCATCCACCAGCGCCAGCAGCACTTTGCCGGAAAAAACCAGACCGCCGGAGCGCTCCAGATTTTGCCGCATGCGGTCAGCATGGATGGTCAGCCCCTCCACAATGCGGGTCATTTGCACCAAGAGATAATCCGCTAGGGTCGTGGCGTCGGGAATCATCACCCGCTCGACCGAGGAGTGGGAGATGTCGCGTTCGTACCAGAGAGGCATATCCTCCAAAGCCGGAACAACATAGCCGCGCAACAGACGGGATAATCCCGATATTTGTTCGCACTTGATAGGGTTCTTCTTATGCGGCATGGCCGACGAGCCTCGCTGGCCCTGAGAGAATGGTTCCTCCAGTTCACCAACTTCGGTGCGCTGCGAGTGGCGAATTTCAGTGGCCATTTTGTCCAGCGTGCTTCCCAAAATGGCCAGACTGGTAATCACCTCGGCATGACGATCGCGCTGCAACACCTGCGTGGACAACGGATCCGGCCTCAGCCCCATCTTCTCTCCTACGTAGGCTTCAATTTCCGGGGGCAGGCTGGCATAGTTGCCCACCGGTCCGGAGAGCTTCATGACCGCCATTGTGTCGCGGGCCCGTTGAATGCGCTCCCGATCCCGGCCCAACTCCAACCACCACAAAGCCCATTTGAGCCCGTGACTGGTGGGTTCGGCGTGGATGCCATGGGTGCGCCCGATCACCGCAACCCGGCGGTTCTCTACCGCCCGCCTTCGGACAGCCGCCTCCAAGGCTTGCAAATCGTCCAGAATAATGTCTAGCGCCTCCGTCATCAACGAGGCCAACGCCGTATCCACCACGTCCGTGGATGTCAAGCCAAAATGAATATATTTGGCGTCCTCAGCATCAACGGTCTCGCTGACCGCACTGATGAACGCCAACATGTCATGATGATATATGGCTTCATGCTCATCCACCCGGCGAGCATCCACCCGCGCCGATTGCCTGAGTCTGGCGGCTGTCCCCGCGGGAATTTTGCCCGACCGCTCCCAGGCCTCGGCCGCCAGAATTTCCACGTCGAGCCACTTCTGATAGCGGTTCTGGTCCGACCACAACTCCCGCATTTGTGGCCGCGCGTAACGATCAATCATAGCCCACCTCATATCCGAACGTTATGGTTCGATTGTACATGAAACGTTCGACTCCGAACACCCCCATTCTCCCTTAGCTTTTTCTCCAACTAAGCGATTATCCGCTCGTTTGCGGCGACCCGCGACTTTGTGGAAGTGTTTTTGGCGTACGGACGCTAGTGTCCTGTTTTGGTCTATGGGCTATGTACGGGCTAACTCGAAAGACAGGGGGAAACGGGCCCTTAATCAGGCGAAACTGCGTACACAAAAAATATCGGGGCCGCCAGTGATGGCGGCCTCCTGAGGTTTATTCCCATTCTATCGTGCCTGGCGGCTTTGAGGTGATGTCGTAAACGACCCGGTTGACCCCGGCCACCTCGCCCACAATACGGCTGGCCATGCGATCCAACAAGTTATGGTCCAGTCGCACCCAATCAGCGGTCATGCCGTCCAAACTCTCTACCGCGCGAATGACAATCGGATAGCCGTAGGTTCGGGCGTCGCCCATCACCCCAACGGAGCGAATGTCCAACAACACCGCAAACGCTTGCCATATGGCGCGGTCGAGTCCGGCGCGATAAATTTCCTCGCGAACAATGGCATCGGCCTGACGCAGCACGCCCACCTTTTCCTCGTCAACCGTGCCCACAATCCGCACCGCCAGCCCTGGACCCGGAAACGGCTGACGCCACACCAGGGCCTCCGGCAGACCCAAGGCCTCGCCCACTCTGCGCACCTCGTCCTTAAACAGCCAGCGAAGCGGCTCCACGACCCGAAAGGCGATGTCCTCAGGCAGCCCACCCACATTGTGGTGGGACTTGATGGTGTGTGCCCCCCGCCCGCCGGATTCAATCACATCAGGATATACGGTCCCTTGGATGAGGACTTCGCGGGTGCCAACCAGACTTTGCACCCGTTCGAACGCACGAATAAACTCCCGGCCAATAATCTTGCGCTTTTGTTCCGGATCCGTCACCCCTCCGAGGGCGGAAAAAAACTCGGCCTTGGCGTCGACAACCTGCAAGTCAATGTCGCGAAACGCGGCTTGAACCTCCTCAACCTCACCCGCGCGCAGAAGCCCGTGATCAATTAACACGGCCGTCAATCGCGAACCGATGGCCTCTTTGGCCAAAGCTCCAGCCACGGCCGAATCAACCCCACCGGAGAGAGCAATCAGCGCACGGCCATCGCCCACCGCTTGGCGAATCTCCTCAACGGCCGACGCGATGACGTTGTCCGGCTTCCAGTCAGGCGTAATTCCCGCGATCTGATAGAGAAAGTTCGTAAACACCTTAAATCCATCCTCGGTATGGTGCACTTCCGGATGGTACTGAACCGCCCAGAAATTACGGTTTGGATCAGCCATCGCGGCGATCGGGGTATTGCTCGTCTCAGCAAGGACCGCGAACCCGGGCGGCGGCGCCATCACCTGATCGCCATGACTCATCCACACTGTGGACGGATCGGCCACCCCGGCCAAGAGTGGCGAATCCTGTGTTTTATGCATCAAGGTACGGCCATACTCGCGGCCCTGAGCCGCTACCACCCGGCCCCCAAGCATGTGCGCCATCAACTGCATGCCATAGCAAATACCGAGTACCGGTATCCCTAGCGAAAAAATCTCCGGGTCCATCCCCGGAGCCCCAGGCTCAAACACACTGGCCGGTCCGCCGGAAAGCACGACCGCCCGCGGGGCCCGGTCTTGGATTACGGAGGCCTTGGTGTCTCCCGGCAATACTTCGCAGAACACGTCGGCTTCGCGAACTCGCCGGGCAATCAGTTGGTTGTACTGGGCTCCAAAGTCGAGCACGATGACTGAGTTTGCCATTAGATTTTGACCACCCGGCAGACATCTTTCAGATTGCGATAGCGTTCTTCCACGTCTAGCCCGTATCCCACCACAAATTCGTCCGGAATCTCAAATCCCTTGTAATGGACAGGTACCGCCACCTGGCGGCGTCCCACCTTATCCAGTAAGGAGCAGATTTTGACCGACATGGCCCCTCGAGACTTCAAGTGACCAAATATGTAATTCAACGTCAACCCGGTGTCCACGATATCCTCGACGACCAGCACATGCTTTTGGTCCAAGCTGTAGTCCAAATCTTTTACAATGCGGACCACTCCGGAGGATTTGGTCGACATCCCGTACGACGAGACCGCCATGAAATCCACCGCGACGGGCAGATCGATCGCCCGCGCCAAATCGGCCACGAATACGAACGATCCCTTTAAAATGGCCACCAATACCAAATCCTTCCCCTCGTAATCGAGGGTTATGCGCCGCCCTAGTTGCGCCACCCGTTCCTGGATGTCGCGCTCCCCAATCATCACTTCTAGTCGCTCGTCTGCGGGCGTTCTCACCTACTCCCCGTCCTCCCTATCCTGGTCGCGCAGCAAGCGCCGAATAATGGCCGCGCGATCCTTTAAAGGGTATAGCGATGCCTGATGGGGCCGTGCCCCGTGAGCAATGCGCTTACCCTCAAAATAACTCTCCGCGTCGCGCTCCACCTCATCCGCGCTGGGCTGTACCATTTGATTGCGGATGGCTCGAAGTGACAGCCCACCATCCAAGAGCCGCTTAATCTCCAATAGCCGTTCGATGTCGCGCTCCGAATACAGCCGTTGGTTACCCTCACTGCGTCGGGGCCGAATAAGATTCAAGCTCTCGTAATAGCGAATCCGTCGTTCGGTGAGGCCCGTCCTTTCCTTGACCTCACCAATCGGATATTCCCCTGTACGCATCAAAAAACTCCTCAAATTAGTCGATTGCTCCCAGTTTACCGAACCGCTGCAGAAGAGACAACCAGCACAACGAGGCGCGCGTCCACTGAACGCGCGCCATCGGGTAAAGAGGCTAGACGTCGTCTTTGGCTTCAAACGAAGCACAAAAGGTGCTGGGCAGTTCAGCCGCGTCACCGTCCGCCATGACTGGGGCCTGCGGGGCGATTTGGATGGACTCCAGCGCACAATAGCGATGTTCGTTGTAGCGGCAATAGTCCACCGTACAATGGATGACCTGGCGGCTCACTAGTTCGCCTCGTCAACCCGGCCAAAGCTCCGTTCGGCCAGCATCCGCTCCAGCCGTGCAATTTGCTGATGTGCCTGCCCCAACTTGTACGACAGTTCCTGCATTTGCACGTTCTGCCGATCCAATCGGTCATAGCGGTTGCGCATCTCTTCGGTCAACACTTGCACCAAATCTTTCAGCATCATGTGCTGGGATTCCATAATATCGAACAGTTCCGTGCCTTGATGCATCATGTTGGGCATCGCTTGCGACACCATGCGCTTAGTTCGGGGCGTCATCGACGCTGGGGTCCGTTCCGCCAGCTCGGCTAATTCACGATACTCAGGGCGTCCGGAAGCTTCCAGGTCTTCGGTGCTGAGAACGTAAGGGCGACCTGCCACACCGCGTTTGCGGATGGCCTTTAGCCGCCCGGAGCGTACGTCGTCACGCAATATGGAGCCAAGTTCCGGGGCCATTTGAATCAGTTGCGTCAACGTGACTTCCATCTTTTCTCCTCCTTCGGTTACTCGCTCCTAGTTTCCCCATCATTTGGAATTTCCATTCGAACTTGTATCAACACTGCGCAAAAAAAGAAAAGGGGCCCGAAGGCCCCTTCCCCTGAACCGTGTTACATCATCATGTCGCCCATGCCGCCCATGCCACCGGCACCCGGGGCTGCCGGTTCCTTCTTCTCCGGCTTGTCAGCCACCAAGGCCTCGGTGGTCAGAAGCATAGCCGCAATGGAGGCGGCGTTCTGCAACGTCGAGCGCGTCACCTTGGCAGGGTCGACGATACCCGCCTGAACCATGTCAACCACCTTGTTGGTGGCGGCGTCATAGCCCACGTTGCCCGACTCCTTCTTGACCTGCTCAACAATCACCGAACCCTCGAGCCCCGCGTTGAACGCAATCTGACGTACGGGTTCCTCCAGCGCCCGGCGGACGATGCTGGCGCCAATCTTTTCGTCGCCTTCCAGCTTGAGCGCCTCCAAGGCGGGAATGGCCCGAAGCAACGCCGTGCCGCCACCCGGCACGATGCCTTCCTCAACCGCGGCACGGGTCGCCGACAATGCATCCTCGATGCGGAGCTTCTTCTCCTTCAGCTCCACCTCGGTCGCGGCACCCACTTGGATGACGGCCACACCACCAGACAGCTTGGCCAACCGCTCCTGCAGCTTTTCACGGTCGTAATCAGAAGTGGTGTCTTCGATCTGATTCTTAATCACCGCAATACGCTTCTTAATGTCCTCGTCCTTGCCGTGGCCATCCACGATGGTGGTCTCTTCCTTGGCCACCTTCACCTGACGAGCCTGACCCAGCATCTCGGGCGTGACATTCTCCAGCTTCAAGCCCAGATCCTCCGAAATCACCTGGCCACCCGTCAGAATCGCGATGTCTTCCAACATGGCCTTGCGGCGGTCCCCAAAGCCGGGGGCCTTCACGGCTACGGCCGTCAGGGTGCCACGCAGCTTGTTGACCACCAACGTGGCCAGAGCTTCGCCTTCGACGTCTTCGGCAATAATCACCAAGGGCTTGCCGCGCTGCACGATTTTCTCCAATACAGGAAGCAGGTCCTGAATGGCCGAGATCTTGCGGTCGGTAATGAGGATGTAGGGGTCACTCAGCACCGCTTCCATCTTCTCGGTGTCCGTCACCATGTAAGGGGAGATGTAGCCACGGTCGAACTGCATACCTTCCACGGTTTCCAGAGTGGTTCCGGTGGTCTTGGACTCTTCCACCGTGATGACGCCGTCGGCGCCCACCTTCTCCATGGCTTCAGCAATCAAGCGACCAATTTCACCATCGTTGGCCGAGATAGATGCCACTTGGGTGATGGCATCCTTGCCTTCAATGGGCTTGGCGATTTTCTTAACTTCCTCAACGGCCGTGTTCACCGCAATTTCGATCCCGTGACGGATGCCCATCGGGTTGGCACCGGCGGTGACATTCTTGAGCCCCTCGTGGATCATAGCCTGAGCCAGCACCGTCGCGGTGGTGGTTCCGTCTCCAGCCACGTCCTGAGTCTTGGTTGCGACTTCTTTGACTAATTGCGCGCCCATGGCCTCAAACGGATCTTCCAACTCAATCTCACGGGCGATGGTGACCCCGTCGTTGGTGATTAAGGGAGCGCCAAACTTCTTTTCCAACACCACGTTGCGACCCTTGGGGCCCAACGTCACCTTGACGGCGTTGGCCAGCTTGTCGACGCCCCGTTCGAGCGCGCGACGCGCCTCTTCTTCATAAACCATTTGCTTGGCCATCAAATTCGTCCTCCTTGAATCAAAATGGTTACGCAACCACCGGTTGGGTGGCCAACACGGCAACGATATCGCTCTCGCGAATCAAGAGGTAGTCCTGGTCATTGACCCGCACTTTGCGGCCAAAGTCGCCGTTGAAGATCACGACGTCGCCGACCTTCACCTCCAAGGGAGCGCGGCTGCCATTCTCCAACAGCCGCCCACTGCCCACAGCCAACACTTCCGCACGCTGCAACTGATCCTTGGCGGTGTCGGGCAACACAATGCCCGCCACCGTCTTCTCCTCGGTGATGGGCTTAACGACCAAGTGATCGCTCAATGGACGGATGTCCACGATTATCCCTCCCGTAAATCATCTATCTCGCGGTCTTCGCCGCCTGTTAGCACTCACAGGCCGTGAGTGCTAACGGTTTTCCATAAGGGATAATAGCGAATCTCCCAGCGCCCGTCAAATGATTTCCTGGTTAGGATAATTGGCCCAAATGCGCCATTTTTGCTCGAATAGCGCCCCAATGACAATGTCTAGGGCGTTTTCACGAATTTTCGTGGCGTGTCTCGCCGTGAAGCAACCGCACCAGGTGGGATATCACCGGTTCGACCACAGGCCACAGCTCTTCCACCGCCTTGGGAGACCCAGGAAAATTAAGGATGAGCGTTTCCCGCGCTGCACCAGCCAGTCCCCGGGAAATCATCCCGAAGGGGGTATGGCGCAGCGATTCAGCCCGCATCGCTTCGGCGATGCCGGGTATTTCCCGGTCAATCACCCGTCGAGTCACCTCAGGCAACACATCGCGGGGACCCAGCCCGGTGGATCCGGTCGTCAAAACGACATCTAGGCCGTCGCCGACCCAGGTCCAAAGTCTTCGTTCAAGCGTCGCAGCATCATCAGGCAGCACCACTGTTTCCACCACCTCGCCTAACGCTTCCGCCCACTCACGAAGAAGCTGACCGGAGGCATCCTCGCGCTCCCCACGAGCCCCGGCATCGCTAGCCGTCAATATCGCAATACGAATGCGATCCGACACCGTTACCCCTCCTCTCGCTGATAGGTTCCGGAACGCCCGCCTCGCTTTTCCATCAGCCGCACCTGTTCAATCACCATGCCCCGTTCTTGAGCCTTCAACATGTCGTAGAGCGTTAAAAGGGCGGCCGAGACTCCGGTGAGCGCCTCCATTTCTACTCCCGTGGGCCCTACCGTGGCCACCGTCACCACGACCAAGAAGCCGTCGTCCAGCATTTTGATATCAGCCGATACCCCGGTGATGGGAATAGGATGGGCCAGCGGAATCCATTCGGCCGTGCGCTTAACGGCCATGATGGCGGCCACCCGCGCCACCGCCAGCACATCACCCTTGGGCGCCCGGCCTTCAGCCACCAATCGGACCGTTTGCGGCCTTGTCCGCAATGTTCCCTCTGCCCGTGCCAACCGTTGGGTAGCGTCCTTCTCCCCCACCGACACCATGTGAACCCGTCCCTCGGGATCCAAATGCGGCAAATCCGGATGATTCTCTATTGTAGAGCCTCCTCCCCTAATTTCGGTCGGGATGCTTCTGGAGATACTCCCTGGGACGCCAACGAGCGGTACGCCCGAAAGCTATGCGGCAGCACCGCCAAGAGCGCCCCGCCATAGCCCAGCCGAAGACCGGTTAACAGCCCCTGACCATCATGCGGTACCGCCAAGAGCGCCATTCCAACCGCGGCCAACGTCAACCCCAGCGCGTAGCGGAACTTGGCGCCGCGCTTGCGCCGTCCCACCAGCAGCGCCAACCCGACCAGTCCCAGTATCCAACCCGTGAGGGCCAATCCCCGCGCTTGGTGTAGAAGCGGCCACAGGTGGCTCCAGCCCTCCACAATCGCCACCAAGGCCCCTATCGCCAGAATGCCCAAACCCCATATGCGCATGCCGCCCACCCCTTTTGACTAGACATTCTCGTCCCACCCAAAAATTCCTGCTCCTCATAACACCCGGCTCATTTTCATAGGTATCCAATATCTTATTTGGACAAAGAGAGGGTTGCCCATGAAACTGGATCGATGGTGGCAGGCACTGGGGCTTCTCGCCGTTTTGACCGCCTTCATGGCGGGGAGCCAGGCAGCGTTTCCTTTCCATCCCCATCCCTCGACCGTGCCATCCAAACCTCCGGCCCGGCCCGAAAAAGTCATCGCGCTGACCTTCGACGACGGCCCCTCCCCAAAATACACCCCAGAAATTCTCTCCCTCTTAACCCGCTACCACGCCCATGCCACATTTTTCGTTCTGGGCAGCGAGGTGGCCCAGTATCCCAAGATTGTCACCGATATTGTCCGCCAAGGCTCTGCCGTGGCCAACCATGGCTACACCCATGTCAACTTCTTTCGCGTCGGGGTAGGCGGGGTGGTTAGCGACATGGAAAAAACAGCCGCCCTCTTAAAAAAGGACCACATCCCCCTCACCCCCTTCTATCGGCCACCCTACGGCAACTCCAACCGATCGCTGGTGGACGCGCTGGGAAAAAAAGGCATCTATACGACCCTCTGGTCCATCGACACCCGCGATTGGTCTAGTCCGGGCACCTCGTTCATTACAAAAAAAGTGCTGGCCAACGCGTTTTCCGGCGCCATCGTATTGATGCACGACAGCGGCGGCAACCGCACTCAGACGGTACAAGCGGTGGCAGCCATCCTTCCGGTGCTGGAGGCTGAGGGATACAAATTTGTCACCTTGCCGCAATATGTCAAGGACTTGGGAATTAAGGAACCAACCAAACTACCGCTGCCCGGACAACCGGAAGCACGCCCGACGCCCAGCCCCGTTAGGCAAAAATCGACGGCGGGACCTTGGAACTAGTCCCGCCGCCACCTCAAGCGTTAATACTGATAGAAACCGCGGCCGCTCTTGCGTCCTAACAGACCCGCATCCACCATTTTGCGAAGCAATGGTGCGGGGCGATATTTGGGATCGCCGAACCCTCGATAGAGCACGTCCAAAATCGCTAGGCACGTGTCAAGCCCAATGAAGTCCGCAAGCGTCAAGGGGCCCATGGGATGGTTCATTCCCAGCTTCATCACCGTATCGATAGCCTCTTTGTCCGCCACCCCTTCGCCAAGCGCAAAAATGGCCTCATTAATCATCGGCATGAGAATGCGATTGGCGACAAATCCGGGGAAGTCGTTGGCCTCGACAGGAGTCTTTTGCATCTGTCGGGCATACTCCATGACAACCGACACCGTCTCGTCATCGGTTAGCTCGCCCCGAATCACTTCGACCAGTTCCATCACCGGCACCGGATTCATGAAATGCATGCCAATGAAACGCTCCGGCCGCCCTGTGGCGCGGGCTAACCGCGTGATGCTAATCGAGGAGGTATTGCTGGCAAAACGGGTATGGGGACTAAAATGGCTGTCCAGTGTGTTAAATAGCGCCCGCTTCAATTCCTCGTCCTCGGAGATGGCTTCAATCACCAAATCCACATCGGCCACTTCGGTCGGCCCAGCAATCGGATGCAACCGCCCTAAAATGGCCGCCTTGTCTTGCTCGGTGAGTTTTCCCTTTTCCACATTGCGAGCCAGACGCCGCTCGATGTTGGCCGTGCCGCGCCTCAGACCCTCCGCCAGCGCGTCGGTGAGATACACCTCAAAGCCATGGGTGGCGGCAGTTTCTGCAATGCCTGCGCCCATTTGGCCGGCGCCCACCACTAAAAAGCGTGCCATGATAACCCCCCTAGACCTTAACCACCGTGGCTTCACCCTGCCCGCCGCCGCTGCAGATGGCCGCGAGACCGTATCCGCCGCCCCGCCGACGCAACTCTAAAATCAGCGTCAATAAAATCCTGGCCCCCGAAGCTCCGATGGGATGGCCCAAGGCTACCGCCCCACCGTTGACGTTGACCTGATCCTCGGACAGTTCCAGGAGTTTGATGGAGGTTAAGGCCACGGCAGCAAAGGCTTCGTTGATTTCCACCAAGGACAAATCCTTCGGCCGGATTTGCGCCCGCTTCAACGCCATTTCGCCAGCATAGGCGGGAACGGTGTGCAGATACTTAGGCTCGCGGGACGCCCACCCGCTCGCGACAATCGTTGCCAGCGGCTCCAACCCCCGCCGCTCAGCCTCTTCCCGGCTCATCAGCACCAGTGCGGCCGCACCGTCAGTCAGCCCAGGCGCATTGCCGGCCGTCACCGTTCCATCAGGCTGAAAGGCCGGCTTCAGCCGCGCCAACTTTTCTAAACTGGTGTCCCGGCGCGGGCCTATGTCTTCCTGCACCATCAGTGGCTCGCCCTTTTTAACCGGCACCGTTACGGGCACAATCTCGTCCCGGAACCGCCCCTCATCAATGGCTTTCAGAGCGCGCTGGTGGCTCTGATAGGCGAAACGGTCCTGGTTCTCGCGGGAAATGTCAAACTCCCGCGCCACCTCACTGCCGTAGACACCCATATGGCATTGTCCGAAGCTGCACCAGAGTCCATCATGGACAACTGCGTCAACAAACGGCACGTCACCCATGCGCAGCCCATAGCGGGCTCCTTTAACCAAATAGGGCGCCTGGCTCATCGACTCCATGCCGCCCGCAATGGCCGTGGAAATGTCGCCCAAGCGAATGGCCATGTCCGCCAGGTTCACGGCCCGGAGGCTTGACGCACAGACCTTGTTGATGGTGTCAGAAGGTACCGTTTCCGGGAGACCCGCCTTCATCGTTGCCTGACGAGATGGGATTTGCCCGGCCCCCGCTTGCACCACCTGTCCCATATACACGTAATCAACCGCATCCGCCGCCAATCCGCTTCGCTCAAGCGCCCCACGAATCGCTGCGGCCCCCAAATCGGTCGCCGGCACATCCTTCAACGCCCCGCCAAACGTCACAAAGGGCGTGCGTGCAACGGCGACCACGACCGTTTCCGGCATGATCCCCGCCTCCTTGTCGCTGTTACCTTAAGCCGTGCGTCGAATCAACGCTCCCAACGCCGCCAGCTTTTGCTCGATGCGATGATACCCACGGTCGATGTATTCCACCCCATCGACCACCGTCGTGCCTTCTGCCTTCAGCCCCGCCAGCACTAAGGCAGCACCGCCACGAATATCCTGCGCCTGCACTGGCGCTCCCGTCAATCGATCCACGCCGCGGATGATGGCGGTCTCCCGATCCACTTTGATATCCGCGCCTAAGCGAACTAAATCATGGGTGTATCCGAAACGGTTTTCAAACACCGTCTCTTGAACCACCGCGACCCCCTCAGCAACAGACAATGCCGCCACCATTTGGGGATGCAAATCCGTGGGAAACCCCGGATGGGGCAGCGTTTCAATGTCCACCGCTTGAAGCCGCGGAGGACTCACCAGCCGTACCCAGTCCATGTCCTCCTCAATTTGCGCACCCGCCTGGCTCAACTTTAGCAACACCGTGCGCAAGTGCTCAGGAATTACATTAGCGACGGTGACCACGCCGCCCGTAATGGCCCCGGCCATGAGATAAGTGCCCGCTTCCAACCGGTCGGGGATTATTTCATGGCGCGTGCCAGAGAGCTTTTGCACGCCCTCGATGCGCACTAGTATAGCCATTCCTAAATAGCGTCCATGCTTTTTGCGTCCTCGGGCTTCCACTTCCAGCGAAACGGTACCGGA
>NZ_JABBVZ010000072.1 GCF_012933365.1 Sulfobacillus harzensis | reverse complement strand
GATACAGGCCCGGAAGTGGTGATGGGCTCCACCCGCTTAAAGGCCGGGACCGCCGAAAAAATGGTGCTCAACATGCTAAGTACGGGCTCAATGGTGGGGCTCGGCAAGACGTATCGCAATCTGATGGTGGATATGCGGCCGACCAACCGCAAATTGCGCAACCGGGCTATACAGATTGTCAGTCTCGCTACGGGTGTCGGCCGCGAACAGGCCAAGCAACTCCTCATCCACGCGCAGGGCCGCGTGAAGGTCGCCGTTGCCATGCAAGTGCTCGGTACCTCCGCGAGGGAGGCCACCAAGCGGTTGCAGGAGTGTGGAGGGGTTTTAAGTCGGTTGTAATGACCACGCTGGTGGCAAGTGAGAACTTATAAGGAGTGAAGCGTTGTGAAGCGTTATGCATTGTTACTGGCGAGCGCCGCGGCACTGTCTGCGGGTCTGGCTGGGTGCGGAAGCGGCGGCACCTCAGGGTCCAGCAGCAGTGGTCCCCAGACGGTGAAGTTAATTACGTGGGAAAACCCTCCGGCCGTCAAAGTGCTCAAAAAGATCGACACGGAGTTTCACCAAAAGTACCCTAACATTACCGTGGAGTACCAGACCGCAGCCAACACGGCTGGGGGCTATCAGACCATGCAACAAACGGCGATTAAGAGTGATTCGACTGACCTCATGGGCATTCTTCCGTTTGAACCCTTACCCAAACATCCGACTATTAGCAACGAATCGGACACCCAGTTGTGGGCAACCCACGATCAGTTTTTGGCGCTCAATGGGCAACCCTGGGTGAAGAATTTCAGCAAAACGGATGAAGCAACCGCGTCATACAACGGAAAAATCTACGGTCTTGTGACCGGCGTGTATCAGTACGGGGTATTTTACAACAAGACCATCTTTACGAAATACCACCTCTCGGTGCCGACAACATACAATCAATTCATCCATGTGGACCAAGTCCTCAAATCCCACGGGGTTACGCCATTATTTGTTGGCTTGCAAAATGTGGGGCCCGTGTACCTGCAGTTCATATGGAAACCCTTGATGCAAGAAGTCTGGGGCACAACCTTGCCGCATGGTACCACACTGGACGCGGCCCTCTGGAATGGACAAGCCAAGTGGACTAGTCCGAAATTTATCGAGGTTCTCAAGCGCACTAAACAGGTGATGCAATACCTTGAACCTAACTTCGCCGGTGTGCCGTGGGAATCGATGCCAGGCGATTTCGCCAACGGTAAGGCCGCCATGTTACTCGATGGTTCCTGGGACCTGCCCTCGGTTCAGCAAGCCAATCCGAAACTTCAAGTGGGCTTCTTCCCATTCCCGGGCAGCAACAATGCGAGCAACAACACGCCTACTACCCAGGGTGACCTGACCTTCGCCGTATTGGCTAACTCGAAGGATAAGAGCGCTGCCCTGAAGTGGCTCAATTTCTTTGCCCAGCCGAAAATCTATGCCCAGTATGTGAATGCCACGGGCATTTCTCCGAGTTTGACCGAAGGAACGTTTAACAGCTACTCTTCCCAAGTGTTGGGCACGTGGTTTGGCAAGGGCGAGTCGATTAATAATCTACCAGCGCTGCCAACGACGGGACCGTACTGGGATCAAACCACGAACTTCCCGACAGCCATTATGGACATGTATCAGGGCAAATACACACCCAACCAGGTGGCAAAGATGTACCAGAGCGGTTGGCCACAGGTCATTAAATAAGATGGATGGTGTTGCTCGTGTCCCGGGCAACACCATCCCTTGTTCATCACGGGAGGATTGCAGAGATGGCCCATACGACTAGGTGGAATGCGGGACAGACGCCATGATGTTCCGAGGTCGCAACCGTGTTGCCATGTACGCGGCCGCGGTACCGGGGTTTCTATTTTACGTTGTCTTCGCAGTGGTGCCGTCCATTGCGACGATCATTATTTCCCTGACGAACTACACGTCCATCCCAGGTGTTCCCGCGCAATTTGTCGGGTTACAAAATTACGTCCAAATTTTCGTGGATGAAGCGCCAGGACTCTGGAATTCGATTCTCGATACCTTGATCTTCGCGGCGGCCGTGGTAATTTTTCAAAATGCGGCAGCACTGGCCGTAGCGACTTTCTTACGGCACAAAACACCCTTGGTCCAGTTTTTCCGCTCCCTCATTTTTTTGCCGGTTGTCTTGGGGGTGACTGTCATTGGCTTACTGTGGGCGCTCATCTTTAATCCCTCCGGAGGACCGGCGGAGAATTTCCTGGGGTTATTTCATAAAAGCTCCGGATTCTTCGGTTCGTCCCATATAGCCTTGCCCCTGGTAATTTTTGTGCAAATTTGGGCGATGCTTGGATTTACGACGCTGGTGTACCTCGCCGGAATGAATGCCATCCCGGGTGAGTTATTTGAAGCCGCAGCTCTTGATGGCGCGGATCGCTGGACGGTTTTTCGGCAAGTTACCTTTCCCTTAATCGCTCAAAGCATGACCGTTAATGTGCTCCTTGCTGCTGTCGGCGCGCTAAATACGTACGACCTTATTTACGTCTTAACGGACGGTCAGAACAACACCAACACGCTGGGCATGTTTATGTTCAATACCGCCTTTCAAGGATCGGGCGATCTCGGGTTAGGTGCCACATTGAGCGTGGTCATGTTCATCGTTACATTAATTGTCGCGATTCCACTTCAACGCTACTTACGCCGTAGAGAGGAAGATGTGAGTTAAGGTGCCGAAAATCTCCTGGGGTCGTTGGGCCATTGTCGCCGCGCTCTGCACAGCATTTTATTTACTTCCATTGCTTTACCTAGTATCCGTGTCGCTTCAAGGGCCACGGCAATTTCTTGTCAACCCTCTTTCTCTGCCTCATCCTGTCGTCTGGGCCAACTATGTGCATGCTTGGGTCAGGGCCGATATGGGCACCTATTTCACCAATTCGGTGGTCTACACATTTTTCGCGACTGGATTGGCCCTATTATGTAGCGTGTTTCTCGCTTTCCCGGTGTCTCGACGATATCTCAAAGGCTCGTCAACTATTTATACGTTAATGATTCTAGGATTTTTCCTCCCTGTCGGGTTGATTCCGTTGTTCATTGAGTCATTAGTCTTGCACCTTTACAATAACCGCATTGGCTACATCCTCTTACACGTTCAGGCCGGCGTGAACTTAGGGTTCCTGTTCTTTACGGGATATTTTCAAACCATCCCCGTTGAATTGGATGAGAGCGCGGCCATGGATGGCGCCGGTTACATCCGCTATGTGTTTCAAATCATTATGCCGCTGGCCAAGCCTGCCCTGGCGACAGTCGGTATTTACGCTGCGGTCGCGGTCTGGAATGATCTCATTGGGCCTGTGGTCTTTCTTGCGAACAACAACCTATTTCCGTTAACACGTGGGTTATATACGTTTTACGGCAGTTACCAGAGCGACTGGACACTCCTTGCAGCCGCTATTTTTATCGTGGCCGCACCGCTTATTTTGGCGTTTGTGTTTGTGCAACGTTACTTTGTCCAAGGTGCGCTGTCGGGATCGATTAAACTGTGAGGTGAGCGCCAATGACCACGGACCCGTATCAACGGACTACTCTCTTCGAACGTTTGGCCTTCGGGTGGACGCGCGTCGCGTGGTTCATGAGCTTTAGTCTCGCATTTGCCGTCATCTCGCTGGGAGTCGTCACCTTCCCAGCCAATGTCACTGCCCTCATTGCGGCATGGCGCGGTGTGGAGGCCCAAGAACGGTGGATCGTAGTGGTTGCCGAATACAAGACTGTCTTCAAGGCTGCCTTCGTCCCAGGATTAATCGTGGTCTGGCCCCTCGCCTTGGTAATTGTACTCACCTTAATCGGTCTACAGGTCGTCCATATCCTGCCTGGGCCTCTTCGTGTTGGATACTTAATAGGCGTTCTCGCGTTAGATTACCTTGTGTCCGGATTTGCGCTCGTTGGGTTGGCGCAGTTATCCGTGACCCAGTCCCTTGCTAACGCTTGGCAACATACGATTCAGCAGGTACGAAGTCGTCGTGGAATGACTGGGTTGTATCTGGTACTTATGGGCGGGGCGGTGGTGCTTTCCTTGCTATGGCCCATGTTCGGTCTTTTGGGTTTGGGCGGTACGCTCGTAGTCGGCGCGCACCACTTGCTTGTAAACGATGCGAACATCTGATTTACAATTGGTCCGCATTTTCGGATGATACGGCGGCCGGCCGCCGCCCACATAGGGGGCCTCAAAGGTTGCATCCGGAATGCGGTCGATGGCGTCATTGACCACGCGCACCACGTGACGCGGGGGAATCAGCGCTTGGAGGTCCATGGGAAGCACCAACTGATTTGGGCGTAGGCTTGAAAGGTCGGCCGCGGACGCGGCCGGGACTCCGAGGGCTCCCGGCGTGGGTCGTCCAAAGGCCATTGCATTTGCGTGGTCTCATCCGGCATGACAATCGCTCCTGTCCCGAATTCTTACTTACCAGGGTACCAGAAGGGCCGGAAAATGTTGATCCCATGCGCTTTTTTACGTTGAGCCAGACGAAGGGGGCTGCCCCCTTCGGGTCCTAATCCGGACTCTTTTGGGACAGCCCCCCATGGTCTACGGCCCCGACGACCGCATGGCCATTGTCGTGCTGGCTTGTCGTCCGCCCGAGGAGACCAGTCAATGGCCGATTCGCGATCTCACGACTGCTATCCACGAAGAAACCACGCTGCGCCCCGCGCCGTCCACCGTGTGGACCATTTTAGATGAAGCCGCCGTCAAGCCGCATAAACAGGCCATGTGGCTGAACAGCCACGACCCGGACTTCGCCGCGAAGCAACAGGCGATTACCAATTTGTATCGCGAGCTGCCGATGGCCGGCCGACTGATTTTGAGCTTCGACGAGAAAACTGGCATGCAAGCGAAAGAACAACTTGGTCCCCATCTGCCGCCCCGTCCCGGCTACCCAGCTCGGACGGACTATGAGTATCGGCGCCATGGCACACTCAGTTTGCTCGCTGCCTTTGAGGTGCAGACGGGCCACGTCGTCGGCCAGACCTACCCACGCCACCGACAGGAAGAATTCGTGGCGTTCCTAGACGCATTGGACGCGCAGTACCCACCTGTCATCACAGATATCGTGGGCATTTGTGATAACTTGGCCGTGCACAAAACCGCCCGGGTTCAGGACTGGCTTACCGCGCATCCGCGCTGGCGCTTTGTCTTTACGCCTATCCACGCGTCCTGGCTCAATCAAATCGAGATTTGGTTCGGTATCCTCCAACGGAAGCTCCTGCGACATGGGCAGTTCGTCTCCGTAGACGACTTAGCGGCGAAGCTCACGACCTTCCTCGCCGCATATAACCGACATACCCATCCTTTTCGCTGGACCTATACCGGCAAACCCCTGGCTGAATAGCCCCGGGCTCAGTTGAGCCCGGCCCAAAACAAGCCCATGGGGTCATCCGATAACGCCTGCCGCACGGCAGGCCAGGACTCGCCCAACGAGGGGATGACCTCCCAGCGCCCCGTGTGCCGCCAGTAACTGATGTCCCAGTGGCCCCCGGCGTGGCATCGCAACCGAACCAGGGGATCCGGGTCGGTAGGCCACGCCGGGGAAATCCCGGCGACCACCACCTGGCGTCCCCGGATCGTCACCTCAAACTGTTGCTGCGGAAATTGCTGTTGTAGCCACCCACGCAGTTCGTCTGCCTTGGCGTCCATGTCCATGCATCTACCATAGAGAAGTGCCTAGCTGGCGACAATACCTCAAGTCCACCCCGCTCGGCATCGATGGCTAATGATTAGCCGAACGTGACACTAGTACGGCGAAGTCCGTTACGGGAGCAATTCCCGCCTATCGGCAATGCCCAATTCTCCCGCCCTCCCATCATGGAGCCAGATGCATCGACGGTTCCGATCGATGTCGGGGTTGATATGGTGGCCTTGAGTCGGCGGTTGGAGATGGGATCGTGGTAAGGAAATCCATCCCCCCTTAATGATGCGTGGAGCCAGCCCTATCCGGCGCATATCATTAAACACATGGGGCATGCCCCCATCGGCGGGCCATCCTTTGCGGTGTGACCGGCCGGCCAGAAACGAGAAACTACTCGGTCAACCGCGAGGGTCACGGCTGGCGAGCATCCTCTCCTCATGTGCCACCCTTGTCTCGCGTCGATAGCGCTCCCCACACCGAGTCCCACCGTTCTCCGCCCCGTCCTTGATGAATCCCCGGGTCAAATATCCGAGAAATCGAGGTCGTCTTGGTAGTTCACCACCGCTTGCTCGAAGAAGTCGGCCTTCCCGGTGTTCATCTCGCCCATCCGGTCGAGCCACGGCATGGGGTTTTGGTCGATCCACAGGAATAGCGGTTCCAACCCTACGGCTTTCAGCCGCAAGTTCGTGACCCACTTGACATACGCCGTGATCCGATCGACCGGCAGCCCCGGAAATTGTCCTCCGGTAATCGCCTGCATCCAGGCGATTTCATGCTCCGCGGCCGCTCGCGCCAAGTCGTGCCAGGCGGCGGATAGGGTGGGGCTAAACAGGTCCGGATGCTCGTCGCGCAGGGTGCGGATTAATTGAATGTAGAGCGCGAGGTGCTGTTGCTCATCCCGGCGGATCTGGCGAATCAACTGGGCCGTTCCGGTCATTTGCTGCCGGGTCGCCAGCGTCAGGAACACGGCAAATCCGGACCAAAAATACACGCCCTCCAACAGGACGTCCGCAAAGCAGAGCGTCGCGAAGCGCTCCAGGGTCGGATCCTGATGGAACGCCTCATACGGGGCCACCAGTTCGTGATTGCGCGACGCCAAGATCGGATGATCCCGCCACAAGCGGTAGACGGACTCCCGGGTTCCGCTGTCGACAATCGAGGACAGCAAATGGTCATAACTCTGGGCGTGGATGGTTTCGAAAAAGGCCTGGGTGACCAGGCAGGCGCCCACTTCCGGCGCGGCGATGTACTGCGCGAGCCACGCCGGGTTTTGAATTTGAATACTGTCCAGGTAAATGAGAAAACCGAGCGTGTGCAGAAATGTCTCTTGCTCCACCGGCGCCAATTGGGTAAATTGCGCATGGTCGGCGACCAGATTGACGTCATCGGGTTTCCAATAGAAATCCCGCATCGTCCGATAGAGATGGTCGGCCCACGGATACCGACAGCCGGTCAGTTCGAGCAGGTAGGTTGTCGGTCCGACCAAGCCCTCCGGCCGGCGGGGACCCGCCGGATGAAAGAGCGGGGATCGGGATAACACGGTTGTCATGCGAACACCTCCCAAGGTTATAGCTCACACCCATAGCAGCGAATCGCGTGGGGGCTCTCGGCAGTCGCGGTCTCCGGCGCCGTGGTGTCCGGTAGTGTAGGCCCCACCACCGCCGGCGTCGCGGTCGGTTGAAAGTTGCGGAAGTAGTAAATCGTTTTGACGCCCGACGCCCAGGCCAATTGATACCAGGCCGACAGGGTCGCGGCATCGAGCGTCGCGGTCCGATAGAGGTTCAGCGATTGGCTCTGGTCGAGGTGACGCTGGCGCGCGGCCGCGGCGCGGATCGACCAGCTCTGATCGACCGCATGGGCCGTCACGTATTGGTCACGGGTTTGGGGCGTGAGACCCGGCGCCAAGCGCCACACCGCGTAGGACTGCTTATCCTCCCGCCAGACGTGCTCAAACACGGGATCGATGCCCGGCGTGGCATCCGCAAGAATCGACGTGCTGCCCGTTGGCGCGATGGCGAGCAGGTAGCCGTTTCGCATCCCGTCGGTGGCGACCCGCTGAGCCAGGGCCTGCCAGGCCGGACTGGTATAGCCGCGTTGGGCAAAGTAGGCGCCCGTCTGCCACGCCGAGCCCGGAAAATGGGGGTATGCGCCGCGTTCGCGGGCCAAATCCACCGACGCCTGAATGGCGTGATACGCCAGGCGTTCGAAGAGGGCATCCGCTTCGGCCACATGGTCCGCGGACTCCCACGGAATGCCGCGGGCGACCAGATATTGCTGGTACCCATGGACGCCGAGCCCTATCGCCCGATACGCCGCGTTGGTAGCGGTCGCTTGGGGCACCGGCAGGTGATTCACGGTGATGACGTCATCCAACATGCGGACGGCGATGGGGACCACCCGGTCGATGTCGGCGGGCGTGTGCATGTGACCCAAATGTATGGATGCGAGGTTGCAGACGACGAGGTCTCCCGGCGTGGTGCGTTGCTCGACGTGGCCGGCCGCCGTCATGACCGGCTCCTGCGGATGACTCGGGGATTGGTTTTGCAGGATTTCCGTGCACAGGTTGGATGAATAAATCATGCCCGTGTGCGCGTTCGGATTCGCCCGGTTGACGGTATCGCGGAACAGCAGGAACGGGGTCCCGGAGCGGTAAATCGCCTGCAGAATCTGCCGCCACAAGGCTTTGGCGGAACACGTCGTCCGGGGCAAGGCCGGGTTCTGGACGCAGGCGGCATAGCGGGCCCTCCACGTGTCCCCGTACGCGTCCTCCAGGCGAAAGCCCATTTGCTCCTCGACCGCGTGGGGATCGAACAGATGCCACGCATCATCTGCGGCTACCGCTTCCATGAAGGCATCCGGGATCGTGAGCCCCGGGAAAATGTCCCGGGCTTTGCGCCGCTCATCGCCCTGGGGGGTACGCGCCTCAAGGAAGTCGCGCACATCCGGATGCCACACGTCGAGCCACAACGTGACGGCTCCGCGGCGTTGGCCTAATTGGTCGACGGCGACCGCCGTGTCGTTATACAATCGCGCCCAGGGCATGACCCCCTTCGCGACCCCGGAGACGCCGCGAATGGGCGAGCCCGTGGCTCGAATCTTCCCCAGATAACTCCCCATGCCGCCGCCCGCCTTCGAGACGCGGGCGAACGTGCTCAGGCTGTGATAGATACCCTCCAGGGAATCCGGCACGGTATCGACGAAACAAGAAGACAACTGGCCTTGGGGCCGGCGCGCGTTCGCAAAGGTGGGTGTCGCCATGGTCACATCCAAGCGGGACAGCACCTCATAAAACGCCCGCGCCCAGCGCAGGCGGTCGGTGGGACGCTCCGCTTGGGCGAGCGTCAAGGCGATGCCCAGAAAGACTTCCTGGGGCAATTCGGCCACCCCGCCATCGCGCGGCCGCACCAAATAGCGATCACTGAGCAGTTGAAGCCCGGCATACGAGAACAGCCGATCCCGATCGGGGTCAATCCACTGGCCGGCTTCCGCCAAATCAGCAGGCGAATAGGTGTCGAGCAGGGCCGGATCGTATAACCCCTCCTGTACCATCCGCGCCACTAAGGTCGGGTACTCCCCGTAACCCAAGGTCGGCAGTCGGCGGGCCACCATCGCCTGATTGTAGAGATCGTACAGCAGCAGCCGTGCGGCGACCGCGTCCCACATCGGTTCGTCGGGGCTCACTTGCCGTAACGCGGCGTCGATCAAGCTCGTTTGGATCGCGGAGACCGGCATGCCGTCCTGCCACCCGATCGCGGCCTGCGCTTCGAGCGCCACGGGGTCGACCGCCAGCCCCTCGGTCGCAAAATCCAACGCCGCACGGACGTGCGTAAAATCCAAGGGTTCGCGACGCCCGTCGCGCTTGGTCACTGTCAAGGTCATGTTCCATCCATCCTTTCTCTTTAGCCTCATGCCGGGGATGACGGCGACGTCTCGGCGGCTTGCGGGGCATCTGCATCGGGACAGGCGCCCCGCACCGGCACCGGGCGTCCGGACGCGTCCAACGCGACGAACGTGAGGCGCGCGGCACAGGCGATCACGGCGGTTCCGTCAGTCAACTCCCGCCACGCCGTCACCTGCACCCGGATGGACGTCCGCCCGATCCGGTCGATCGCGGCCTCGATACGCACGAGATCGCCCACCTGCACGGGCTGGGTAAACACCACCTGCTCCATGGCCACGGTGACCACCACCCGCCGCGCATACCGCGCAGCGGCGATCTCGGCCGCCCCATCCATCCATTCCAGAAGACGCCCGCCGAATAAGGTGCCGAGATGATTGACATCGCTGGGCAGCACGCGGTGCGTGATGTCTCCACGAGGGCCGGCACTCACGGGGCACCTCGTCGGGCGATGGCGGCAGCCCACGAAGGGATCCCGCCAGCCCGTGGGCTGACGCGCGCGCAAAACAGCATGATCCGTGTCCTCCTCAACGTGGGCACGGTGTGTGAAGATCAGGATCTTGTCCGGGATTCAGCCGACAACGACCATGACTCCACGACCCCGCTCCACGAGGGTATCGAGTCTCGATCGTCAGGCAGGTCTCCGGACTTCAAGCACTCAGGACAAGCCCTTCCCAAATCTCACGATTCAGTGGGTGGCGGCCCGAGGAGGCCGCCGTCTTGTCTGTTCTTGTTACCGTTGCGGGCCAGTCCCCGATTCGCACGGGGTTCCCTATTGAGAACCCCCGGGGAGGGGGTTCACCTGACGTACCTCCATGGTGCCCTAGATGTAGTCGTGCGTCAACATCGAAGGTACAATTTATAGGGTATCGGCGAGGATTCGTAAACCGGTGAATGTCGCTATCAAACGGGGACGCCCACCGCACTCATCACGAAACAACCCGCAGAAATGGGCTCTTCGCCGGGGAATTCACCGAAGCACAACTCCCAGTGCTTAAGGTTGCGAATGATGCACTAAACGGTCCTTTACGTGGCACATGGAATTCCCTCCGAAGTCAAGTTGCCTTACAATGTAAGGAAAAAGACAAGGTGAACCAGAGGGGGAGGACGATGTCGTATCACGAACGGGGCGGACACGACGGCTCGCCTATCGCTCGTTTGGTTCCCTCACGGGTCGCGCGCAAGAAGCTTGAGCGGGAGGTTCAAAAGCGCCTGCGCCGAAAGACCCCACGGGGCCTCAGGTGGGCCGGGTGGGGTCTCCTCATGGTGGGCGTCGTTGTTTTGGGCCGTATACCCTTCTTCTATCTTCGCTCATGGTATGTCGGACATCACTTGGCTTCATCTGCGTTGAAGGCGGCCCCGGGCAGAGCCACGAAGGGAGAAGCGGTAGCAACTGCCACATCTTGGCCTACGAATGTGCTCTCGGTAATGAAGATCCCGTCGCTCGGAGTGACAGCGCCAGTGTTGCAAGGCACCCAAGATGCCGAACTTAACGTGGGCGTGGGTCATCTTCGAGCGAGCGTTATGCCCGGACAAGACGGCACCAGCATCTTGGCGGCGCACGATGTCACATGGTTTCACCGCATAAACGAGTTGAAGCCAGGCGCGGTGATCGAAGTGGTCGATCGCCACAAAACCCTCATCTATCACGTGACCAAGAGTGCTGTGTTACATACGGGAACTCCTGTTTACAACTCCCATAACTCGTCCATTGTTCTTGAGGCTTGCTATCCTTTGAATGCCCTGTACCTGACACCGTACAGATACCTCGTGTGGGCGAATTTGGTATCAACCCGGGTTAACGGGAAGAGCGCATCGGCAATACCACCTAATACTCAATACATACCAATTGGGATTCCGACGGCGGTGAAGGCGCAAGGACTTACCCTGGCAACGAACTACATCCCGATGGGGACGCTGACGATACAAGGGAACCCGACAAAGGCTTGGCGGCAGAGCAATGCGCCGCTCAATGCGGCCGATGCCACAACAGAGTTACACTTCGCAATGATTCATATTGCTCAGGCCGATAATCCCACATGGTGGCATGAGCTGGCGCCCAACATTCCGTTTTCGACCATCCAACCGCTGGTGGGAGTGCAGGTCTCATACGTGGGGCGGGCGGACGAAATCGTTCACGTTGCCAAACTGCGCGTAGTGGAAACCGACCTCAATGTTCAGGCTCAAATTGGGGGGAATGTATATGAGATCCGATTGGCGGTTACTAGCCATCAGAATAGGCAATATATTGCCGGACTCTCCGTAACACCGTCCGCGTAGGGATAGACGAACCGAATATCACCTACTGACGGATGACACCCAAGGAATAGATATCCACCAATGCGGCGGTGGGTTCCCAAACACGAACTTCGATATTATCTGAAGACGGAACAACAGGACTAATCTGAAAGATCGACCTGCCATGGAATGTTCGCGAAGGATAATGCTTTTGCACGCTGTAGTCAATTGTGTAGGTCCGGATCGACGTCGATGCGGGCACGTCCCTGCGTTCAATAAGATGGTTTCCGGAGGCATTCCATATCTCAACGTTTACTGGTGCCGTGTTACTCAGTGTTACGGTTAACTTGTAAAGGCCTGATGGTGAGCCATTGCGCGATCCTCCTTGGAATTTGTTGGTTGTCGCTTTCAAATCGACCAAGGGAACCCAATGGCTTTTAAATCTTTAAGCCCTTTGTACACACAATACCGGACTCTACTCACATTCTGGGTTAACTCCGTGAGCATTTCCTCAAACGAGTGGAAAAAGGCCGGGAATTCGGCCAGTAGCCGTCGCTCATTGACGGCGAGTTGATACGTGGACATTGAATTGTCCTCCCTGTCATCAGAATGGTGGTGCGCTGTCCTCAAGTGATAGGACCCTTCGACCTTACCATCTTCTGGCGTATCGTCCGGGGATTTTTCGCGTTTCGGTAAAAGCCTGCCAATCCGCAGGGCAGCGAGGATTTGGGGGATCTGCCGGTGGTCTTCAGGGCTGTCCTCGAACAGGTCGGACATGGTATAATTTAGGAAGATACGCAGGTCGTCGTCGGGTACCCCCTCTCGTTATGCGGTCGGTTCGGTGTCGCGGGTCGAGAGAGGGGGAGGCGCATGCCGATTGAGTTCATTCTCGTGGTTCCATCCGTGAAGCTCGTGATGCGGCTCATTCAGAAGACCCGCCGAAACAAGAAGAAGTAGCACCGTGAGGACGCTACTTCGCGATTCTTCGTTGGGGCTCTTCAGGGAAGAAGCGTTCGCGACGTGATTCCCTGAAAATCTCAGGCCCCCGGCCCGCAAAACTGAGCCGACCAACCCGCCCCGTTCTAGTGTCACGACTAGGACGGGGTTTATGCTTTTGTGCCTTCATCGTATAAGATGCCCACAGAATTGTCAATTATTCTCATGCTTTAAGCCGTCGTTACGACGAGGTGGATGGTCCCCACGGCAGGACGTCGGCCGACGATTTGGGGAGATTTACGGCCGTCAAATACCGCTCGGTGGAGGTCCGGCGCCGATGCCCCAGACTCTTTTGGACCAGCTCCACGGGCGCGCCATGCTCGAGGGCGATGCCCGCATGCGCGTGGCGGTTCCCCTGGGGCGGGATGGCGTGTTTGAGCCCGGCTTTGGCCGCGATCCGTCGGATGGCCGTGGACAGCGCGGACGGATGGCACGGTTCACCGTCCGCGTTCGGGAACAGCAGCGTCTCATCGTCTGCCGCCCAAAGCGGCGGCAGCCCTTGTGCGACGCGCCAGGCACCCAGCGCCGCGACCACTTCCGCCCGCAAGGGGAGCTGCGCCGTCGGACGCCGGTGGGCGACATGCCAGACCCAGTGCCCGTCGGGCGTGCGCTCGATGTGGCCCCAGGTGGCCGTCGTCACTTCCGAAATCCGGCAGCCGGTGCCAAAGATTAAGGTCACAATCGCGCCGAGTCGCGGGCCGGCGGCGTGCGCCGCCGCCATCAGCGCCCAGACTTGTTCCGGGGTGGGGATGCGCTCTTTGAGCCGTTCGGGGATTTTCGGGTCCCGCAGGGTATAAAAGGGATTGATGGGCCAGTCCGCCACCGCTTGACCGAACCGATAGAGCGAGCGCAGCGTGCGGATCTTGCGCGCCCGGGTGGCAGGCTCCTGCTCGTTCCACTGGTTCAGCCAATGCCGGGCATCAGCCGGGGTCACGTCGGCTAGGGGCTTTCCCATGGCCCGTTGGAAGTCGGCGACCACAGGGCCATAGACACGGGCTGTGCTAGGATTCTTCGAGGCCAGCCAGGCTTCAATGATCTCACGGTCCGTCAAGGCGGTGTCCCTCCCTCTGCCGGGATTGGCAAGGATTGTTAGGGACAGCATAGCACGGACGCTCCGCAGAGGCTACGCGACTATTTAACCCCGATTACCAAAATTTAGGTGCGGAATACGTGCTCTACGGAATCAAAATCCACGAAGCCTGGGACAACCTCCACCCCCATGCTTAGGCGGAGGGTGACGTCCCTGTCCTCGAGTGTTGGGCGTAGTCGCTCAGGTTCTTCCTGTTGCGCGGCCAGGTCCCTTTGAGCCCGATGTGCCTTGTTGCCCGCCTCTGGGATAGCCGGCGTAGATTCCGACAGCGTTGCTGCCGACGCGTCAGAAATGGGATCATGCGGGTGATTCCAATCCCGTACCCAGTTCTCCCTTAAGCGTCTCCAAGAACCCCTTGCGTGCAGTCCCCTGGATCCAGAACAGGACGTAGGCATACATCATGACCCTCCAGGATATCGATCAAGACCATGTCGCTTGGGATCACTAGTTGCCCAGTTACCGGAAAAACCGAGGGGCCACAGGTTACAAGGTGCGCGATAGCGCATTCATCTCATTCGATCGAATTTGGTCTGTCTGTACAAACAATCTTCAGCTCACCCCCGGTTTGAACGTAGCAAACGAGACAGAACAAACCGGGGATTCCCTCCAAGAGATAGGCACGGGAGACTCCCCGGAAAGCAGCGAGGCCCCCGTTTGTATCTAAGAGTAGACAACATGGATACGCTGCATGCTTGCAAGCAACCGGCGATTTGTGCCGTCCGACAAAAGCTTGATGTTTCTCAAACTTTGTAGGCACCAACATGGAGTTCGATATACTATCCATGTTGTTGATGAACGGAAGGAAGGATGACATTGTTGTTAGGTCCCACGTTATTTGACCGCAACGCGTAGGATTCGTCTCGATTTCCGTGGCCGAGGGCCACGGGCCAAAATCTTGCAAATTTGGACTTAATCGTTGAATTGAATCCCCTGATCCGGTTTCATACGGAACAGAACGTTCCGTAAAGGAGGCAAGAGCAGGGAGTCCTGGCCGACCCCTGCTCTCAGTTCATGCAATCCGGATTTAGTATAACGGCTTTTGAGGCCGTCTGTCAGCTTTACACCCAGTTTTTGGTCACCATGTTGCCCGCCCTGCGGCCGTGTCCGGGGTGTCACGCCCCCCGGGAAATCCAAGGTTGCCGACGGCGGGCGTTGCAATGGGCGGCGGATCAGATTGATTTCATTGCCTTGACCCGGCTCCGCTGTCGCGCGTGCCACACCGTCGAGACCCTCTTCCCGCCCTGGATTCTCCCTTACGAATTGGCTGCTCTGTGGATTTTAGAGGCGGCGGTGACCGCGGTGGCGGTCGACGGGCATTCCTTACAGCAAACCGCTGACCGCTGGCATTGGAGCTTGGCCTGGATTCGGGCGCACCTGCGGCCCTGGATCGCCGTCAGTCCCGAATTTCGGGCATTGGTCGCCCAATAGAGTCGGGCCATCGGGTGGGATGACCTAGTGAGCCCGGCCTGGCGCCCCCCGTCCACGGCCCGATCCGGCGACTGGGCTTGGTTGTGTGTGGCGTGGGCCGCCATCACGTTACAGGTGCTCGACGTGGCGCAGGCCCAGCGGATGCCTGGCTGGATCGTGTGGCGAAGCGTGGCGCCCGAGGTGATGCCGGCGGCTCCCATCTCCGCCGTCACCCATTTAGGGCGTCGGGTGCGGCAGCACCCGGATTCCCCACCCTGATTGGCAGGGGCTCGGGCGGGGCAAAACCCGCTATCCTCCCCTCAGGAGGTGATTTTGTCGGATGACAGAGGAAGAATGTGAAGCTTGGGCCTTGTACCGGTACCGGGTGATTAGTCCCTGCCTCGATCCCGCCACCACTCCGCAAACCCGGGCGGCGTATCTGGGGCAATTGGGTGAACAGCCCATCACGGCCCCCACGGGCCATGTGGCGCCCCCGTCCGAACGGACGCTCCGACGCTGGCTACAAATCTATCGGCAGGGGGGTTTTGCGGCCTTGCGCCCGCAACCCCGCGCGGATGCCGGACAGCTGCGGGCGATTCCGCCCGCGTTGTGGGAGCAAGCGGTAGCCTTCAAGCAGGAAGTCCCCGAGCGGAGCGCCGAGCAAGTGCTGGCCTTGCTCCGGGCGTGGGCCCCGACCGCCGGGATTCCCACGGCCGCCGTGGACGGGATTCGCCGGAGTACGTTATATCGCCATTGGCACCGCGCCGGCTGGACCAAAAGGCGCATCCGGACGGCGGCCCCGAAACGCTACAAACGGTGGGAGGCGGCCGGTCCGGGGGATCTTTGGCAAAGCGACGTGATGAATGGCCCGTTTTTACCCGATCCCACGCCCGCTCAGCCCGACCGCATGCGCGCGACGTATTGTCTGGTGATCCTCGATGACTATTCGCGGCGGATTATGGCCGGGCAATTTGCCTGGTCCGCCGACACCGACCTGCTGGAAGCCCTCTTACGGCAGGCCCTGGAACGCTGGGGTGCTCCGCGGCGATTTTATTGTGACAATGGCCAAATCTACGTGAGTCAGCGGTTGGAGGGCATTCTGGCGCGATTGGATATCCGTCTCATCCACACCCCCGCCTACACTCCCCAGGGTAAAGGCAAACAGGAGAAACTCTGGGGATTTGTGCAATCGTCGTTTTTGCCGGAACTCCGGGTCCAACCGGCGGACTCGTTGGGGCAACTGAACACGTGGTTCACCGCCTGGTGTGAGGCGCATTATCATCGGCGGGTGCATCGCGAGACAGGAGAGGCGCCCCTCGTCCGCTGGCAAGCCGGGTCGCTGCATCGGTCGGTGTCATGGGAGGTGCTCCACGCCGCGTTTCAAGAGCGGTGCACCCGCACCGTGGACAAGACGGGCCAAGTGCAATGGCAAGGGCACCGCTGGATCGTGCCGGAGGGGTTATTGCAATGTCGGGTGGAGCTACGGTGGGATCCGCACGCCCCGGAAACCATCGACGTCTGGTACGAAAATCAGTGC
Source organism: Sulfobacillus harzensis (assembly GCF_012933365.1). Taxonomy (GTDB): domain Bacteria; phylum Bacillota; class Sulfobacillia; order Sulfobacillales; family Sulfobacillaceae; genus Sulfobacillus_B; species Sulfobacillus_B harzensis. The sequence goes on along the minus strand of NZ_JABBVZ010000072.1, from coordinate 2,097 downwards.
TATGGCCAAGCGGGGGCCGCCGACCAGGCGGCCCCCGTCCTGGAGGCCACCCCGGCGCCCAAACCCGCGATGGGGCCCGGCTTGAGCTATCTCACCATCTTGGCCCGGCAACGCGAGGCCCGCCATCAGGGGGGCATTGACTGGGCGGCCCGGCCGCCAGAAAGGACCGACGACGTATGAATTGGTGGCAGTATTTTGGCGCCCGCCGGGCGCCCTTTCCCCGCGATCCAGCGCCGGAAGCGGTATTTCCGACGCCGGCGCTCGCCGAATGCCGGGCCCGGTTGGATCATATCCTCGCGGAACGCGGCGTCTGGGTCCTGACCGGGGAGTCCGGTTTGGGCAAAACCACGCTCATGCGGACCCTCGTTCAGGCACTGAACCCCAATCAGTATCACCCGCTCTATCTCGCCGTGGCCGAGGACTGGACCACCCGCACACTCTATCGTCAGTTGGCCTATGATCTCAACTTGCCCATTCCGCATCGTCCCCTCGAGACGCAGCGCGCGGTCCGCCAAGCGCTCTGGACAGAAACGACCCAACACGGGCGCCTTCCGGTGATCGTGCTCGACGAAAGCCACTGGCTGGCCCCAGCCGTCCTGCAAGCCTTGCGAACGCTCGTGAATTTTGCCATGGACACCACCGCGCCGCTCGCACTGATTCTCGTGGGTCATACCGAACTGCGGCACAAGTTGGCGCTCCAACCGCTCGAGGCCTTTCGGGAACGGGTGACGATGGCGTTTCATGTGCCGCCGTTCACGGCGGCCGAACCCGCCGACTATCTGATCCACCAGCTCCGGCAGGTCGGGATTGATCGCCCGGTGTTCACCGACGCCGCCGTCAACGCCGCGCATGAGTGGGCTCAAGGTCGACCCCGCCGCCTCAACGCCTGGGCCCGGGCGTGTCTGCTCGCGGCCTTCGTGGCCCAGCAGACGGTCATTGATGATGGCATCGTGGCGACGGCCCAGGCGGAGTTGCAGTGGACACAACCCTTGACACCCAAAGGGGGACGACCGGCATGACCGACCGCTTTGTCGCCGTGCCCAGCTTTATCGCTGCGGGCGTGGAAGTCTATGCCGCCAACGGCGAGGGCTCCCCGTGGATTCAGGATTACTTGGACTTTCTTGCCGCCCAAGCCGTGTCCTCCACGCGGATTCGCCGGGTCGCGCACGTCCTGATCGATGCCGCGAACTGGATTGTGGCGGAGCGGCCCGACGGGCCGCATGTGTTGCGCCACACCTGGGAAGGGTATCTCCTCATCGCGTGCGCCGGGTGGCACCTCGAGGACGTCCCGCGCTTGTTGCGTCGGGTGGAAATCCTTGACGCCTGGTCCCGGTTTCAACACTGGTATGACCCGATGCACTGGCCGTATCATGCGTTTCCGCCTACCCGCGAGGCCCGCCGCCGCTGGTTGGCCCAATTAGTCACCCAACCCTGGCTTGATGCGGGCGAACTCTGACAAAACCCGGATCCTCCCGATCCGGGTTTTGTCTTGGCTCCGCCCGGCCAGCGATCATGAGACCGGGCCGGTCAAACAGTGTGAGACCTAACAACATTGTCGTGGTCTCGAGCGCTCATTAACACTTTTTGCGCAGGAAAGCCCTTGCCTCGTCTGATCTGGTATAGTATAACAGCCATTGCCGTGTGGGGAGCCCTATTTTCCTTGTTTTTTACGCCGCACTGGTGGATGGTGTTGTTTTCACTCGGCTGGCTCGTCACGTCCCTAATAATTGTCAATACTCTCTTGCCCTCGGCCATTATGTTGCGTGCCACGAAGGCTACGGGCATTTCTGTTCCCGACGACTTTATGGCATTTCTGGACCACCCAGAGCGTGCGCCGCGCGCGGACCGGTTCTGGTATTACCGGGCCTCGGAGAGTTATCACAGCGTCGCTGTGCCTTGGATTACCACCGCTTTGGGGTTGGTTTTTGCCTATGTTATGGGGCTCGCGTCGGCAGTTGCCTCCCTGCTCTTTAGCCTGGACCTTAGCCACGTAAAACCCATTTCCGCCCTCCACACTGTAATAGCCTCTCGGGATTCCGTTTTGCAGATGGGGCAAGGATTCTGCCCCGAACGCCAGGGCCATTTGCCCCCACGCCC
>NZ_JABBVZ010000071.1 GCF_012933365.1 Sulfobacillus harzensis | reverse complement strand
GGTTACTCGATGTCGCTCTTCGTCAATCGATCGCAGACTTCGGAGCTCTGCACGTCATTCGGCATGGGCCGGATGGCGTGCACCTGTATTTCTATGTGTAGTTTACCCACATTTTATGACGGACGCAATCCCGGGGTGGCTCTATGTCAATAACTGTGGGATCCCTGAGGAGGGTAAGAATCCAAGCAACATCTTCCGGCGATAGCGATCGCGATTTCGAAAGCCATAGCTCACGCGTTTGAGCTGTTTCATTTTCGTGTGCAACCCTTCGAGGTACCCGTTGGTCCATCGTTCTGGTTGATCCCAATGCGCCAAGAGCGTCGGCTTCCACCGACGAATGAGGCCGGCCCAGACGCGACCTTCGGCGTGGTCGCATGCATCCGCGTTGATCAGCCAACGGGAGAGATGCTGTTCGGCGTCGGCACGGGTCGGTTGAGCCCAGAAGTCCCGGAGACTCTCTTTCAGCGCATGGAGCGCACCGAGCGCCGGGAATTGTTGGCGAATGCGCGTCAGGGCCGCGGCTTGCCGCGGCGTCAGACGTTCTTGCGCCTTGACCAAGGGCCAGCGTGGGATGGCGTGGCCGGTTTCTTGCTGTTCCAACCGTCGGATGTCGTCAAGCCGCCGATTCGCATCGTGAACGACGTGAAACGGATCGGCGACCACGCGCAGCTGGTCGGAGCCCCACCGCTCGAAGCCCTTGCGATAGCTCGCCTTGAGGTCGCAGGTGCCAACGCGAACGCGCGCCCGCACGGACGCCGGCACGGTTTGCCACCACGCATCCCACGTGCGGATGCGGTCATCCGTGAGGACCGTAATCAGGCGGCGCACGGGCGCTTGCATCGCGAGGGTGATGCACAAATCGGTCCCGCGAAAGCTGTGCTCATCCACACTGAGCACCAGATCGCCGGGGACGTCCCACCAGCGTGGCGTTTCGAGGGGCACCACGCGGTCCACCAATCGACGCAGGACACCGGGCCCCACGCCCAACATCGCCGCCGTGCCGCGGAAGCTCCCGCGTTGCAAAGCCAGTAGAGCGGCCGCTTGCGCGACCGGCGTCAATCGTTGCCAGGGTCGCAACTGTCCCGGACGGTCGACCACGGTGCGCCGGCAGGCGGTACAGCGCCACCGCTGCGGCGTCCACCGCAGGTGGACCCAATGCACGCCAACCCACTGATGGCTAACTTGGCGGGGTGCGAGACGGCCATGCCGATGCCACCGTCCGTGCCCGCAAGGACATGGATCGGGCTTGTGACACACGATCTCCACAATTTTGCCGCCGTTCGTCGCGTCGTAAACGTCGATGACGTCGACCCCTTGGAGTTCTAAGAGATTTAGGATAGGCTGATTCATAGGAAGCACTCCTCTGCGTTTGATGTCGCGATCACACAGATTGGATGTGCTTCCGTTCTTTTCCTTCCTCTTCGATTGTCAACGTGCCAATCCCACAGGTTTATCCTAGAGCCCGCGGGACGGCAATTTCAGCGTGGCTCCGTGGTAACATGAATGGACATAGGTTATCGTAGTTGAATTTGGTGCCCCACCGAGGAGGTTCTGTGGTGACAGGCCGTTTACTTATCGGCGCTCCCGCCAGTGGAAACGGGAAGACCACCATCACGTTAGCGTTAATGGCGCTCTTGACATCCCAAGGTAAACGCGTGCAAGGGTTCAAAGTGGGACCAGATTATATTGACCCGTCCTTTCATCATCTAGTTACGGGCCGGCCATCTTATAACTTGGATATTTGGATGGGCGGAGAAGCGGACGTTCGTCGAACGTTTTTGAGGCACAGTCAGGATGCAGATATCTCGCTCATCGAAGGCGTCATGGGGTTGTTGGATGGCGTGTCGTCGGACGCCAACTGGGGATCGTCCGCGCACGTGGCCGAATTGTTGGATTGCCCTGTCCTTTTGGTGCTCGACATTCATGCCATGGCGCGATCGGCGGCGGCTATCGTGAAGGGATTCCAGGTTCTGGCCGGCGATGCAACCCTTGCGGGAGTCATCCTGAATCGGGTCGGCAGCGCGCGCCATGCGGCGATGGTACAGTCTGCCATTGAGCAGGAGACCGGCGTTCCCGTGTTGGGCTTTCTCCGACACGACGAATCGGTCATATTGCCAGAGCGACACCTGGGACTTGTCACGGCCGAGGAAACGAGAGAAGATAGTCGCCGCAAGCTTGACGTCGCGGGACAGCTGTTGGGAGAGAATTTGGACCTCGATAGACTCTGGCGCGTGGCGATGGCCGATGAACATTCCGAACTCGCGGACCCACTCCCCCATTGGTCCCGGCCCGCAAAACGACCACGCGTCGCCATCGCTTTCGATCGGGCTTTCAATTTTTATTATCCGGCCAACCTGGATTTGTTGACGGCCATGGGGGCCGAATTGTTGTGGTTTCGACCGACCTTGGGGGAGCGCATTCCCTTGGGGGCGACGCATCTATATTTGGGCGGGGGATTTCCGGAAGAGTACGTGGAGGATCTCGTCCAACATCCTGGCATGATGCGTGATGTTCGTGACCGCATTTTATCGGATGGACTCCCAACATTGGCTGAGTGCGGCGGATATATGTTTCTGGGAGAGGCCATATGGTCCCATGGGCAGCGATTTCCGATGGTCGGGGCTATTCCCATGGAAACGGAGATGACACCTTCGTTGCAGGAATTAGGATACCGCGAGCTTACCGTACTGTCCGACGGGGTTTTTCCGTCCGGCAGTCGGTTTCGAGGACATGCCTACCATCATTCCAAAATCCATCGTGCAAGCGGGCTGGTTTCGGCTTATGCGGTCTCGTCGGCTCGCGCGCCCATGGCTCCTGAGGGACACAGTTCCCCAACCCTTTTGGCAGGCTACAGCCACCTGTATTTTCCATCCGCTCCGGAGGCTGTTCGCGCATGGCTGGAGCAGGGGTTGGACTAAACGGCCGAGATAGAGGGTCCGGGCCAAAAGGAGGTATGATGGCTGCCATCAAATGCATTGTTCTTGATTTGGATGGGACTTTGCTGAACCGTGACCAGACGATCTCGCCGCGAACCTTGCGGGCGGTGGATGCGTGCTGGGCGCACGGGATTTCCATCGTCCTGGCCACGGGACGGCCACCGCGGGACGTACGGCATTTGCTGGTCACCGAGGCTTTGAGAGAATTTGTGATCTATCTTGATGGTGCGCTCACCATCCATGAGTCCGACGGGCTCGTCTACGACCATCGGACCATCCCTCCTTCTGTCAGCTCCCGAATCACCCAGTCCGTGTTATCCGCGGACCCTCGTTCCATCATTTCGTTTGAAGTTCAGGACGCCTGGTACTGCCTTGAATCCCAGATTGCGGATGAGGTCATCAATGCCGACTCGCCCTATCCGCCCCCTCACACGGTGGATGAAGTGCAGATACAAGCGCTCTCACCCACGAAAATTATTTTGTCGGGGAATGCGAACTGGGAACGCGTCCTTCGCCCGTTTGACCCCTATGTGCAGATTCGGGCAACGCCGGATGGGGCACTCATCCAGGTCATGGAAAAGTCCGTATCCAAAGAGAGCGCGCTGAGCCGGGTACTGAATGCTTTGGGCGTGGATCCGGAGGTCGTCATGGTGTTTGGCGATGGACCGAACGACATGGGGTTGTTTGGGCTCTGCGGGTACCCGGTGGCCATGGGGAATGCTGTGGATGCGTTGAAAGGGCGCGCCAAATACATTACCGACTCGAATGAGGATGATGGAGTGGCAGCAGCACTGCAATACCTCGGCGTCATTCCCTAAGATACCCTGTCTGCTGGCGTCCTGCCGCGTTGACAAGGCCGAACGCCTCTCATACCATGAACGGTAAGAAGTCGCGCACATCGTCCAAGGTGCTCGCCCCGTCTAGAACCGGGGATCACGAGAGAATAGGGAAACCGGTGTAAAACCGGTGCGGTCCCGCCACTGTAATCGAACCTTCGGTTCGAGAGCCAGGAGACCTGCCTTGGATGCGCAGAATCCGCCTTCGAGGAAAGGTCATGGAGATTCTTTTTCCCATCCATAGACCGTCGTCGAGACGGTCTTCTTTATTACGATGGGTGGGATGTGCGTCGTGGGCTATTCGTTCATTCTGGGTGGGGCGCGCAGCGGGAAGAGCCGCTATGCCGAAGAGCGAGCGTCCCTGCTCGCGGAACAAACGTCGTGGCCCGTAGTTTACTTAGCGACGGGGACCGTCACGGACTCGGAAATGCAGATTCGCATCGCCGCTCACCAACATAACCGTCCAGCGCATTGGACCACGATCGAGGAGCCCGTGGATGTGGCCCAGTGGCTGGACCAGCGCCAAGCGCCGGCGGTCGTCTTGCTGGATTGCCTCTCGTTGTTGCTCAATAACTGGATGTACGCCGGCTTAACCGACGAAGCCATCGCACACCGCAGTGACGCGTTGGGACGGGCTCTCGAGGCCTTCCGGTACGGTTTGGTGGTAGTGAGCAACGAAGTGGGTCAGGGCATCGTGCCCGAATATGCGTTGGCCCGGCGTTATCGCGACGCGCTAGGCCGCTTGAATCAGCAGGTGGCGCGTACGGCAGAACATGTCATTTGGATGGTTGCGGGACGGCCGGTGGATGTTCGGAAGTTGGGGCCAGAATGGTAAATACCTGGAGTCTGGGAGCCGCGGCACTGGGCGTTGACGCCCTGGTCGGCGATCCCCGTAGATGGCCGCACCCCGTGACCCTCATGGGAGTTGCCATTGGTGCTTACGACCGGCGCGTGAATCGTGATTCACTGGGCCCTGGTCGTCTGAAGATCTGCGGCATGGTGTTGGCATTGGGCATCCCTCTGATGGCCGGCGCCGCCACATGGGCCCTGGTGTGGGTTGCGGGACGTGTCTGGGCGCCACTGGAGTGGATGACCGCTATCTGGATGATATCCACAACGGTAGCCTGGAAGGGGCTGGCGGACGCCGGTCTCGACGTCTATCATGCTCTGTCACGGGGCTTGCCGGACGCCAGGTGTGCGGTGGGCCAGATTGTAGGCCGCGACACGGCTCAGCTTCCGGAAACGGAAGTGGTTCGTGCGGCTGTGGAAACGCTGGCGGAAAATATCGTCGACGGTATTGTGGCGCCCATGCTCTATGCCGTCGTCGGAGGTGCCCCGTTAGCCATGGCGTATCGCGCGGTCAATACGCTGGATTCAATGGTGGGTTACCGCAATGCTCGGTACCGGAATTTCGGATGGGCCTCGGCCCGGCTCGATGATGGCATGAATTTTATCCCCGCCCGACTGGCGGCCGCCCTGCTGTGGGTAGTGATGGCGGTGCTCGGTTTGGCCCCTCGACGGGCCTGGCGGATCATGCGGCGGGATGCGCGTCGCCATCCCAGTCCCAACGCGGGGATTCCCGAGGCGATGATGGCCGGGGGCCTGGGCGTGCGACTCGGCGGCCTCAATTATTACGGAGGTGTACCGTCCCGTCGGGCAGAGCTGGGTGACGCGACGCGTGCCTTGGAGGCTGAAGACATCGTCCGCGCGGTCCGGGTGGTCCGGTGGACCGGCGTCATGATGGGCCTGGTGTTGTTGGGCTTGGGCGCATGGCGGTGGTTGGTGCGATGAGGAGCGTATTTAAGAGCCTGGTGCTGGTCATGGCATTCGGAACCATCGTGCCCATGCCTGCCGTTACCGGTGTTGATGACGCGGCGCTTCGTCGCAGTATAGGATTTTTTCCGGCGGCTGGATGGGTCTTGGGACTCTTTCTCTGGGGCGCAATGTGGGTCACAGCACATCTCATGCCGCATGGACCGGCGGCTGTGGTCGTGCTGGCCGCGTACGTGTTGTTAACGGGGGCTTTGCATCTCGATGGCTTGGCGGATACGTTTGACGCCTTAGGGAGCCGCAAATCGGCCCCGGGCGCTTTAGCCGTGATGAAAGACAGCCGGATCGGCACCATGGGCGCGGTGGCGGTGATGCTGGTACTGATGGGAAAGGTCGTCGCTTTTGCCCATCTTTCGGCCACCGCCATGGGCGTGTGGGTGGTGGTGCCGGTCTTGGCCCGGACATCGGTGGTCTGGTTGATGATGGGGACCCCTGCAGCCCGGCCCGACGGCCTTGGGGCTCTTTATGCCCGGCAACTGTCCAAGTGGACGGTTGCTGGGGCGACGGGAGTGGGCCTCCTCACGGCGGCTGCCTTGATGCCGTGGCATGAGGCGCTGTTGGTGGTGCTCCTCGCCGTGGCTTCGACGGTGCTATGGGCGCGCCTGATCCGGCACCGGTTTGGCGGGTCGACCGGCGACACCTACGGTGCGCTCCTCGAAATTGTCGAATGGGTCGGGTTTCTCGCCGTCACAGGAGGATGGGGCTATGGACGGTAAGCCCGCCGTGCACGGCGGCCAAATACATCGAGCAGCCCGCGACTTAGGCCTGCCGTTGACCCATATTCTCGATTTCAGCGCCAACATCAATCCGTTGGGTCCGCCCGAAACGGTACGCCGGGCATTGGTGCAAGCGCTGGACGACATCTGCTTCTATCCCGACGCCACCCAGGCGGAAGCCAAGTGTGTCATTGCCGATCGCTATCAGGTGCCGGAAGCCAATGTCCTCATCAGCAACGGGGCCACGGAAGCCATCGATCTCGTGCTTCGCGCATGGAATCCAACCCGCGTATGGATTCTGGAGCCCGCATTCAGCGAATATCGTGCGGCAGCCCTGAGGAATCGTCTGGCCGTCGTGTCGGTTTCGCTCGCATCTCCTGATTTCACGGCGCCCTGGGACCGCTTGATCGAGGAAGCGCGGCCGGGTGACTGTGTCATCTGGAACAATCCGCACAATCCCAGCGGACGTCACGTCCGACGGAGTGGTTTTGCTGCACCCCTGCAGGCGTTGGCGGAACGCGGGGTGGCCGTGCTTATCGACGAATCCTTTATGGACTTTCTCCCCGACGAGGCGGAGAACACCGCCGTGTCCGAGGCTTTGCAGCCGGGCTCTGGGGTGGTCGTGGTAAGGTCGCTGACGAAGTTTTTGGCGATTCCTGGCCTGCGATTAGGGTACGCGATCGCGGATCGTTCCTGGGTGGAACACCTCGATCGCGTGCGCGATCGGTGGAGCGTGAGTCACCTCGCTCAAGTTGCGGGGGCGGTTGGCCTGCAAGACCAGGCGTTTCGAGACGACACGGCGAACTGGCTTCGTCGGGAACAGCAACGGGTCGACGCAGTCTGGGGACCGAGCGCCCTGTATCAGCGGCACCCAACATCGGTCAACTTCTTTTTGATGCGCTGGGCCGATGATGAACGGTCTCGGCTTTTGTCGCAGGCCCTTTTTCATCGCGGCATCTTGGTTCGGCTGTGTCAGGACTTCTCCGGGTTGGGGCTGGCGTATTGGCGTGTGGCAATTCGAAGTCAAGCGGAGAATGACGCGTTCCATTCGGCGGTGCAGGAGATTTTGCAGGAGGAGGGAGAACGATGGCCAAAAGTGTGATGGTGATGGGCACATCGTCTCATGTGGGCAAAAGTGTGTTGGCCACGGCATTGTGCCGAATTTTTCGACAGGACGGTCACCGCGTGGCACCCTTCAAGATCCAGAACATGTCGCGGAACTCCGCTGTCACCCCAGACGGCTTGGAGATGAGCAGGGCTCAGGCGACTCAGGCCGAAGCGGCTGGGGTTCCGCCCAACGCGCACATGAACCCGATATTGCTGAAGCCGACCGATGGGCGATCCTCCCAAGTGATCGTCCAGGGACGGGTCTACGCCGACCAATCGGCAGCGTCCTACATGCGATCGGATAAGGAGGAGTTGTGGCGCGTTGCCGAAGAGAGTTTTCGTTACCTGTCGGAGCGGTTTCCGGTGATTGTCATGGAAGGGGCCGGAAGTCCCGTCGAAATGAATCTCAAGGCTCGGGATTTAGCGAACATGCGTGCGGCGGAGATGGCGGACGCCGCCGTTCTCTTGGTGGCTGATATCGAGCGCGGCGGGGTGTTTGCTGCGGTCGTTGGGACCCTGGATTTGTTGGAGCCGGCGGAGCGAGCGCGGGTCATGGGCATCGTGATTAACAAATTTCGTGGCGACACGACGTTGTTCGATGACGGAGTGCGATTTCTGGAGGAGCGCACGGGGATTCCCGTTCTCGGGGTGATTCCGTATCTGCCCGACTTGGCCATTGACGAAGAAGATTCCCTGGGACTCGACGCACCGCGTTATGAGCCGCGCCACACGGGGGGCCTTCGTATTGGGATTGTCCCGCTGCCCCACGTCGCCAACTTCAGCGATGTGGACCCCTTGTTTTGGGAACCGGATGTGGACCCATTTTTTGGTCGAAACCCGGAGGATCTGCGCGACGTCGACGCCATTATCGTGCCCGGGACGAAGAACACCATGGACGACTTGGCATGGCTTCACGCAACGGGATGGTCAGACGCGCTTCAGCATGCGCGATCCCGGGACTGTCCAATCCTCGGTATTTGCGGAGGATATCAGATGCTGGGCCAGGTTGTCCGCGACCCCGACGCTTTCGAATCACATCGCCTTGAAGTACCCGGACTGGGATGGGCGCCCATCGAGACCACACTGGTCTCGCCCAAACGCACGATCTGGGTAGAAGGGCAGCTGGCCGGCCCTTGGACGTCGGTCCCCATTAAAGGCTATGAAATCCATATGGGCCAAACCATCTCCGTCGGGAACACGGCTCCGCTCGCGGCCGTCCGTGCGGCGGGCGAGACCAAATGGCGGCCCGACGGTATCGTGCTCGAGGACATGGCGGTGGTCGGCACGTATCTGCATGGCATCTTGGATAACCAGGGCTTTCGCGAACTGTGGCTCAATCAGGTACGCCAACGGGCGGGCGTCGGCCCGAAGCGGTCGACCTTGTCCGTGGCCGCTCTGCGAGACCGAGCCTATGACCGATTGGCTACCGCGGTGCGGGGACATCTCCGGTTGGACCTCTTGTACACCGCCATGCGCATGGGCCAGGACACGTTGAACGAATTGGGGGATGAGAAGCATGGCTCGATATCCTGAACGGATTGTCTGCTTGGCGGCGGAAATCCCCGGGATCTTGGCAGAACTGGGGGCGTTGGATCGCGTGGTGGGCATTTCCGCCTATACGACGTATCCGTCGGAGGCTTTGACCATTCCCAAAGTGAGTGGATTTCAGCACGGCAGCGTAGACCGCATTTTAGCCCAACAGCCCGACTTGGTCATCCTGACGTCGACCGTCCAGCAGAAATTGGCGGCGGGCCTGGTCGAGCGGGGGGCGTCCATCCTTCACCTGAATCCGCATCGCTTAGCGGATTTATTCCGCAACGTGTGGCTATTAGGGGCAACGGTGGGTGAGAATGTAAGGGGCTCAGACCTGGTACGGCGGTTAGAAGGCGAAGTCGAGGCGGTGCGCCACGCGTCCCAAACGCTCAAGCGTCGACCCCGCGTATATTTTGAGGAGTGGATGGGTCCCTTGATTGCCGGCGTTGGCTGGGTCAGCGATCTGATTGAGACGGCCGGCGGGACCGATGTTTTTCGCGAGCGTTCGCTGGCCGGACGGCAGGCCCGTGACCGGGTCGTGGCACCAGGGGAGTGGATCGTGGCTCAACCGGACATCATCTTCGCATCATGGTGCGGAATACCATTCCAAATCGACCAGATGCGCTTGCGCCCTGAGGCGGCACAGGTGCCTGCGGTGCAAACCGGCCGCATCTACGAGATGGACGGGACGGTGCTGGAGTGCGGGGTTCGCTTGGTCGACCGTCTCCAGGAGATGGCGCAGATCATTCGGGAGGCGGTGTGATGAGCCTGCCGTCTCAATGGAGATCGCGCTTGGTCGACGGGCCGCCGCTCGACCCATCGACCATGCGTCGAGCCCAAGCGCGATTGGATGATCTGACGAAGCCGCGCGGCAGTCTCGGCCAGCTGGAGCCGCTCGTTGTGCAGTTGGCGGGCATCAGGGTCAGGTTGTCCCCCGCATTGCGAAGCCCTTAACCGTCATTTTTGCTGCCGATCATGGCGTCGCGGAGGAAGGTGTCTCCGCCTATGGGCAAGAAGTGACCGAAGAAATGGCCGTCAACGTGGCGATGGGCAGTGCGGTCTCGAGTGTCCTGGCGCGCGGCGCGGGTTCGGATCTCTGGCTCATCGACGTAGGCATTCGGCGGTCGGTGCGCCATCCCGGCGTCCGGGTCCGGAAGGTGGCACGGGGTACCGGCAACATTGCGCGGGGGCCGGCCATGACCGTCGAGGAATTGGATGCCGCGCTGGAGGTCGGTTGGCAAACGGCGGTTGAGGCCGTCGGTCAGGGCCACGACTTGGTGATTCTGGGCGAAATGGGGATCGGCAATACCACCGCGGCGTCCGCGATGTCAGCATGCCTTCTCGGGGTTGTGACGGCCGATGTTGTCGGTCCTGGCACGGGAATTGGATCTGAGGCGTTAGCCCGAAAATCCGCGGTCATTGACACCGCATTGGAGGTCAACCAGCCTAACGACCAGGATGCCTGGGATATTTTGCGAAAGCTGGGCGGCTTCGAAATCGCGGCCATGACGGGCGCGGTGCTGGCCGCTGCGGCCCACCGCGTGCCCATTTTGTTGGACGGCATGACAACGGGGGTGGCGGCATTGGCAGCGGTGCGCATGGTGCCGGCCACGCGGCCCTACTTGATTGCCGGCCATTGTTCTCCGGAACCGGCGCATCAGCGCCTGCTGCACGCGCTTGAACTCACGCCGCTGCTGGATTTGGGCTTGCGGTTAGGAGAAGCGTCGGGGGCCTTGCTGGCGCTGCCGCTCGTGTCCCAGGCATTAAAAACGATGGCCGAGACCGCGACCTTTTCGGACGCGCGGGTGACCAATCCGCATGGACCGGTCATCGCAGGAGAACCCGCCGGGGAGTCACGCAACGATGCACCGGTGGCGCTGGGGTTTTCGCCGGCTGAAAAAGATGCGGTCTATAAGGTGATTCGGGCTCGGCGGGACATTCGGGTTTTCCTGCCCGATCCCGTTCCCGATGACATCTTGGGACGGATCTTGGACGCCGGGCACCGGGGACCGTCCGTGGGGTTCATGCAGCCGTGGAACTTTCTGGTCGTCCGTGACCAAGAGACGCGTCGGCGCCTTCAAGAGCTAGTCGAGCGCGAGCGGGTCATCGCGGGCCAACATTATCCGGATTCCCAACGTGATTATTACTTACGATTGAAAGTGGAGGGGCTGATGGATGCACCCATCACACTCTGTGTGACGAATGATCCCACGCGGGGCGGCCCCCACGTCTTGGGACGTAACACCATCCCCGAAACCGACCTGATGTCTACGGCTTGCGCCATCGAGAACATGTGGCTGGCCGCGCGGGCGGAGGGTGTGGCCGTGGGGTGGGTGAGCATGTATCGCAAGGAAGACGTGCGGGAGGTGCTGGGCATCCCGGATCATGTGGATCCCGTCGCGTTACTGACATTAGGGTTTACCCCACATTTTCCAGACATTCCGGTACTGGAGCGGGTGGGATGGCGGAAACGTCTGGACCTGACAACCTTGGTCTATGAAGAGAGATGGGGCACCCCTGTACGGCAATAGGGAAGGAGAATCGGAATGCGGATTTACACACGCGGCGGAGACCGTGGGAAGACTAGCCTCATCGGGGGGACACGCCGTTATAAAGATGACGTGCAGGTCCATGCGTTTGGCGCTGTCGATGAGGCCGGCGCTTTTGTGGGGCTGGCCAGTACTTATCTGGAGCAGGAAGGCTATGCCGATATGGTGGCGGTGTTGGGGGAGGTGTCGCAAGTGCTGTGGGATGTTGGGGCGGACTTGGCTGTTCCCGCGTCCGTGGAAGATCATGCATTTCGCACGTCCGCCGATGCGGCATCGTCGCTGGAGCCTCTGATTGACCGGTACGCAGCTGAGACCGAAAAGATTCAGAAGTTTGTGCTGCGCGGGGGGAGTTTCGGAGCGGCTTATTTGCACGTCGCCTGTACCGTCGTGCGCCGCGCGGAACGCCATGTGGTGGCCTTGATGCGGACCGAGCCCATTCACGAGCCGACACTTCGGTACCTGAATCGGCTGTCAGACCTCTTGTTTGTCATGGCTCGAGCCGCGAACGGACGCAGTCACACGGACGATGTGGCTTACCGCAATAGTCCCGATGTGTTCCGGTGATGCGCTGCGGCGCATGGCGCCAATACGAGACGTGGACGGTCGCGAATCCTGTTCGGACCGTCCACCAACACCCGAAGACATTCCGCCTATTGAGCCGCTAGCTTTAATTGAGGGTGGAGCAGTGTGACCAATTCCTTTAATCCCATCACCAACGCCGGAGAAGGTTCGTTGACATATGACGAGTTAGGGACGAGGTAGACGTGGCCGGTTTTGACCGCGGTGATGGCGGAAAATCCGGAAATGCTCTCTTCCGTGGAGACCGTCGTCCCCGATTCCGGGTCAATCAGGATATCGTCGGGATTAGCCTTAACGACCTGTTCGGCGGTGACCTGTGGGTACGACTGTGTCGACATTTGTGCTCCCACATTGGTCGCGCCGGCCATGTCGATGAGGGAATTGAGGAACGTGTGGGGGCCGGCGGTATAGAGCCCACCCAAATCATAAAAGACGGTCGGCCGAGTGTTGACGCGGCGAACTTTCTGTTCGATCGCGGCAATTTGCTGTTTCATGTGCGCGACGGTGGCTCGCGCCTGAGCGGTTTTGCCGGTGGCGCGCCCCACCAACAGGATGTCATGGTAGATGCCCCGAATGGACGTCGGTTGCAGCACTAAAACGGGGATATGGAAGCGCGCCAAGGCACCAAGCCCTTTGATGCCGGTGGTGGCGATGACCAGATTGGGCTTGGCCGCCACAATTTTTTCCACGCTAATGCCCGGATATGAGGGGCCGATGTTGGGAATTCCATGCAGTTGATGGTGCCACGGGGATGGCGTGTATTCAAACGTCGCCTGGTCGGTGCCCACCATTCTGCTCTTTAAACCTAAATCCAGTGCAATTTCGGCATTGCTGGGCTCCAAGGTGACAATCCGCGTCGCGGCCTTTTTCAACGTGATTGTGTGGTGCAGGTCGTCGGTGATGTGAATCGGAGTCGGCGAACTTGAGGCGACACTGGCTGTTGTTCCGCATCCGGCTAAAAGACAAGTTCCCATTGTTAGGCTCGTGATGATGCCGAGCCACGCCTTAGACATGGTCATCCTTCTCTCGATATAGAGTGAACCTTAGGCGAGAAGGGCCGCATAAAAAAGAGGCGGCGCCTGACAACCCGCAGGCTCGCCCGAATATTTGCAGGTAGGTCTCCTGGCTCTCGGATCATCGCGTGCGACCGGCCTTCCAATGAATGTTGTGGCGGGTCTGCTCCCCGTAAACAGTGGCGGGTGCCGCTCAGGATTTTCACCTGATTCCCTGTTATACACCTACAATTCGGTTGTCTCGAGTGTATAGATGTTGGCGTCGGTTGTAAACGAAATCCAGCCGATTCGCCTTTCTCAACAAGGGCCTGTCCCGAGCAACAAAGGTAGGCCACGGAGGGCGGGGAATTTGGGGCATATGGACAAAGCGTGGGGGGACTCGTAGGCCGCACGCTCGTCCTCTTAGCCCTCAGCATATGTCTGAGTCAGTGGCTTTCGGGTCCACCGTAGCAGGCAGGAGGCCCCCGTGTGGCGTTTCGGCGGCGGTTCGGGCCACCCACGATAGTGGCTTCACCATTCATCTCCACATGATTATGTCTAATAATCGGATAGACATTATAGCTATTCATTACTATAATGACATCCATGACGCGCGACATGCTGCGGACGTCTATTTGGGAGGCGCTGGAATTTGGGCAAGTCAGTCGAAGAGATTAAAGCCGAAAGCCGCCACCTGCGGGGTCACGTCTATGAGGATATGTTTGCGTCGGTGGACCCTGGGGTTTCCGAGGAAAGCCGTCAGATTATGAAGTTTTTCGGTCTCTATATGCAAGATAACCGGGACGAGCGAAAGCAACGCAAGGCTGAGGGGCTCGATCTACACTACTCTTTCATGGTCCGCATTGCCTTAGCGGGGGGGCGGCTCACGGCCGAGCAATACCTGGCCATCGACGCACTGGCCGACGAGATTGGCCTGGGCCACTTTCGGTTGACCTCACGGCAAGCCATTCAAATGCATGGTATTGCGAAGCCGGGCGTGCACCGGATCATCTCCCGACTCCATCAACTCGGGGCGACAACCTTGGCGGGGTGCGGCGATGTGGAGCGCAACGTCATGACCTGTCCCGTCCCCGACGGGGGACTCCGCGACGAAGTAGCTGCGGTCGCAGACCGCCTGGCTCGGCACTTAAAACCGAAGACGGGCGCCTACCTTGAGCTCTTTGTCAACGGCCAGAAAGTATATGACATGCAAGAAGACGAGCCCCTCTACGGCGATACCTATTTGCCCCGAAAATTTAAAACCGGTTTCGCGGTGGAAGGGGATAACTGCACCGACATCTACAGTGACGACCTCGGGATTGTGGCCCACCCCGACGCCGACGGGCGACTGGCCCTGTTTTCAATTCTTGTCGGGGGTGGCCTTGGTCACTCTCATGGTCTTCCCAACACGAAAGCCTTTTTAGCGAAACCCTTGGGTCGGGTGAAGCCCGAGGACTTGACCGCAGTGGTCGAAGCGGTGGTTACAACCCAGCGCGACCACGGCAATCGCGAGAACCGCAAATATGCCCGGATGAAGTATTTGGTGGAAGAGTGGGGTGTCGACGCCTTTCGAGCGGAAGTCGAGCGACGCTCCGGGGTTCATTTGCTGCCGGCCGAGCCCATTCATTTCGGCCCACCCCAAGATCATTTAGGTTGGCACCCGGGGGAAAACGGTGTCGGGCATCTCGGGCTTTTTATTCCCGCTGGACGGGTGCAAGGGCCGGTGCGGGAGGCGTTGCACACTATTCTTAGTGAACTGGGCCCCAATCTCCGCGTCACGGCCCAGCAAAACCTGCTCCTGATTGGTCTCTCCGCCGAAGAGGCCCGACGGGCCGAACAAATTTGGACCCAGCACGGCCTGGCGCTGGCAGAGGCGATGCACCCGGTCTCTCGGATTTCCATGGCTTGCGTCGCGCTCCCTACGTGTGGGCTCGCCTTGGCAGAAGCTGAACGGGTGTTTCCAGCCGTTTTAAAGCAGGTGGATGAGCTGTGGGCCCAGCTTGGTCTGGCCGAGGAGCCCTTGGTCGTCCGGATGACCGGATGCCCCAACAACTGCGTCCGCTCGGAAATGGCGGAGATAGGTGTCGTGGGAGCCAGCCCCGGCAAGTACCATATCTATCTCGGAGGAAGTCCGAAAGGCACCCGTTTGGCTCAAAAGATATTCGACCGCATTCCCTTTGACGACTTAGTGCCCACCATCTCCCCCTTGTTGCGTTGGTATGCCGAGGAACGGCGAGCGGGCATGGCGTTTGGGGATTGGGTCGCCGACCAGGGTATCGACCGCTTACAAGCACGGATACAGGAGGTTCTGTCATGAATTTAGTCGAGCGAGTGGCGGAGGCCAAACACCTGACGGGTCAGACGCCCGAACACATCATCGGATGGGCATTGGAGACCTTTGGGGACGGGCTCACGATCGCGTCGAGCTTTGGCGTCGAGGATGTGATGTTGATTGATATCGCGGCGCGTCTCACCCCGCACCCAGACGTGTTTTTCTTGGACACTGACCTCTTGTTTCACGAGACATACCAAACCGCGAAAGCGATGGAGGCGCGCTACGCCATCCGTCTTCGCCGCATTCGCCCGGAATTGAGCCTCGACCAACAGGCGCAGCAAATGGGAGAACAACTGTGGGCGCACGATCCGGACGCTTGCTGCAATCTGCGCAAAGTGCAGCCCTTGAACCAAGCTCTGACTGGGTACCAGGCTTGGGTGACGGGCGTACGCCGGGAACAAAGCCCCACCCGCGCCCATGCGGAAGCGGTGGAGTGGGATGCCAAGCACAACCTGGTCAAGATTAACCCGCTCGTCATGCTGTCCACCGATGACGTGTGGGACTACGTGAAGACTCACGGAATTCCTTACAATCCGCTCCATGACATGGGATTTCCGAGCATTGGCTGCATGCCCTGCACCCGGGCTATCAAGCCCGGAGAAGATCCACGCGCCGGACGCTGGTCAGGATTTGACAAACAGGAGTGTGGGCTTCACCTATGACGCACAAACGCGAGATTAACCTTACCGAATTCCTCAAAGTAGGGCCGACGGAATCTCGGGATGCTGAGCTCTTAGCCCACGGAGCTTATGCGCCGCTGACAGGCTTCATGAACCGAGACGAGTACCGAAGCGTGCTGGAATCGTTGCACCTGCCCCAGGGTGCCGTGTTTCCTTTGCCGATCGTATTGCCTGTGGAAGAAGCCGTGGCCCAGACACTGCGCGTGGGCGATGTGCTGACGATTAACGACGGCGAAGGATTGAAGGCGGAGGTGCGCGTAGAGGATCTCTTTCGGCGTGATTTAATGGAAGAGGCTACGCGCGTATTTGGCACCACCAACCTCGCCCACCCCGGTGTGGCAGGATTACTGCGACAAAGTGCCTGGTGCGTTGCAGGACCCGTAGACGTGAAGTCTCTAGCCCCATCGCCCTACTTAGAGCCGGCATGGCCCGGCGAGGTGAAGCGGGAAATTTCCCGGCGGGGATGGCGCACGGTGACCTTCTTTCAAACCCGCAACCCGACTCACCGCGCCCACGAGCACATGCTGAAAATGGCACTCGAGATGACCGATGGGATTGTGCTGCATCCCTTGGTCGGGCCAACCAAGTCCGACGACGTGCCGCCCGCCATCCGGATGCGCTCCTATCGCGCCCTCATTGAGGAGTACTTCCCCAAAGAACGCATTTTGCTGGCCACGTTTGGCGCAGCCATGCGCTACGCCGGCCCACGAGAAGCGGTCTTTCACGGCCTGGTGCGGAAAAACTACGGGGCGACCCACTTCATCGTAGGACGCGATGCTGCCGGAGTCGGCAACTTTTACGGAGCGAACGATGCCCGTCTCTTGTTCGAGCGTTTGGCCGCGCACATGGGATTGGTGCCACTCACCTTCGATAAGATTGGATATTGCCCGAAGTGCTTGGGAATGGCTTCCCAGAGGTCGTGCCCGCACCAGTCCCTCTGGTTGTCCATGTCAGGGACCATGGTCCGAGATTTGCTCTCCCAGGGTAAGCGTCCGCCGGTGGAAATTATGCGGCCCGAAATCGCCGACATTTTGGTGGAGGTCTATCGATCTCAGAAAGGATAAAGGCACATGGGCTACTTCCCTATCATGTTGGATGTCGGCAGACGCTCGGTCGCATTAATTGGTACCGGTGCGATGGCGCGTCAAAAGCTTCAGGCGTTGGCTTTGGCAGAGGCGCGGGTGGAGATCTTTGATACCATGCTGGACACGACGGTAGCGCCCTTGATCGGAGGCCGCGTGAGCTATACGCCCCGTTTTCCCACAGCCGAGGATCTCAAAAACCGGGTCTTGGTGATCGCCGCGCATCATGACCCGGCCGTCAACCGGGCGGTCAAAAGGGTGGCCGACCAGATGGGCGTGCTGATTAATGTGGTCGACACACCCGCATGGTCCGAGGTCTTCATGGTCAGTCAACTCCGGCGGGGCGACCTCGTCATCGGGGTCTCGACCAGCGGCCGGGGCCCGGGCTTGGCTCGGAGAATTCGAGAGCAGTTGGAACCCCTTTTCGATGACGGCTGGGCGGAACGGCTAAAAGCGTTTTCGGTCACGCGCGCTCAGATTCGCCAGCGCCAGGTGGGCCACATGCGTCAGGAAGCTCTCGCGGCACTGGAAGAACAGACGATGGCCGCATGGCATGAGCGACTGAGAAAGGAGGGCGGACGATGACGGGAACGGTCTATTTGGTGGGAGCAGGTCCGGGCGATCCCGAGCTTTTGACGGTGAAGGCCCGGCGCCTTCTGGGGGAGGCGGATGCCGTACTCTACGATCGTCTGGTCCATCCCGAGGTCCTTCAGTACGTGCGGCCGGGCGCCTTCCGGCAATGTGTGGGGAAAGCCCCCGGTGGCCACGGTTGGAGTCAAGAGGCCATCAACCACGAGCTCATTTTAATGGCACGCCGCTTTGCCAAGGTGGTGCGTCTGAAGGGCGGAGACCCCTTCCTGTTCGGCCGCGGGGGAGAGGAGGCGATAGCGCTGCATGACGCCGGCATCCGAGTCGAAATCGTGCCGGGGATTTCGTCTGCATGGAGCGCTCCGGCGCTTGGCGCGGTGCCAGTGACCCACCGTGGGGTGAGTGCCGCCTTGATGGTGGTGGAGGGGCATGACCCGGACACGATGGAGTGGGACATTCTCAGCAAGACCGAAGCCACCCTCGTGCTGTTGATGGCGATGGGCAATAGTCCCATCATTGCCGCCGAACTCGTGGCCCATGGTCGTTCGGGCAATACACCGGCAGCCGTCATTGAGCGCGCTTCCTACTCTGACCAACGGGTGGTGCGCACCACGTTGGCACAGTTGGCGACGGTGATTGATAAGGAGCAATTGTCAAACCCAGCCGTAATCGTCATCGGAAAGGTGGTAGACGTGTTGCCGCCAGGGCTGTTGAGCCAACTGACATCCGAGAATCCAGCTCGATTCGCGTTGTAAGGGGAACTCCCCGAATCGGGCCAGACACCGCCCAGCAGGAGGGCGGTTTTGTTTGTGCCTGGGGATATGTGACCCGTGGCGGCCTCGTTGTGTCGTGGGGGCACGGAGCGTTAGTGGACCTCGCACCGAGCGAACCCGGATGATGGACAACGTACCGGAGCAAGCCATGCCGCCAACCGCGGCAGTTTTGCGGAGCCCTGGTTTCGTCTGGCGCTGAGACTGTGGTCCGGTCCACCACGCACCGATCGGGATCCGGAAAATTCTGTCATCGTTGTCTCTAACGGTCGATGCGTTTGAGAGGATGGGCTACTTGCATTCTAAGGTTGGATGGTCTCTTGACCCATCGGGGCATTCGGCTTGTTATGTACAACACATGGTTGAAGAGGCCTTCGGCCTAATCTGCTGTATTGTGCAAAACGTGGTTGGACCACCCGCCTGAGTTGGAGGCCTGCATGCACGGGCAGGATAGACGACTATTTGAATCGTTAGGTCTTTGACTCGCGTCTACCCTACAAAATAGCTCGGACCCAACTTGCGGCCCCGTCTCGTACCTATGCGGCGTTCCACCGTGCGCAACGGCTAACGCAGCGCGGGGGCTGTAACACCGCCAACACGTCCTGGAGACTGCCCTCGAGAATTGCCCGGGCCTGGGGCACCCACTCCTCAAATTTATGGAGAAGCTTGGCCCATGGCGTGTCGACGGCGAATACCTCCGTCAACCACTGCTCGGATGAGTTACTGCAGGATGTCGCTAAAGATCCGATCGATGAGCGCTTTCAGCCGGTCGCTCCGGAAGCGGTTGATGGTCCGGAAAT
>NZ_JABBVZ010000070.1 GCF_012933365.1 Sulfobacillus harzensis | reverse complement strand
CAGGGAGAATCCCGTGCCATAGTTTCATCAAGACGTGATCCCACGGCTTTGGTTCGTCTTACGCCAATTCGCGTCTGAGACGCTCTCGGAGGCTGCGCACGCCATCCCTCGCACATCGTGAGTCACGAAATCCTGCGAATCAGCGAGTATACGGGAGAAAAGCCCTAATCTACGAGGGAGCGAATGGCGGAAATTACGAACATACGGCAAGGGAAGAACTATACGGTAGGTGAAACCGGGAATTTGGATGCCTTGGACGCCAAACTGTTTTTAGGCCAGGCGCTTGGCTTTACGGGCATGGAAGTATCGCTTAACCGTTTTCGGCCTGGCCAGGAGGTCCCCTTTGTCCACCAGCATCGCCAGCACGAGGAGATGTACCTTTTTATTAAAGGCCATGGGCAGTTCCAGGTCGATAACGAGACTTTTGAGGTGAAACCCGGCACGGTGGTGCGGGTGCTGCCGGAGGCAAAGCGTGCCTGGCGCAACAACTCCTCGGAAGACTTGTATTGCATTGTGATCCAAGCAAATGTGGGATCCCTCACCGACAATGATGGCATCATCAACGATGATCCCTTGACCTGGCCTAGCTAAAATGGGGCTGCTCGAAGAACTCCAGCTGCTCTTGAACCCGATGAGGATGAAGCCGGGGCCCGTGGCGTCCGATTTGGAACTCACGGTAGAGGTGATCGAGTTGCCGGGAGAGCACACGGCGGTAGCTGGCCTCGACAAACTGCGAGGATCCGTAAAGCGATCGAATGTGGGCGGCGGCTTTGGGGTCGATGGTGGCCACCTGATTAATGAAGTAATCGCGAATCGCATCGCTAAGCCGTGTGGTCGACGTCATCGCCCAATCGGCGCCGGCCTCGCGGATGGCGGAAAAAAGGGCCTTAAGAGCGTCGGGCTGATCAGACAGCCCCGGAATGATCGGGGCAACAAAGACCCCAACCGGAATGTGGGCGGCCTTCAGCCGGCGAATGGTGGCTAGACGCCGGTCGGGCGGCGAAGTCCCCGGCTCAAGCGCCCGAATAACTTTCTTGTCGGTGGACAGGAGACTGATGTGCACCCCCACCTGTCCCCGTGCCCCCATCGCCGCCAACAAATCGATGTCCCGTTCAATTAACGGCGACTTGGTCGTGACGGTAAAGGGATGACCGCTCTCTAAAAGCAGTTGGAGCGCCTGACGGGTAAGGTGGTGATGGCCCTCGAGCGGTTGATAGGGGTCGGTGGCGGTGCCGATCGCAATCACGGCATCCAATGGTATCTTGCGAAGCTCAGCGTTCAAACGGACCGCCAGATTTTCTTTTACGAACAATTTTTGCTCAAAATCTTCCGCCACGTTGAGATCGAGATAGGTGTGCGACTCACGGGCATAACAGTAGCGGCAGGCATGCGAGCAGCCTCGGTACGGATTCAGCGAGTAGTCAAACCCCATGTGCTGTCCTTTGGGAGAGCGATTCAACACCGCTCCCGCTTGCCACAGTTGAATGGAACGCATCAGTGCTTCCTCTTTTCAAAAAGCGAACATTAGTTCCTCTTATCATAAACCCCGATGTCGTGATTGTCCAGAGGCAGACATGAGGCCACTTCCCTTAAATTTCCCCCACCGATCGGCCGGAAAGAGGCGATGGAATAAAATGGCAAATACAAGCTATAATGTCCTCAGAACCGAAAGACTATTCTTTCCATTTGTGGGAAAGGAAGGGGTTTCCATGGATGCCGTAGAGATGTATCGAACCATGTGCCTCATTCGAGTGTTCGAGGACCGAATGGCGGAAATTTACACCGAAGGAAAGACCCCGCTCTTTAGCATTGCGGCGGGCCCAGTGCCGGGGGAAATGCATCTGGCGGCGGGTCAAGAGCCGGTGGCGGTGGGCATCGCCGCCCATCTTCGGCCGGACGACGTCATGACCGCACCGCATCGGCCGCACCATGCCGCCATTGCCAAAGGGGTGGATCTGAAAGCCATGACGGCCGAAATCTTCGGCAAGGCGACGGGGTTGTCCAAAGGAAAGGGCGGCCATATGCACCTCTTTGACACTCGCGTGCACTTTAGCTGTTCCGGGATTGTGGGGGCGGGACTCCCGCCCGCCGTGGGAGCGGCCATGGCCATCCGCCGTCAGGGTCGCGACGGGGTGGCGGTGGCTTTGGCCGGTGAGGGGGCGGCCAATCAAGGCACCTTTCATGAAAGCCTCAATTTGGCGGCTCTCTGGAAGGCTCCGGTGGTGTTTGTGCTAGAGGACAATCACTACGCCATCTCGGTTCCCAAGCAGCAATCCACCGCGGTCACCCGCAACAGCGATCGCGCCGTGGCTTACGGTATGCCCGGCGTCTATATTGCCGGCAATGACGTGATGGCCATTTCCGAGGCTGCGGAGGAGGCGGTGGCCCGGGCTCGAGAAGGTCGGGGGCCGACCTTGATCGAAGTGGAGACCACTCGTCTATATGGCCACTTTCAGGGGGATGCGGAAGCTTATCTCACCGCGGGGCAAAAGGACGCGTGGCGGCGTCAAGATCTCATTCCACGGTTTCGCAATGACTTGTTGGCCCGCGAATGGCTGACCGAGGAACAGGATCAGGAGATTCAGGCCGAAGTCCGCCAGATGGTGGAAGAGGCGATTGAGTATGCCCGCTCCTCACCCGATCCGGAGCCGTCAGATGCCTTCGATGATGTGTTTTGTGAGATGGAGGGGGTGTAGTCGTGCAAAGCACCGAGAATCGCAAGCTGACCATGGCGCGCGCCATCAGCGAGGCTTTGGCTCAAGCCATGGAAAACGACCCACGGGTGATGGTATGGGGGGAGGATGTTGGCGTTTACGGGGGCATCTTCGGGGCGACTCAGGGACTTTATGAGACGTTCGGTTCCGATCGGGTGATGGATACGCCGATTTCGGAGAGCGCCTTCATTGGGGCTGCCATCGGGGCTAGTGCCGAGGGCCTTCGTCCGGTCGTGGAGTTGATGTTTATCGACTTCTTCGGGGTGGCCATGGATCAGATTTATAATCACCTGGCCAAGAACCACTACATGTCAGGAGGACAGGTGCGTCATCCGGTGGTGTTGATGACAGCCATTGGAGCCGGATACAGTGATGCCGCGCAACATAGCCAGAGTCTTTACAGCATTTTTTCTCACGTTCCCGGACTGAAAGTGGCGGTGCCCTCCAACGCCTATGATGCCAAAGGCATGATGCTGGCAGCGATCCAAGATGATAATCCGGTTCTGTATTGCTTTCATAAGGGACTGATGGGACTCGGCTGGATGCCGTCCGACGCGACGGCTGAAGTTCATGTGCCCGCGGAGCCCTATACTGTCCCCTTGGGACAGGCGCGGGTGGCCGCCGAGGGCCAAGATGTCAGCATTATTACCATTGGGGCAATGGTGGGAAAGGCGTTAAAAGCTCGCGGCCGCTTGAGCCGGGACGGCGTCTCGGCGGAAGTGATTGACCTCCGAACGCTCGTCCCGCTTGATCGGGCCACAGTGGTGGACAGTGTGATGAAGACCCATCGAGCCGTCATTGTGGACGAGGATTATCGATCCTATGGCATGAGCGCCGAAATCGCTGCCCTGTTGGCGGAGGAAGCGCTGGATTACTTAGAGTCTCCGGTACGGCGGGTGGCGGTGCCTGACGTGCCCATCCCTTACAGCCGCATTCTGGAATCGACCGTTATCCCATCCGAGTTGGCGATTGTGGAGGCGGTGCGCGGCGTCATGGAATCTTGAGGCGCGGGGGGTGGCCGGCATGGATGTGACTCTGGATTTGGGCGGGGCCGAGGAGGCTGTGCTGACGCACTGGATTTATGATGCGGGTGCTCGGATTGAGCGGGGCCAGGTGATTGCCGAGGCTATGATTGACAAGGTAACCATCGAGGTCACGGCACCCGCCGACGGCTACCTTGAGATTCTTGTCCCGGCGGGGGAGGCCTTTCGGCGAGGCGTGGCGATCGCTCGGGTGATGGACCAACCCTCGCGTACTGAAGCGCCATCCAGCGACCCCGAATCACGGCCTAAGATGGCGGAGTCGTTCATACCCATGATGCCGGCGGTACGGCGGTACGCCTTGCAACGAGGTGTCGATCTAGAACGCTTGGCGTCATTCGTGGGCAATGGGCGGCGAGTGACCCGCGGCGATGTGGATGCTTTTTTGCAGCAAGGCCCCATTCCTTACACGCCCTATCGCCAGGCCCTCATTCGCCACCTCACCGATCCCGGTGCCCTGCCCACCACCTTGCAACGCAAAATTGCGTCTGGATCGGGCGACATGCCACTCTTGGCCCGCCTTGCCTGGGCGCTTTCCAAAACACTGCCTCAACACCCTGCCATCCATGGATGGGCGTATGGCGATGGCGTGGAAGTAGCGCGGGAGCTCCGTTTAGGAATCGCTGTGCGCACCCCGGAAGGACTTCTCGTGGCCGTGGTCACGGGGGGCGATGACGGGACCAGTTGGGTCAATGCGCTGCAGGATGTGAAGGAAAAGCTCAGACAAGGACGCTATGGCGATCTGGATCGCCGCCGTCCGTCATTTGTCCTCAGCAATCTGGGGCCATGGGGGGTGGAGTATTTCACCCCACGCCTGATGAGTCCCGCCATCGCCATATTAGGGGTCGGAGAGGTGCAAAATGGGAGCCTCCCGGTATCCCTGACCTTTGACCACCGGGCGGTTGACGGTGTCGAGGCGGCCCTCTTCTTGGGCGACCTCCACACATGGATGAGGGAACTGAGCTAAGGCCAAAGGGGCCACTCGAAAAGGGGCCGCCCCGTCGGGGCGGCTCTCGTTATTGCACCCACGGTGCGCTATGCTACAAAGAACAACCGTCTTTGGACAATATGATCAAACCCTTTAGGAGGCAGACGATGCTGCAACCCTATGACATGCCGTTGGAACAACTGCAGAACTACACGCCGCCGCTCAGCGCGCCCCCAGATTTGGACGCTTTTTGGGAGGCCACCCTTCAGGAATCCGGCCGGACACCGCTTGATGCCAATCTTGAGCTGGTGGACTACCCTGCAGAGGGAGTCCACGTCTTTCGCATCACCTTGCGAGGATATGGTGAAGCTCCATTGTCTGGGTGGTACGTCCGGCCAACCCAGGACGGACCGCATCCCGGATTGGTGTTATACCACGGGTACAACTGGAATTACGAGGGCCACATTCACGACGTGGTGAATTGGGGGCTCCATGGCTATGCGGTCTTGGCCATGGCGGTGCGCGGACAGCAGGGAAGCGGCGAATCCATGCCAAGTCCCCATGGGCATGTGGCAGGCTGGATGACAGCGGGCATTCTTGATCCCGAACACTACTATTATCGCGGCGTGTATGCCGACGCCGTCCGCGCTTTGTCATGGCTTCACGGCCGTCCCGAGGTGGATGCCGCACGCATCGGGGTGACGGGCGGAAGCCAAGGGGGCGGCATGACCCTCGCGGCCGCGGCTCTGTCCAACATTCCGGTGGTCGCGGTGGCGGAGTACCCCTTTTTATGCCACTTTACCCGTGCTGTAGACATTGCCCCAGCGGGCCCTTATGGGGAAATTACCGAGTATTTGCGTCAAAATGGGGATCCCGACATCGAACGTCAGGTGTTTCAGACGCTAAGCTACTTTGATGTTATGAATCTCGCGTCTCGGGTGGTTGTGCCCACACTGGTCTCGGTTGGCCTCATCGATCAACTCACCCCACCATCCACCATTTTTGCCGCCTTTCATCATCTGGGCTCCGAAACCAAAGCGCTTCGGGTCTATCGCTACTTTGGCCATGAGTTCATCCCGCGTTTTCACATGGAAAAGCTGCAATGGTTGAAGCAATATCTCAAGCATGCCAGCAAATAACCCTTGGGCTCCCGGGGACCCTAAGCACGGATGCAACCCGACGGGGCCGCTTGGTGCTAGGGAGCGGAGGCTGCACGTAGGGTCGGTCCACTTGCCTCTGTGAACGTCCATGCGGTTTGGGAAAAGGCACATCTGGCTGATGTTGCAATAATCTGGCTTGCAGAATCGTCATCAAGGTGAGGTGATAGATGGTGCTGCAACCAACATCCGCGCATATTGCGCCGGCTTCGAACCGCCCGCTTTCTCGGCCGGACTGGGTGAAATGGGCCATTTTCGGCGCCATCGGCCTTTCGGTGGCCCTGTTCATCGCTGGCGTCGCCTTTTTAGCGGGTTATTTGACCGCCTTGCACGCTTTGGCGGGCACGCTTCATCAGGATCAAGCGACCATCGGTCAGTTGAGTTCCCAGCTGCAGGCCCGTTCTGCCGGATAATAATGGCAGGAAGGGTCGAGAAAAAGCTCCGATTTTCGGACCGGGGCTTTTTCTGTCGACGAAAATTTTCCTTACCCCCCAAAATTTACCCTCCATCACGAACGGTATGGTCGATGGACAACTTGGCGCAATCCCTGTACGGGCGGCGCCCATCACCCTACTGGAGGTGTTCTGATTGAGTCTTAAGCTTTTTGCTCCGCTAGTGGCTGCCTTGGCCGTAGGAGCCAGCATTCCCGTGGTGGCCGCATCACACCATGTGAGCGCCTCGTCTACGAATCATTCCCAGATCATGGTCTCGTTGCCGAAGCAGGCTTCTTCCGTCGCTAAGGCGGCCGTGGACGGGAAGTCCAAGGTCACCGTATGGGGCCGGCTTCCCGCGCACGGCAAAATGACCGCAAATCGAGACGCCAAGGCCAAGACGAAGACCAGCGCCCAGGTGCAAGCGGATGTTGCCATGATTCATACGCTCCAAGGGCAAATTAAGACGGCGCGCATGCAATATGTTGCCGCCCTTAAGAGCTATGTGGCAGCGGTGAGCCAAGCCCTAACCAGCTCCAACTCCGACTCACTCTCGACGGCGTTGACGCAGTTGTCAGCCATTAACAATACCTTGGCCCAAACGATCAAGAGTGAAATGAGCACGGCGACATCAGGGTCATCGACTACCACGACCCTGAGCGGGCCCAAGGGGCTTGTTAACGTCATTCACAAATTTCAGGCCGAACTGAAGGCACTGCAAGCGGCCACCAGCAATCTTAACGCCTTGACGAGCAAGTTGTCGGCCTCGGGTTCGGGAAGCGCCTCTGGATCGGGTGCTGTTTCCGGTTCCGGCAGCGTCTCGGGTTCCGCGAGCGGCTCCATGTCCGCAAACAACGGCTAATAGAACGAACGGGAGCCGGCCATGCGCCGGCTCTTTTTTTGCGCCGGGATGACGTGAAAGAGAGCTTGTGCGACAATAGCCAGGGGAGGTGAGGGGGATCGCGACAAACTATCCGGCGGACGTTCAAGAGGCACTCGCGACGGGAGACGTGGCGCTCATCCGCCATCACATCATTGAGCGGCTGTTGGGGGATCCATTCGGCTCTGCCCGCGACCTACCGGCCGTGGTGGATGCGCTGGAACGCGAGATTCCCGGGCTTTTCGAGGACGACGAGTTGGCGGCCTCGGTGCCGATGGCCATGGATGCCCGTCTCTACTATGAAGCGCTGGTTGCCGAGTTGCGCCTGCACTTTTCGCGGGTCACCTGGTCTCAGGTTCTGAAGGCGAGCCGAGCTCTTCCGCGGCCAGCCGACCAAGAGGGTGTCAGTCGTTGGGTATCCATCGCCTTCGTCATTGGGCTTACGGTGTTAGGGGCGCTGCTTTTGTTCGGACCGCCCGTTATCCGCTATCTTTTTTCCAACTGGGCATAGAAAAGCCCCGACACCGCGGGGCTTTTTCCTTGAATTTCGCTAGGAATGGGAATGCCCTAACTCCTCGCGCAGCGTCTCCAGAATCTCGACATTCTCGACCCCGCTCAAATCGCCGACCTCACCCGTGCCGATGAGGAGGTCTTTTAGCAGGCGGCGGACAATCTTTCCTGAACGGGTTTTGGGGAGGTTTTCGACCGGGATGACCAACGCGGGTCGGGCAATGGCGCCGATTTGCCGCTCGACTTGTTGGCGAATTTGATCGGCCAATTGCTCGGGGTCCACAGGGGTTCGGGTGGTCACAATGGCGGCCGGGACTTCACCTTTCAAATCATCGGGAAGCCCAATGACGGCGGCTTCCGCCACCTCCGGGACTTCGAGCACGGCACTTTCCATCTCCATGGTGGAGAGGCGGTGAGCCGCCACGTTGATGACGTCATCCATGCGCCCAAGCACCCAAACGTGGCCGTCCTGATCGATGACGGCAGCATCGTGGGTATCATACCAATCGGGATGGTGGGGAATGGAGAAATAGACGTTCTCGTATCGTTCGGGATCTCGCCAGATGGTGCGGGCTAACGTCGGGAACGGCGTGGTGATGGCCAGTGTTCCGACTTGACCGGGACCGAGCGGAATACCCTGGTCATCCACCACCGCGGCGCCGTGTCCGGGAAGGGCAAGGCCACAGGATCCGGGCTTGGCGGGGGTGGCGCCCGCAATGCTGGAGGTCCAGGCGCTGCCGGTTTCGCTCTGGCCATAGGTGTTGTTAATCTCAATCCGCCCGTGGCCAATCTTGTCATGGACCCATTGCCAGGTGTGCCCATCTAGCGGCTCGCCGACCAGGGCAATGCGCTCTAACCGCGATACATCGTAGCGGGCGCCCAGGGATTCGCCCTGTCGGGCGAGTGCGCGCAGCACGGTCGGGGCCGTGAAGAGCTTGTTGACGTGATAGCGGCTGATGATGTCGTACAGCCGGCCCGCATCAGGGAAATCGAGGGCGCCGTCATAGAGAATATAGGTGGCGCCGAAGGCCAGACCGCCCACCAGCTCGAAGATGGGAAAGGTGAGCCAACCAACATCGGCTGTGCACCAATAAATGTCGTCGGGGGACAAATCCAGCGCGTAGTAGACATTGTGGAAACTTCCCAAGAGAAATCCCATGCCGCTGTGCACCAGTCCCTTGGGCTTGGCGGTTGTGCCCGAGGTATAAATGATGAAGCCGGGATCGTTGGCTTCGACGGGGACGGGATTCGCCTCATGGGAGCTTTGGGTGACCAGATCGTCAAAGAAGAGGTCGCGGCCGGGCTGCATGGGGACAAAATGACCCGTACGGCGCACGACAACGACCTTCTCGATGCTGGGAACCTGAGCGATGATGGCATCCAGCTTTGCCTTAAGGGGTAAAATGCGCCCGCGGCGGATTGACTCATCTCCCGTCACCACGACTTTTGCCCCCGTGTCTTGCAAGCGGTCCAGCAGCGCCTTCTTCGAGAATCCCGAGAAAATAATGTTGTAGATGGCGCCGATCCGAAAGCACGCGTGGACGGCCGCGACTGTCTCCAACAGGTTGGGAAGAAAGATGGCGACCACGTCGCCTTTTTTCACGCCGAGGTCTTCCAACGCGCCCGCAAAGCGGGCGGTGACGCTTTGCAATTCTTGATACGACCAGCGGCGTTCGCTGCCTTCTTCGGTGATGCCGATGAGAGCGGTTTGCTCGGGGCGTACCCGGGCATGGCGGTCAATGCAGTTGACCGCCACATTGCTTTCGCCCCCCACGAACCAGCGCGCGTGGGGCAGTTTCCCCTCCAATACTTGGCTCCAGGGCTTGAACCATTCCAACTGTTCTGCCACGTGCGCCCAGTATCGGTCGGGATGGGCGAGGGCCTCATGGTATAGGGATTGGTAATCTTCCAAGCTCCGGATGTTCATGCGGGATGATGCGGGACGGGGAGGCGGAATCAGGGGAGCTTGGCGAATCATGGACAGCTGGTCATCATAGGAAGCCATAGTATCCCTCCTTGTCACGAGAAGTCGGACAATCGGTACTAATCCGATTATATTCCCAACGAGGAATAAAATGGCAGACATCCTCGCGAGTCGCCAGTACGGTCCTACGTGGTTAAAACCATAAGAAACGGCGGGGCCGAAGCCCCGCCTTGAATCGTCAACGCATCACGCCCGGTGCCAGCCAGAGGTAGAGCAGACCCACAATGATAAGCCAGGCGAGCACCAGGAGGGTCCAGGGAAGATTGTGGCGGATGACTTGCCCCTCGCTGCGGACATAGGTACTGGTCGAGACCCCCACGGAAGCGGTCTGCGGGGCAATGGGCTTTCCGACCTCAGCGCCCACCGAGTTGAGGGATGGGAGGAGCAAGAGCGGGAACCCCAGAATCTTGCCCACGAGACTTTGCAAGAGGCCAAACATGGCGTTGGTGGACGTGTTGGAGCCGGACAGCGCTACCCCGATCCATCCGAGAATAGGGGCCAGCAGGATGAAGGCGGGGCCAATCCGGCTAAAGGTGTAGGCGAGCGAAGACGCCATGCCGGAGAAGTTGAAGAGATCCGCCAAGCCGAAGATGAAAATGCCAACCAGGAGAGCCCCCCACATCTGGTTGAACGAGCGCCGGAGCACCTCGCCCAACGTTCCGGCCTTGGGGCGCAGGAAAATCAACATGATAAGCCAGGAGGCGAGAATCGAGGTGCCGCCGACGAACGGGGCGAAATTGAAGTCGACCGCCGTGGCTTGATGGGAAATGGAGGAGATGGCGGAGACTTTCGTGTCCAGCCAGCTCACGGCTGGCAATGGTGACCAGGGCCCAGTCCAAAGCACCACCACCACAATCAGAATAATGAAGGGCAGCCAGGCCCGCCAGATGTCCCGGCCGGTAAGCGTCGAGGGGGCCGGGTCGTTGCGGGTGGCCGCGACCTCGTCGAGTTCCACGCCGCCGTATCCGAGAATGTGCTTGGGTCGCCAAACCTTGAGGAATAGCAACAGACAGGCGAAGGAGACCAACGATCCGCTGACGTCGGGGAGATAGGGGCCAACCCATTGCGAGACCGGGAATTGGCCCAAGATATAAGATAGGGAGCCAACGATGGCTAAAGGCCAGCCATCCTTGAAGCCTTTTTTGCCAGTCACCAGATAAATCAGGACCCAGGGCGGCAACAAGGCCAGGATCGCCACCACCTTGCCGACCGAGGCCGAGAGCGCCAAGAGCGGCAGGCCCGTGACGGAGGCCAGAGCAATAATGGGAACGCCCAGCGCGCCAAAGGATACGGGCGCGTTGTTGGCAATGGCGGCCACACGGATGGCATCCAGCTCAATGATGCCGAATCCGATGAGAATGGGGGCCATGACCGCCCAGGGATATCCAAAGCCCACGAGTCCCTCAAGCAGCGCCCCCAATGACCAGGCGAGCAAAATGGTCTGCACGCGAATGTCTGCTGTGGCTTGACTGACCAGCCAAGATTTGAAGGTGTCAAAGACGCCGGTGAGCATCAGAGTGTTGAATATGACCACACCCCAAAAAGTAATCCAGTCGATATTCCAAAAACCCGTCAGCGATCCCAGCACGTAGGCATGAAGACCGGTGCCTAAAGGGATCTTCCAGATTGCCACGGCCATGATGAGGGTCACGGCGCTACCGATGATGGTGGTGAGCCAAGCGGTCAGGCGGACGCCTGCCAACAAGGCCAAGAGCACGATGAAGGGGACGAGAGCTAACAGGGCAGTCAGGCCCAAGCTGTGGGCCGGGTTAAGTATTTGATGAAACACCAAATCCTCCCTCCTTGTTTCGTAATACGAAACATCATTTCGTTACATGGAGGATATTCGTTGTGAAAGTTGGCAAAAATCCTCCTGATACCCATGGTATTTTGGGAATGAATTCACATGCTTGGGATGAGCAGAAAACGCGGGAGAAGAGCGAGGCTGGTATGGCAGGATTCTGATGCCTGCGCGTAGAATGATACAGAAGTGAAATAGCGTTTCGTTATATGAAACGGAGGGATATGATGGATAACGGCATCCGTGTATTGGGAGCAATGAAGCCGGGCTATGACGCGGTGCTCAGTTCTTCGGCGCTCGACTTCTTAGCCGAATTGCACCGCGCCTTTGAATCGCGACGGCGCGAGCTCATGGAAGCCCGGGCGGTGCTCCAGCAAAAGCTAGACCAAGGGTTTGTGCCCGGCTTTCGGGAAGAGACCGCCGCAATTCGCGGGGGCGATTGGCAGGTGGGGCGCATCCCCGAGGACTTGCGTGACCGTCGGGTGGAGATTACCGGGCCGACCGATCGTAAAATGGTGATTAATGCGTTGAATTCCGGGGCTCGGGTATTTATGGCGGATTTTGAAGATGCCAACACCCCCAGTTGGAGCAATCTTATCGAAGGCCAGATGAATCTCACCGATGCCATCGAACGGCGGATTGACTTTGTGGGAGACAATCAAAAGGTCTACAAGCTAAACGATGAGGTGGCCACGCTGGTGGTGCGCCCGCGCGGATGGCACTTGACTGACAAGCACATCCAAGTCGATGGTGATCCCATAGCGGGCGGACTGATGGATTTCGGGCTCTATGTCTTTCATAATGCCGCACGGCTTCTGAATCGTCATACGGGCCCTTACTTCTATCTTCCCAAGTTGGAAGGAGCCGAGGAAGCAAAGCTTTGGGACGATGTCTTCAGCTTTTCCGAGCAGCGTCTAGGACTTGAGCATGGCACCATTAAGGCCACCGTTCTGATCGAGACAATTCTCGGTGCGCTGGAGATGGAAGAAATTCTTTATGCGCTCCGCGATCACGTGGTGGGACTGAATGCTGGCCGCTGGGACTACATCTTCAGCATCATTAAGAAGTTCCGCAACCATGCTTCGGAGCTTTTGCCCGACCGTGCCCAAGTCACCATGACTGTTCCCTTCATGCGCGCCTATGCAACCCATTTGGTGCAGGTCTGCCACCGCCATGGAGCCCATGCGATCGGCGGGATGGCGGCGTTCATACCCAGCCGGCGTGATCCCGCGGTGAACCAAGAAGCGCTGGCCAAAGTTCGGGAAGACAAAGAACGGGAGGCCGGCGACGGTTTTGACGGCACTTGGGTGGCGCACCCGGATTTAGTTCCGGTCGCCAAGGCGGTGTTTGACGAGTATTTCGGCGACAAGCCCAATCAAGGGGGGCGCTGGTCGCCTGAACAGGTGCATCGTGCGGAAGACCTGCTGGATTTCCGGGTTCCGGGCGGCCAGGTTACGGAGGCGGGCGTACGCAACAACATTCAGGTGTCGCTCCGATATTTGGAGTCGTGGCTTCATGGAACGGGAGCGGTGGCCATCTTAAACCTCATGGAGGATGCCGCAACCGCGGAAATTGCGCGAGCCCAACTCTGGCAGTGGATGCACTACGGTGCGGCCTTGTCGGATGGCCGGAAACTCACAGCCCCGTTAGTTCGTCAGATGGCCGAAGAGGAGCTGGACCGCATTCGCCAGGAATGGCGGGATCCAGACGCCGAGGCGCGCCTCGATGGGGCCTTCGCCATCTTAGATCAGGTCTCGTTTGCCGAGACGCTGCCCGACTTTCTGACCACCATCGCATACCAACAGCTTGAGTGACGCTCAGAGTGGCGGTGTCGCGCGCCCGGGCGTATGCTAGAGGAAAGACAGGCCGGGGGCGAAGCGATGCGGGAGATACAGGAAATGCGGCTGGACGAGGGAAGCCAGCGGGTGCAATCGGTGGAGCGGGCGGTGCGCTTGCTGGAAATTTTGGCGGAGGCCACGGAGATGAGTCTCGGTGACCTGGCCGTTCGGGCCGGTATCCACAAGTCGACCACCTATCGCCTATTGCATACCTTGAAGGAGCTCGGCTACGTGGTGCAGGACGAGGAGCAGGGCCACTATCGCGTGGGGCTCCGTTTGGTGGAGATCGGCGGCCGGGCGATGCGGTCCTGGCCCCTTCATCGGGCCGCCGAACCCGCCATGGAGGATTTGGCGGAGACGCTCGGGGAAGCGGTCAACTTAGCGGTCGAAGATGACCTCAGCATCGTGTACGTGGCCACCGTTGACGCCCGGAATCTGCTGCGCATGCAGCTGAAGGTGGGGCGCCGCGCCCCGATGCACTGCACCGCGGTGGGCAAGGCCATCCTGGCTGTTCATCCGGCACTGGTCGAGCGTCTGAAAGAGCAGAACGGAGAATTGGCGGCGCTTACGCCGCGCACATTGGTTCAGTGGCGGGATTTGGAGGCGGAGTTGGCTCGGGTGCGAAGCCGAGGATTTGCCATTGACGACGAAGAACAGGAAATTGGGGCGCGCTGTGTGGCGGCCGCCATTTTGGATCCCCGAGGTCGGGTTCAAGGAGCAATCGGCATCTCCGCTCCTAGCGCCCGCCTGTCGTTGGAGCGAGCTCAGCAGGTGGGGCCGACCATCGTTGAGGCCGCGCAGAGCGTATCCCGGCATTTGCTTTAGTCCAAAAGGGTTTTTTCGCTATTTACCGAATAGTCATAGGAAAAGCGTCCAAGTGCCATAAGGGGGCGTCAGGATGGCAACGCATCGCCCGACGATTACCTTGGATACCGGCCAGTGCGTCCATTGCGGACTCTGTCTTTCAGCATGTCCCACGTATCAGGTGACAGGCTTGGAGGCCGAATCCCCGCGAGGACGCATCTTTCTGTTAGAGCGTTTACAGGATGACCCATCTGTTCTCAATGACAATGCCATGCGGGCTTTGGATGACTGCCTGGACTGTCGGGCCTGCGAGGAGGTCTGCCCGGCGCATGTTGGCACCGGACATTTGGTGGAAGCCTGGCGGGCAGAGGCGGCGCCCCTGTTGATGGAGCGTGGCCCAGAGGCGATGAAGCAGTTTCGCCGCATGACACGGCCGATGGGGTTCTTTTTGGGATCGCCACAAGGTCTCCGCTGGCTGCAGCGGATGGCCCGGGTGATGCAAAAACCCGGAATTGGGCGGTGGATTTCGCGGCTGAAGTTTGTCCCGGCGTCGGCTCAAGGTCTCGCCCGCGGGCTTCCCAAACAGATTCCGCACCGGTTAAGCCGCACCGTAAAGCCGCGGCCGCTCAGTCATCCGCGGGGACGGGCGATGCTGTTTTCCGGCTGCATCATGGATGCCATCTACGCCGAGACCAACTGGCACACCCAGGATTTGCTGGAGTTGGGCGGATTAGAGGTGACGGTGCCGGAGCAGCAACGGTGCTGCGGCGCGCTTCATCTGCACGGCGGCGACCCGGATCAAGCCCGGCGCTGGGCAATGGAGAACATCATCGCGTTTGAGCAATCGGGGGCCGCGACGGTCGTCGTGAATGCCGCAGGGTGTGGATCCACCTTGAAGGAGTACGCCGAATTATTTCGGGGCGATCCCAACTGGGAGCCGCGGGCGCGCCGCTTTGAGGAGGCGGTCGAGGATGCCACGGCGATATTGGCGCGGTTAGACTTGCCTGCTCTCCCATCCTCCGAGGATCCAATTACGCTGCAAGACCCGTGCCATCTGTCGCATGGCCAAGGGATCCGTCAGGAGCCTCGCCAACTGTTGATGCGAGCGGGTTATCGCATTCAGGAAATGAAGGACTCGGACCGCTGCTGCGGATCCGCCGGCATCTATAATCTCACGCATCCCGAGATGGCGCAGGCGCTTTTACACCGGAAGGTGCAAGACATCCCCGCTGGGGTTCAGTGGGTGGCGGCAGCCAATCCCGGCTGCCTCATGCACATGCAATCGGGGCTGTCGGACAATCCCAGGGCGCCAGAGGTCGTTCACCCGATTGACCTGGTGTGGACCGCATATCGGGATGCGGGACAGATTGGGGGCACGTCATGAGCGCGGCCTGGGAACAGGGAATTGTGGATGCCTTTTTGGCGGCGGCCGAGACACAGGAGAAAATTCGGATACGCGCCAGGGGCCGGCGCATGCTGGAGGCGTCAACGCCGGTGCGGATTCTCGATCTCGTCCCGGACGAAAACGCGCTGTTGGACGTTCACCCGGAAGACCTGGTGGTGACCGCCGATGCCCGCCTCACCATCGGGCAGCTGAACGAGGTGCTGGCCAAGCACGGGCAATGGGTGCCGTTTGTGGCCGCTGACGGCCACGACGACAGTGTGGGCGGGGCGGTCTCTGCGGGTTTGGACACCATCTATCGCGGCTATGGTGCCTTTCACGAGCGAGTGCTGGGTTTAACGGTCCTGACCCCCGGGTTTGGCGCCATCGAAGTGGGGGCCAAGGTGGTCAAGAACGTGGCGGGCTACAACTTGCCACGGCTCTTTGTGGGGACGCGGGGACAACTGGGCATCATCGCCCAAGTCACGTTGAAGGTCAGCCCCCTGCCTGCAGCTCAGCGCCAGTGGGTTAGCGAAGGCACACTCGAAGAGATGACGCTTTTCGCCGAGTCCGGTCTTCATGAGGCCCATCCTTGGGCTTCCATCCGCCTCATCCGCTTGCAAGACGGGAAGCCGGTGCGGGCGACGCTGGAATGGCATGGCATCAAGCAAACCGTCGTGCATCTGGAATCGCGTATTGGGCCGAGCCAGACGGTAGAGTTTCTGCCGGTCACACCGCCCGACGGCGCGTCCGCTCTTGTCGCCTTGGCCGGCGGCGTTCCCCGTCGCATGATGCTGGACTTGTTCTCCCGCTGGCAGGGCGGGCCGTTGGCGCTGGAATGGCAGTCGGGGAGCTTCTTTGGGCATCTCCCGAGCGAGAGGGCCTGGGAGATGATGATTTGGGTGCGTGAGCAAAGGGGCGGGATTCGGCTTCTTTCGGGCCCATCTTGGGAGGCGCCGCGGCCGCCTGCTCTGATAGACGCATGGCGGCGGCTGAAAGCCGCTTATGATCCCCATGGAGTGCTTGGCTAAGCAGGAGGGAACTTGAAGAATGGCGGACTTGTGGATCGAAGAGCTGAAGGCAGCCTTAGGTGCCCGCTATGTGTTGACCGATGCCATGGATCTCTGGCCTTATGCTTGCGATGGCTATACGCTGGCGCAAGCGATGCCGCGGGCGGTCGTGCTTCCAGGAGACACCGCCGGGGTACAGGAGGCGGTGCGGATTCTCCGTCGAGCTGGGGTGCCATATCTCGCCCGCGGTGCCGGCACCAGCCTCTCTGGGGGAGCCACGCCCTTGGATGGCGCAGTGATTATCCATCTCTCGCGGTTGAACCAAATTTGGGAGATCGATCCCGAAAACCGAGTGATTGCCGTAGGTCCAGGGGTCGTGAATGCCCATATTACCCAAGCGCTGGCGCCCTATGGATTCTTCTATGCTCCCGATCCCTCTTCGCAGCAGGCCTGCACTATTGGTGGAAACTTTGCTGAGAATTCCGGGGGGCCCCATTGTCTGAAGTATGGGGTGACGGTCAATCACGTGGTGATGGCCGAGGTTGTCACGGCCCGTGGAGATGTCGCCCAGCTAGGCAATCTCGCGGGGGAACCGGATGGTTTAGACTGGCTGGGAACGGTGATTGGGTCGGAAGGCACCCTCGCGATTGCGACAAAATTGTGGCTCCGCATTACCTTGAAGCCGGCCAAAAGCCGAACGTTGCTGGCACTCTTTGATGACGTCAATGAAGCCAGCCAAGCGGTATCGGACGTTGTTGCGGCGGGGGTGATTCCGGCCGCCTTGGAGATGATGGATCGTCTGGCGATTCACGGGGTGGAAAAGGGCTCGTATCCCGTCGGGTATCCCGAGGACTTGGCGGCCGTCCTATTGATTGAAGTCGACGGTGAACAAGAAGAGGTGGATGTGGTGGTCGATCGGGTCCGCGAGGTATTGACCCGCCACCAGGTGCGCGAGGTGCGGGTGGCTCAGACGCCCCAAGAAGAGGCCCGCTGGTGGGCCAATCGCAAGACCGCCTTTGGGGCCATGGGGCTGATTGGCCCGCAGTATTACGTCCAGGATGGCGTGATTCCCCGAAGCCGCCTGCCTGAGGCGCTTGAGCGGATTGCCGCCATCGCCGCGGAGTATCGCATCCGCATTGCCAACGTCTTTCATGCCGGCGACGGCAATCTTCACCCGCTCCTGCTTTATGACAAGCGCGATGCCGACATGGTCAAGCGAGTGGTGGCTGCGGGTTCGGAAATATTGAAGGTTTGCGTGGAGTTAGGCGGCAGCATCACCGGCGAGCACGGGGTTGGGATTGAGAAGTTGGAGGAGATGCGGCTGTTGTTCTCGCCCCAGGCATTGGCAGCTCAAGAAGCCTTGAAGATGGCCTTTGATCCGGAAAAGCTCCTGAATCCGGGAAAGCTTTTACCGTCCGCGCCGCGTTGCCATGAGGCCTCGCCGTTCCCAGTGGGATAGAGCGCTTCTGGTGACGTTACTTTGGGCAGATAAAAGGGATCTCCTCATCCGGCGGTTGCCCCCACGATCCGGTACGCTGTTGCACGATCTCCACCAGTTGCGGGAGGCGCGAGATGTCTCCCCGTGTAAGACCCTCTAACATCGCCTCGACGCCGAAACCCCGTGTCGAGGCTTCTTGCCATAAAGAACGCAAGCTCCTGTAGGGATCTTGCTGAGCGAGGGCAATGCGCAATGCGGCGAGATAGAGGTATTGCCACGCGGCAAACTGACAGCCGGGATCATTGCCTACCTTCGCCATCGCTTGGATCTTTGCTGCCCATTCCCGCGCTGACCACCAGCTAACCTTTAAGGCTTCCTCAAATTGCTCGTGCGGTGTTGCTAAAGAGGCCGCACGAATGGCCTCAAATTGATTTCCGGGATCCCATATCGGAAGGTGATGGCGATAGGCGTCGGCTTCGATGCCCCATTCCACGCTGACCCGCTGGGCGGCGCGGAAAAAACGTGCGGTTGGCACGATATCGCACTCCACCGGGATGCCATGGTAAACCATGTGCACGTTGACGGCGTCAATGGCGTCATCCGTTAGGATAATCATTTCGAGATCGGAGTGCGCATCGGCCAGCCCGTGGGCGACCGAACCATAACAAGCGGAAGCTGCCAAATGCTCCCTAAACTCGCGGCGGTAGTTTTGCGTCATTTCTTCGGCGAGGGCAACGCGCCGGGCGGTCTCGTCCAATGGAGATCCTCCTTCGACGGAAAAATGGGCATCCGATTTCAATGATTGATCATTCCGTTTCCGATGGCTACTAACAAATGGAAGTAAATTGGTGCGTGCATAGAATGAAGACGATTGTTGGCCACGTATTGACGGATCGCCCTTGCAACCTGAAAGAGGCACGGGTGCAGCGCTATTCTCGCTGCGTTTAAGGTTCGACAAATCTCGCGCCGCCGCCATCATTGGGCGGTGTTTACGCATAGCCTCTCGTCCATGTCCCCTCAGTTGTCTCGGGCTCAACGGCAGCGGAACGCCGAACAAGCCTGATTTGACAGCCGATGAAATTGCGTAACGGCACCAAAGCCTGTGATGTGTTGCAGGCTCATTCAAGAACCCCGCGGGCTCCCGGCGCGCGCGGATCCAGCCCAACTTCGACTCAAGATACGGCCATCGCTTTGGCAGGCCGGAATGTATTACAGAAAAATTCCCTTGAATATTGTCAATGGAAACTAAATCGGTCGAATAACGTCGAATTCCGTCGCTTTTGCAGTAGAATAAGTCCCGCGGTTAAATGTCAAGATCCATTTTTCTCACGGGACAGCCGGGAAAAGCCAGACTGAACTAACCGTCCAGAAAGGAGGTGGTAGGAAATGGCAAATCGGTTGTCGGTCCCCTTAGTGCGGCATCAGCTTC
>NZ_JABBVZ010000006.1 GCF_012933365.1 Sulfobacillus harzensis | reverse complement strand
CTTCCTCCACTAACCGGGGTAAAAGGGGCACATTTTAGGGATGGTATCACGGCCCAGGAACCTTTTGAGTCAGCCGCTCTTAAAGACCTTGGCTAGTGGTGCTTGGCCGCTTTCCACGGCACCCGGAGCCAGTTCTGGTACAAGGCCTTCTGATCCTCACGGGCATCGTCCTGAGGGATAATTTTGACCTCGTCCGGCGGCGCCGTTCCTAGGACGATGGAGAGGGTCTCCAAATGTCCCCGGCGGAAGACGGTGACCTCCACGGGGTCGCCAATCGCGTGGTCTACGCTGATGCGATCCTTTAAATCCGCCTCGGTTTTGACCTGGTAGCCATTGACGGCCAAAATGTGGTCGCCCGGATTGAGCGTTTCAGCGGCCGGCCCGTCGGTATACGAGAACTTGACGACCAAATCCTTGGCGTCATTAAGGGCGGCATCGACACCCAGCCAGGCCAAGGGAGAAGAGGTTTGGCTTTTATCCGGCCCCTCGCCCTCCTGATCCTCCTGGTCGGGGTTCTTGTAGGTGCGCTCTAGCTTGAGACCGGCATAACCAAGAAATTGATCGAAGGGAACCGGAGCGGTCCCGTTGATATACTTCTGGAAGAAGTCCTCCATGGATCCTTCCACGACTTCTTCCACCGTTTCCTGATATACCGACTCCGGAAACCCAATGCCGTGGGCCGCATAGCGATCGTACAGCCGGCGTAGCACCTCATCCAAGCCGTAGCGAAGATTGGTGCGCTTTCGAATCTCCAAGTCGAGGCATGTTCCCACCAAATCGCCCTTCAGGTAATACGAGATGGTGCGGTTCGGGGAGTCGGCGTCCGGCTTATAGAGCTTAATCCAGGTGTCAAAGCTCGATTCCGCCAAGCTCTGCACGAAACGCCCCGGCTTCTTTTCGTAGGCTTTGATGTTGTCGCCCAGATTCTTCAGATACTCGTCGGCCGTGAAGAGATTGGCGTAGCGGAGCGCCAATGTGGCGAAGTAGTCGGTGAAGCCTTCCATCGCCCAGAGCAGCCGCGTATAGACTTCGCGGTTATAGTCAAAGGGCCCCAGCATTTCAGGATGGATGCGTTTGACGTTCCAGAGGTGGAAGAATTCATGGGAGATGAGCTGCAGCACATGCCGATATTTTTTGCGAGGGCGATATGCGAAACGGCCGGTGCCACAGGTGGTGGAATTTAAGTGCTCCAGGCCCCCGGTGCCCCGGTCGGAAAGATGCAGAATAAAGGTGTAGTGGTCATAAGGCAACCCGCCGAAGAGATCCCGTTGTGCTTTTACAATCTCTTCAACATCCGCCAACAGCTTCTCAGCATCTTCGTTTCCATGGCCCCAGATGGCTAAATGATGCGGTTTCTGGTCTACCGTAAAGCTAAGTACCCGATGGGTTCCAATTTCGGCCGGCGAGTCGATTAAAATGTCATAATCCCGCGCCCGGAAGTGATACGGGTCCTGGTTGACCGAGTCGAGGCCCGTCGACACGTGCCAGCCCGGGGGAGCTTGAATCTCCACGTCATAGGGGGCGTCTTTGAAGTCGTCCACCAAAAAGAAGAGTTGCGCGCCGTTGAAGTAGGCGTGGGACTGGTCAAGATGGCTGGTATCCACCCCCAGTTCAAAGGCGTAAACCTTGTAGGTGATGGTCG
Organism: Sulfobacillus harzensis; assembly: GCF_012933365.1. Taxonomy (GTDB): domain Bacteria; phylum Bacillota; class Sulfobacillia; order Sulfobacillales; family Sulfobacillaceae; genus Sulfobacillus_B; species Sulfobacillus_B harzensis. Next base: position 89,148 of record NZ_JABBVZ010000006.1, on the reverse strand, counting down.
CGTCGCTAGACTCTCCGTAGGTGTCAAATCCCCACTGGTTCTTGCTTAGATGATAGACCTCGACCGGCTTGTCGGCGACGGTAATCGCCATATCAAAGACATGCCGCGCGAAATCCTGCACCTCGTAGGCGCCCGGCGTCCATACCGGCAGTGTTAGCGTATGGCGCCCCGCGGCTAGCCCGGATGCGTTCAGCGTCATATGGTAAACGTGATATCCGGGTTTCCGGCAGTCCACCGTGAAGCGAAAACTAGGTGTTGACATAGCAGTCCTCCACATCGTGTCATCGTCTCCAAGCCTTTCCCAAAGACCCGTAGATATTCGCGACCGACGTTGAGATTCCTGCCCGCGGAAAAATTAAGGGGCGATAGCCAAATACGCCATGATAATCATAATGATGACCTGAAACAGACCTTGAATGGTCGCGAGTCGACGCGTTCGAAAGGTCCATTGCTTTAACAATTCGGGGTCAGGGTTGGGCTTTCGCACCTCGTTGAGCACTTTTAGGTTGGTTGGCAACAGGATGCCCAAGCCGACGACCGTTAAAATCACCACCACAACGCCGGCAGCCACCACCCAGGGAAAGATGGGCGTGGCGGATTCGATAAATCCGTCATACTGGGCGACATACCAACCGGCGGTGCCGGTGGTAATGGCGAGCACCGGCATATAGAGAAAGGTATTGGGTACTAGCCGGCGTTGCACCGCTTGGCGCTGCTGGGGGTCGAGGTGCTTCCACACCGGGCCGAGAATGAAGCCCATAAAAATGTCGGCACCAGTCCAGAGGCAGCCCGCCATGACGTGGCTTAGTAAGAGAAGATAGAAGCTGTGGATGGCGAGCGACACAACCAGTAATGCCGGCAACGCCAAGACCCACCAGGTAAGCCGTTTAACGGGAATCAGCGGCTCGAGGGTCGGGGCATTCGTGGAAGCAGCATTGACATCGCGCATGACGATATTCCCTTCACATGGATTAGTTTTTCTCGGGCATTCATTCTTGATGTCGAAGTTCGCCGTCAAGGAGATTATTCCTGCTGGGCCAAGCGGGACGTCCGGAGGGCGATGTCCGGGATCTTCGGTCGGCGGCGGAGAGTCGCTTGGGAATTCATAGGCAGGGTTCCCGCGTCGAGCCCTAAATGGGTTGAGCGATTCGCTCACTCACTATCCGATCCTGGTTGACTTAGGACGTTGGCAGGGTTGACCCATCGGTGACAATCCATAACGTCACGAACGCGACGGCCGCGACGACGGCCCCGACGAGGAACGGGAGCTTGGGACCCGCTGCCTCCCAGAGAATTCCCCCGCCGAGCGACGCAATTAGCTCCGCAAAGCCCAAGAGGGCATTGAATGTGCCTAGTCCAGTACCCCGATCGGTCCGGGGAAGGAGTCCAGTGGCATAGACCTTTTGATTGCCCGCGACGAGGGCGACAAACACGCCATAGAGCGCCATCAACGACCAAATCCATACGGCGGTGTGGGCAATAGCAAATCCTAGGTAAGCTAGGGCCAGCAGCACAAATCCGCCCAACAGCACCGGCCGCTGGCCGATTCGATCGCCGAGGCGGCCGCTGGGCATTGACAGCGCACTGGCCACACCATTCATTACAAAGTAGGCCAGCGGGATGAGGATAATAGGCATCCCCAAAGAACGGGCCCGGAGCACCAAAAAGCCTTGGGAAAAGGTGGCGAGCGCCAACAGCCCGGCGGCCAGCATAAAGTGCCGAAACGGGGCGGGCAAATGGCGCAGGCCAAGGCGCGGGCGCGGACGATGCTCGGGCGCCGTGGCCGAACGGCTCTCGCGCAGACGGAGGAGGAAGGGAATTGCTGCAAGACCAGGGATGAGCGTCAGAGCGAAGACCAGGCGGAGTCGATCATGTGACCACAACAGTACGGCACTTGCGGCGAGTGGTCCCAAGGCGGCGCCCAGCTCATCCATCGCCCGCCGAAACCCAAACGAGCGTCCGCGATTGGCCGGCGTCGTGACATCCGCCAACAAGGCGTCCCGGGGCGCGGTGCGAAATCCCTTGCCGATGCGCTCCACCTGGCGAATGGCGAAGACAGGTCCCCAAGTGCCGGTGAGCGCAAATGCCGGTTTGGCCAAGTTGGATAGCGTGTATCCCGCCATCATCAGCCATTTTCGATGGCCGAGCCGGTCCGAGAGCCACCCGGCGAACACCTTCAACACGCCCGCAATCCCGGCGCCGACGCCCTCCATTAGGCCGAATACCCATACTGGCGCGCCTAACACACTGGTCAAAAAGAGCGGCAAGAGGGGGCCGACCATTTGGGTGGAAAAATCGGTGAAGAAGCTGACCAATCCGGCCGCCTTGACGGTGGGATGTAGCGTCTGAGCGTCTGTCGAAGACTGGGGAGACAACATATGAGACCTCCTCATGGTGTGGCGATCTTTCTCACGGGCGGACGTGCCACATCGCATTAAGTGATGGGAAACGGAAAGAGCTAACGTCCCCTGTTGACGCCTGCCGTCTCCGATTCGTCCCGGAATTTAGGCAGAAACCGATAACCATGATGATACCAGACAGCGCGATTAACCCTAAAATCCGGTTGCCCGAAAAAAGAGGGTGGCCTTTTGTTTGGCCACCCAGGGAAAGGGAACCTTTACTTAGTCCAACTGTTGACCAAGCTTTGGTTCTGGGAAATCCATTTGTTGACCGCCGAATTGATTTGGCTTGACGGTACGGCGTTGATGTCGTTTTCCAGCTGACCCAACTGGGCCTGATTCATATGGAAGTTCTTCAGCCACTTATCCACGGTGGGGTGTTGGCTTGGAAACGACTTGTTGGCGATCGTGTAGATGTGGTCTGCGGGGCCGAAAATGTTTTTCGGGTCGCTCAAGTATTTGAGATGCCACTTGGCAAACGCCCAGTGCGGACTCCATAGCGTGACGACGATTGGCTTGTGCTGCGATTCCGCCTTGGACAGCGCCGCCAACATGCCGGAGTCTGAGGATGACACCAACTGTTCGGGCAGACCATATGACTTGATGGCTTTCTGGGCCAGCCCCATTTCACCAGCGCCCGGGTCAATGCCGATAATCTGGTTGTTAAATTCCGAGGCATGGCTCTTCAACTGCGATGTGGTGCTGATGTTGACATAATCTGGTACCACGAAGCCCTCCTTGGTGGGGCTTGTGTACCAACTGTTGATTTTAATCGCGTTGGCCTTGATACGGTTCCAGTAGGACCCTTGGGTGTGCGGAAGCCAGGCATCCATGAAGAGGTTCAGGGTGCCCTGTCCCACCCCGACAAACACAGGCGCAACGCTCGCATTGACCAGCTTGACGTGGTAGCCCTTCTTGGTCAGGATTTGATCCCAGAGATTGCTCGCAGCCACGTCTTCCGGCCAGTCAATATAACCAATGGTAATGGTTTTGGCGGATGCCGAGGATGAAGTCGAGCTGCCTCCCGTCGAACTGCCGCACCCCGCAATGACAGCGGTCATGGCCGCCAACGAACCTAATGCGAGTAACTTTTTCACGATGCCACGCCTCCTTGGTTAATGGTTTGAACCTGTTGCGTCTTCCGCGAGCGCTTCCACAGCGCGCTCATCCACACGTTGCCCTCTCCGAACCGCTCGGTAATGCGGTCGAGGTAAATGGCCATAAACACCACCGCCAGGCCCCCCTTGAAGCCTTCGCCGATGTTTAACGTGGAAATGCCTTTCAGAACATCCGAACCGAGACCACCAGCCCCAATCATGCCCGCAATGACCACCATGGACAGCGACAGCATGATGGTTTGATTCACGCCCACTAGAATGCTCGGCATCGCTTGTGGAAGCTTAATTTTCCGCATGATTTGCCCCGTTGTGGCGCCAAAGGCTTCGCCGGCTTCCACCAATTCTTCGGGGACCTGCCGGAGTCCCAATTCCGTGAGGCGAATGACGGGCGGTGTCGCAAAGATAAAGGTGGCGAACACGGCCGGAACGGTCCCGAGGGTGAAGAACAAAACCGCTGGGATCAAATACACAAAGGGCGGCATGGTCTGCATAAAGTCTAGGATCGGTCGAATCACCGTACGCGCCCGACGTGATTGGCCGGCCCAAATGCCAAGCGGAATGCCGATGGCCAACGCAATGATCCCTGACGTGATGACCAGCGCCAAGGTATCCATGGTGGTGGCCCAGAGTCCCATGTCTTGCACCAGCAATCCGCCGATGAGGACGGCGAGCGCCATGCCCCAACCCCGCACCGCTAACGCCACCAGCACAAAAAAGATTAGAGCGGCTATCCATGGGCTGTTGGCGAAGATGACGGTGAACACCTGGTCCACATGGTTAAAGACGTAGGCGATGATGGTGAAGACCACGGTTAAGTGGTTCTGCATCCAGGTAACAATATCCGTGGCCCATGTGCCAATCGGGATATGCGGCATCAGCCCTCACCCCCAACGGCTTCTTGGACGGGCAGGCCACCTACGGTGGCAACAATGTCCACCCAAGTGACCAATCCCAGCAATTTGCGATCGCTGTCCACGACGGCCGCCGGAACCCGTTCCGTGGCCACGCCCCGAGCGACGTCCACCACCGGGTCCTCTGGCGCCACAGTGAGCACATTGCTGTCCGTCAAGGTTCGGATCGAGTCAAGACCTTGATCCAAAGCCCTAGCAGCATGGTCGACGCGCAAAATGCCAACCAAGCGGTTGTTCCGGTCTACCACGAAGGCTGATGAAAGCCCTGCTTGCCGCATTTGCCGCACAGCGCTGCGGGGACCCATGTTTACAGAGAGCGGATCGGGTTTGCGCATGATGGCCGACGCCGTCAGCGCCCGTCCGCGGTCAATGTCTTCGACAAACTGTGCGACGTAGTCGTCGGCCGGGCACGAGAGGATTTCTTCCGCTGTGCCAACCTGAACCAGCTCGCCTTCTCGCATGATGCCGATTCGGTCTCCCAGTTTCATGGCCTCATTGAGGTCGTGGGTGACAAAGACAATGGTTTGCCCCAAATCCCGCTGCAGACGCAACAGCTCATCCTGCATCTCGCGGCGAATGAGGGGGTCTAAGGCGCTAAAGGGTTCGTCCATCAACATGATGGGCGCGCCGGTGGCTAAAGCCCGCGCTATACCTACGCGCTGCTGCATCCCGCCGGAGAGTTCACTGGGCTTTGCATTGGCCCACTCTTGAAGTCCAACGCGCTCTAGGGCCTCCAGGACAGCTTGTTGCCGTTGATCCGGAGATTGTCCTTGAATTTCAAGGCCAAAGCCGACGTTGTCACGGACGGTACGATGCGGCAAAAGGCCAAAATGTTGAAAAACCATGGTCATGTGTTGACGGCGCAGACGCGTCAGCGCTCGCTGATCGTTGGGATTCAGTGGGGTTCCGGCAATGGTGATGGTTCCGCTGGTCGCGGGAATAATGGCATTGAGGCAACGCAAAAAAGTGGATTTGCCACTGCCCGAGAGCCCCATTAGGACAAACAACTCTCCAGGATTAATGGCGATGGAAACGTCCCGCACCGCCACTAAGCATCCTGTCCGTTCCCGAATGAGATTTCGCGAGTCCCCGTCTCGAATCATGCTGAGAGCCCGGGAAATTTCCTTTGGCGGACCAAATATTTTGTTGACATGGTCTGCTGTGATGACGCTACTCAAAAAACCCCTCCCTTAGCCCGAAAGTAAGACGCCAACACGCGCACAAAGGTTACAGACCCCAATTTATGTGTATGCCGACGTAAGATTAATTATGACAAAAGGTTTGCCAAATGTGAACCAGCCGGTATTTTCCAAAGCCGCTCTGGTAGATAAAGGCAAAGGTCGAGGTGCACGTACCCTCACCCGACGACGGTTACGTCACCATGGCCAGCTGGGAAGGGGCCTTTTCCACCTCACGCTACTTCAATAATCCTTGGCTTTTCAGCCACTGCTTGGCAATTTGCTGCGGGCTTTCTTTGAGCACATCGGCCTCATAATTCAGTTTGGTTTGCTCCTTGGTGGTAATTCGTCCCCATAACGGTGCTAGCACTTTGTTCAGGTGATACTCTTGTTCCACCTTTTGATTAAGGATGAGAATGCCGTGGTATGGCGGGAAAAAGTGCTTGTTGTCCTTAAGTGGCACCTCGTGCAGCTTCTTTAAGCGGCCGTCGGTGGAATAAACGACGGCGGCCTGTACAGAGCCCTTGGCCAAGGCCTCGTACATTAGGCTGTAATCCATGGCCTTGGCAGCCTTGAAATGCAGCCCGTAGGCTTTAATCCAGGCATCGTATCCGTCGCCTTGGCGTTCTTGGAAGGTGGGGTCGGTGGCGATCACCCAATTCTTCGCGTAGGGGATAGCTGAGGAGTCGGTGGTGAGATGATATTTTTTGGCGGTCGCTTCGGTCACGCCTAAGGCATAGGTATCTTGATATCCCAGCGACGGCGACACCCAGAATCCCCACTGCTTCGCTTCCTGCTGACGGACGTAAGCTGCGACTTGATTGGGGTGGCCTCGCCATTTGCCGGTATAGGATTGTCCTAGCGGGCCCGTGAATTCGGTGCCATCATACCCGACATATCCCTGAATGGCATTTTCCTTCATTAAATTGTGCAGCAGCCCCGAGGCGCCAGTCGTGTACTTAATGTTCACGTTAAGGTGGGTCTTAGCTTGAATCAAATCTTTAATAATCCACTCGTCAATACGTGGCTCTGAAAAGTCCTGCGAGGCCAAGGTGATGCTGGTGACCTTGCCGCTGGCACTGGCGCTGCCACACCCCGCAAGAACTGCGGCCAGTGCGGAAATGCCGACAACGGTGCCTAATTTCGCTTGTGGTTTCATCAATGGATGTCCTCCTCATTTTTGGGGTTCGCTTCAGCTGACTTTGAGTCCCCGTGGCGTTAGCGCCCGCTCAATGAGTCCCATAATGCCATCGGCCAAGAAGGCCAAGATAATTGCTGGGACGGTGCCGGCTAGGACGATCGAGTTGCTGGCCATGCCCATGCCTTCCATGATCAGGTTGCCGAGTCCACCCGCTCCAATCAGGGAGGCTAGGGTTGCGAATCCGACGGTGGCCACCAAGGCGGACCGGACGCCCGCGATAATAACGCGAAGGGCGAGCGGCAGCTCCACGATGAAGAGCATTTGCCAGGTGGTGACGCCCATGCCGCGAGCAGCATCTTTGACCCCGTCATCCACTCCTTGAATGCCTACGTAGGTGTTCCGGACGATGGGCATGAGGGCGTATAGGAAGAGCGCTATGACGGCCGGTACCGTTCCGATGCCCATGCCAATGGCGATCATCAGCGCAAGGAGAGCCAGGCTGGGGATGGTTTGCATGGCATTGGCAAACCAAATCACCGGCCCATAGAGCGCCTTCACGCGCGTCGACAAAATGGTGAGCGGGATGGCGATGACAATGGCCAGGATCATGGGGATGGCCACTAAGTAGAGTTGCTGTTCGGTGGCCTGAACGACTTGTTGGGTATGCGATAAAAAGAACTGCCAGGTGTGGACAAATATCATCCGCGTCCCTCCTATGCGAGCTTGTGGAGCGATCTTGGTGTCGGCTCGGGTTCCGCTTCATGCGCGACTTTAAGGGCGTCGCCCAAAAGGCCGGCTAAGGTGCCTTGCGTGACCAGGCCAATGGCCCGGCCCTGATCATCTACCACGGGAACACTTGAACGCTGTTCTGCCAGCATGCGATGCATGGCTTCCAGCACGGGATCTTGGGGACTGAGCGCCGGTTCCTTGGCTGCCAATTCTTCGGCCGTGCACCGACGGTCCTCGGTGATGGCGCTTTGTACTTGGGCCAACCCCAACACCCCAAGGAGCCGTCCCTCCGAGTCGGTGACCAGTATGCTGTCCACCCGTCTACGCCGCATGAGTTCCAACGACTGGGCTATGCCCATGGAGTGGCTTCCCGTCACCGGGTTCTTCAACATCACTTCGCCCACCGCTACCTCACTGGCTTGGCGAAGCATACGATGACGCCCAATAAACTGGGACACGAAGGCATCCTTGGGGTGGCGCAACATCTCTTCTGGCGTTCCGACTTGCACGATTTCGCCCTCCTTCATGAGCACAATGCGGTCTGCCATGGTCAGCGCCTCATCCATGTCGTGGGTGACAAAAATGATGGTTTTCGCGACAGTGCGCTGCAATTTTTTAAGCTCGTCTTGCAACTGATCGCGCATCAAGGGGTCGAGGGCACCAAACGGCTCATCCATGAGAATGATGTCCGGATCGTGGGCGAGCGCCCGTAGAACGCCAATGCGCTGCTGTTGTCCGCCGCTCAGCTCTGCGGGGTAGCGGTCAAGATATTGGGCGGGGTCCAGCCCCACCATTTCCAATAGTTCCGTTGCCCGCGTGCGCCGCGCGGCAGCTGGCACCCGGTTGAGTCGGGGAACAAAGGTGATGTTGTCCTGAATGGTTAAATGCGGCATCAGGCCAATGCGCTGGATGACATAGCCCAAGCGCCGTCGCAGTTCGACGGGCCGAATTTGCCGGAAGTCACGGCCATCAATGAAAATAGTGCCGGAGCTGGGCTCAATGAGCCGGTTTATCACTCGCAAGGTGGTTGTCTTGCCGCATCCGGATGGACCAATCAACACAATGAATTCACCGCGTCGAATGTCAAGGGTAAATCCCGAGACGGCGCGGGTTCCATCGGGATAGACTTTCCCGATGTTGTCAAATCGTAGGGCAAGATCTTCCATGGTTCACCGCCTATTCATAGGAATAGGGGGACCTTGGGCGCGAATGTAAAAAGTTCACTGCCGTGAAGGGGAGGGAGGTATCAATCCTACCCAGCACGCCTGCGAGGTTAGTTGTCGGACTGGGACGCTGAGATCGCCCCTGCATTCCTGCATTCGCCCCAAGGTCCCCACACGTGGAGACCAAAAATTCCCCCGTCTGCTCCTGTAGGAGCAGCTCGGCGTTCTTTCAATTCTATTCAATTGGATTCAAAACAACGCTAAATAATCGGCGGACGGAAACTCCGCATTGACGCTATTATACCCCAATCGTGGGATTCTGACATCTTTGCGAAAGAGCGGTTCATATTTCAGGAGGGTGACATACGACGGACAAGTGGTGTCATCTTTCCGGAGACTCATTAACGCGCGCTGCCCACCCGTCATTGTTTTGGGGTGGGCAGCCGGGGTTGTTTAGGCCCTCAAGACTATTTTACGGAGCCTTTCCGGTTCGAATTATCCCGCCATAACCGACGCCATGCGCTGGGCGGCTTCTTCTAATCGGGGAATGGGCTCTGTCAAAGCGATGCGGATAAATCCCTCGCCGTGGGAACCAAAGCCGCTTCCGGGCGCAACGACAACGCCCGATGCTTCCAAAAAGGTCTCGGCCCATTTCAGCGCCGTCTGCGTGGCGGGCACCGGACACCAGAGGAAGATGGACCCCTGGCTTTTTGGTATTTTCCAGCCCGCCCGTGCAGCCTTATTAATAAAGGCATCGCGCCGGGATTGATACTCCGCCCTCAGTGCTAGCACGGAATCTTGAGGACCCAAGAGAGCGGCTCGTCCCGCCTCTTGAATTGCACCCCATTGGCTGCAATTCAGGTGGTCCTGCAAGAGTTCCAGATATCCGATAATCTCGGCGTTGCCGGCGGCGAAGCCGATTCGCCATCCGGCCATGTTGTAGGACTTGGACAGGGTGGTGAACTCGATACCCGCTTTCTTGCCGCCAGGTCGGCTCAACAGGCTCACGGATTTCTTGCCATCAAAAACAATGTCGCCATAGGCCAAGTCGTGGGCCAATATGGTGCCGTGCCGGAGTGCCTGGGCGATGGCGGCGTCATAGAAGGGCGCCGGGGCTGTCGCTCCCGTGGGGTTGTTGGGATAGTTGAGAAACGCCAGGCGAATGCGGTCCGGCCACACGGTCAAATCCGGCAAGAACTGATGTTCGGCCAGGAGCGGCCACGGGACTAATTCTCCACCTGCTAGAGCAATTCCCGACAGATAATCGGGATATCCGGGATCGGGCGCCAGCACCCGATCGCCGCGGTTGACGAGCGCCAGCGAGATTTCTTCAAGCCCGATCTTGCTGCCGATTAAAATGGCAACTTCGCGGAGCGGATCCAGCCGGACTTGATGATGGGTCCAATACCATTCGGCGACGGCTTCCTTCAACGAGGTGAGCCCGCGGAAGGAAATGTAGCGCTGGTACCGCGGATTGCCCGCGGCTTCTCGCAGCGCTTCGACGATATGGGGCGGGGTGGGCCCGTCGGGATTCCCTTGCCCTAAGTTGATGACGTCAATTCCTTGCTGGCGTTTGGCCTCTACCTGTTCGACCAAGGCCGCGAACAACTGATGCGGCAAACGCCCGATGCGGTCAGCGGGCTTCATGAACGGCATTAGGCTGGTCGCTGTAAATGGCGATCCAGCCCTCCTTGGTTTGAAAGAGTCGAATCGCCTTGACGTTTCGGCGATCCGTGAGCGTAAAGTAATGTTCCGTGCCGGCCGGCACTGAAATCAGGTCGCCCGGCGTGACGGTAACACTGAAGGTATCGCCATTTCGGGTCAGTGTAAAGACACCTTCTCCGTCCACAATGAAACGCACCTCATCTTCGGTATGGCAATGGACCCGCTCGAAGTTCGTCAAAAGTTCTTCCAAGTTGGGAGTGCTTTCCGGGTTCAATACAATCAGGTCATGGGAGATATAGCCGAATTGCTCCGCGAGCCGGGACAGGTGGCTCTTAAACGCGTCCAATACTTGCTGTTGTTCAGCCTCGGACAGCCCACTTTGGCGCCGCAGAGCCTCGGGAACGGCATCGACCGGCCAAAATTCGTAGTGGATGCCATGGTCGCGCAAATATGCGATTTGATCTTCTTGGGGGATGGTGCGCTGATGGGTTTGATCATAAATGTGAGCCATGTCATAACCTCTTTTCAGAATTGGAGTTAGGAAAGTGTCACAGGGTGTCTGGCCGCCGCTTCGCTTAAGCGATCCAGACAGAGCCATTCAAATAGAAACTCGAAGGCTTCCAGATGGCGCAATGCGGCATCAGCTGTCTCGCCGAAGGCATAGATGCCATGTTTCTTCAACAATACGGCGGGTACTCTGGGATTCACGGCTTGGGCCACCGCCTCCGCCAATTGGGGAATGTGGGCGAAGTTGGGCACCACCGGGAGGGTTACCGCGGCGTCTTCTTGCCAATGTCCCAGCGCCTTTAGCATCTCGTGATCGTGAAAACGCACACCCATATCGTCGGCATATCGACTTACCAAATTGTTATACACGGTATGAACGTGAAAGACGGCGCCGGACGAGGTGTGCCGATAGATGGCGAGATGCACGGGCGTCTCGAACGAAGGCTTGCCAACGCCGGCCAGGATATTCCCTTCGGCGGACAACGTCAGCACGTCGGCAGGGGTCAGCCGCTGCTTGTCGGAGCCGCTGCGGGTGATATAAATCCGGCCGGAGTCCGGGTCCTTGACCGAGAGGTTTCCGGATGTGGCGCGAAGCCATCCGCGTGTCGCGAGTTCGCCGGCAACGCCAATGAGGGTGTCGACGGTCCGCCGTTCAAAGTCGCTCATGAGGCACCTCCCTCGACGGGGACAAAGAGCTGAGTCATGATGTCGTCAAAGCTGTCAAACGGGATATACGGTTTCCCCGCTTGCTCCAGAAAATCCGCGAGACGGCTTCTGGCAAACACGGTATCGGCGTGGAGGGCACCGTTGAAATCCGTCACCCCGTCGCCAATGAACACGACCGGAGCCTGATACCGCCGTCGGAGTTCTTCCACCACGGCGTGTTTGCATAGACCACAGCCGCCGGGGCAGGGGGGTGTGCAGGGGTACTGCCACCCAATTTGAATGACCTCCCCGTCAAAGCGCGCCTGATTGGCCATCCGTACGGCATGGGGACTGTTCTCTCCAAGCACGGCGTTCAACATGAAGTCCAGTCCGTTGGATACGATGTAGAACGGGATGCGGGCGTCCTCTAGAAGGCGCTCAAAGCGGTGAAACCCAGTCCGAAAGATGGCTTCGTTCCGCAAAAAGCTTTCGTACGTGCTGCGATCGGCGCTCGGCAACGTTTGAAAGAGAATTTCCAAGCCCTCTTTCAAGTGCAATTGGCGCGCGTTGATTTGGTCCACCACGGTTTGGTTGGCAGGGTTGAACCGTGTGGTGAGTGCGACAACCAAATCACGTTCGGTAATGGTTCCGTCAAAGTCAGAGACCACCACAAACGGTACGCTCATAATGTCACCTCCCCGATGATGTCCTGATACCGATCAGCGGCATCTCGAAGCGCCTGGGCGCCCGCCCGGGTTCCTTCGGGATGGCCGTGAACAGCGCCGCCGGCATTAATAATCACGTCGGATCCAAAGTCGCGAAAGAGCTGGGGCAAGATACCCACGTGAATGCCCGCCGAAGGTCCTGGAAGCGCAGGAGCTTGGACCGCTGGGGTTCTCAGTTCCTGGGCCACTTTAAGCGATTCGTCTCGCGGCATGGCGACCGACCCATAGGGTGAGGGATAGAGTACCACGTCAGCACCGGCCAGGCGAGGCAAAAGGCCTAAGTACAAGGCGGGATGAATACCGTAACTCGGCGATGCGACTTGACCGCCGGAAAATGCGGGATGCAGCACCAAAAGGGCACCGGGAGCCACCGCCTGCAGGTCGCTTAAGATGTCTAATCCGAGGGTATAGGCGGCAATGAGGAATCCCTTGGCTCCGGCTTCAGCCGCTTCTTCTGCCTGAACGAGCACCTCTTTCGGGGTTCCGCTTAATACGGGAATATAAAATCCCTTTTGTCCGGTATGTGCTTCGCGCCGAGCCAGACCTTCTTCCGCGGCCAGAATCCGATCGCGAAGCGGCGCCGCCTCATCGGCCATAAAAATCTCGTCGTCCTTGACTAAGTCCACGCCACCGCCAATTTGCTCCTCAAAGGCTTCCCGGAACTCCGACAGTGTGCGGCCATTTTCACTTTTAAAAATGGACATGACCAGCGGGCGGCCCCGGACCGCGAGCTTTTTCCGGATTCCGGGGATGCCCAAAGCCGGACCCGAGAAATTTCGCGTGTAGGATGCGGGCAGATCCAGCGACTCCAACCGAATTTGGCCGTCCAACGACAATTTTCCAAACATAACGGTTAAGAGTGAGCTAATGGAGGGCTTGACGTTATCCACCGGGTACCGGATTTCAAACACGCCGCTCTCGCCGTCGTGGCGAATAGCCCCCGCCTCGCCCAGAAAACGGCGAAGATGAGGCTTCTTGGTGTCGGGAAGGTCCGTCCATGAGCCTACCGTCATACCCACCGCGATGGCCTCGGCTTTTTTGGCCAAGTTGTCGTCCCAGGGCACACGGTACCCTGCGGTGATGTAGTCCAACAAAAATCCCCCTTTCCGACGGACGAAAGAGGGCAAGATCATCTTTTCCTCTCTCATCTCTCGGCACGTACGCCGTCGGAGTTGGCACCGCGTCCCTACTGGGGGCCGGTTGCCCAGGCATCATCGGGCCGTTCCCTCTGCCTGTCTGGATAAGAGAAATACGCTATACAATTGAGGAATACATTACGCAGGAATAGAGCGTCTGTCAATATGGGGTTTTCGGCAATTCTTGCCTCCTGAGGCGGCGAGTAGGCGGTATACTAGCGGCGAGGTGAAAACGATGGCTGTATTTCATGTAGGCGACGGGATTGACGGAATCGACCTTTTCGAAGAAGGCCGGCCGGAACGATCGTCCGCATATTTGATCCGATCCCAGGAACCGATTTTAGTGGAAACTGGATCGGCACGGAGCCACCATGTTTTGGTCGACGGGCTGCGGGAACTGGGCGTTGCCCCAGAGGACTTGCGCCATATCATTGTCACGCATGTGCACCTCGATCATGCCGGCGGTGTGGGGCAGATGATGCAAGCCGCACCGAAAGCGCGGCTGCACTGCCATCCACGGGCAGCGCGGCACCTGGTCGATCCAAGCCGATTGGAGGCAGGGGCCCGGGCCGTCTATGGCGAGCAAATGGATGAAATCTTTGGGCCGCTGATGCGGGTGCCAGAAGACCGGGTGGTGGTGCATCCAGACCATAGTGTGCTGAATACCGGCGATCGGGAATTGGTCTTTTTTGACACCCCGGGGCATGCGAAGCATCATGCCTGTGTCTTGGACCAAAAGACCATGGGGCTTTTCTCCGGAGATACTGTGGGCATCCGTTATGCGCCGGGATATACGGCCTGGGACTTTGTTTACGGGTTTCCAACCACCACCCCGTCCGACTTCGATCCAGATGTGATGCTCGAAACACTGGACCGCTTGCAGGCGCTTAATCTGTCCCGCATCTATCACACCCATTTCGGGGTGACCGAACCGGCCGAGGAGGCGTTCAGCTTTTCGCGCCGAGGGATTCACGCGATTCAACGTATTTTACCGGAACTCGGACCCGATTCTTCGCTAGGCGCCGTCCAGGACGCTCTTCGCCAAGCAGTGGCTGAGGATTTGGCGGAGCAGGGGCACCCCGGCGCGGATGTGTCGGCCCTCAACTTGGATATCATGTTAAATAGCCAGGGAATTCTCGTCTATCTGCAAAAGAAGGCGGCAGGCAAGCTCTAACACGAGGTGAGATTGATGGTCATATGCATTTCCATTCAAGGCGGTCAGGTTGGAGGCGGTTGGGGCCGCGCTCACGATGTAGCGGTGGTTGAGGTGGCGGAAAACGGCGAGATTCAACGTTGGGAAGAGTACAACGTTCGCTGGGATGAACTGCATGACCAGGGCGGGGAAGGTTCCCACCATGCCCGCATTGCCAAATTTCTCATGGATCATGGCGTCCAGCGTGTCATCACTGGCCACATGGGGCCCGGTATGCAGCACATGCTGGATAAGATGAACATCAGCGTGGTGGTGGATGTTTCCGGCAATGTCCGAGACATTGCAGCCCAGTACGCGCGATGAAGCATTTAGTAATCGGTGCCTCCGGCCAGGTGGGGCATGCCCTTATCAAAGCGTTGACTGAAGCGGGCCATGCGGTTGGCGGCACCTATTTAAGCCATCCGCAGCCGGGCATGGTGATGCTGAATATGACAGACCGCGATGCCGTGGAGGCCGCCTTCGCCAACGAGGCGCCGGATGCCGTATGGATTCCGGGGGCCATGCCGGATGTGGATCGGTGCGAGCGAGAACCGGAATTCAGCTATCAAGTCAATGTGGAAGGGCCCAAGAATGTGATGGCCGTGGCCCGCCGGGCAAACATTCCATTGGTCTATTTCTCGACCGACTACGTGTTTGACGGCTTTGACGGGCCTTATCGCGAAAACGATGCGGTGCATCCCTTGCAAGTTTACGGACAACATAAGGTGGAGGCGGAACAGGCGCTTTTGGCGTACGGACAAACGCTGGTGGTACGGCCCGCATGGATTTACAGCGACGAGCCCAATCCGCGTAATTTTGTCTACCGGGTTCTCTCAGACCTTAAGGCCGGCAAGCCGATTAAGTCGGCCGCGGATCAAATCAATACCCCGACCCCGGCGGGGCCTTTGGCGCGCCACGCATTGCAGGCGCTCCTCGACGGCCACCGCGGGGTGCTGCATCTGGCTGGGCCCGAGCGCTTGACGCGGTTGGCCTTCGTGGAGCGGATTGCCCAGATGGCCGGGTTCCCCACCCGGACAATCGAATCCATCTCTGTCGCCGACTTGCCGCTTCCCGCCAAGCGTCCCTTGAACGGCGGACTTATCAGCAACCACCCAACGTATGCGATTCAAGACCGTCTTGAGGACTTGGATTTGAGTCCGCTCTTAACGGCTCCTTAACAAAACCCTAACCCGTTCTTTATCAGTCCTTCATCGCGTCATAACACGACCTTGCGACAATGAGAGCGCAAGGTCGTCGCTTTTATTGATGAATAGGAGGACAGTCATGGACAACCGCAATGCGGGCGCAGTTGAAAACCTAAACAATGCTCCTTTCAGTTTGTTCCATCTTCGCGCCGTGCTCACGTCCGGCATGGGATTTTTCACCGACGCTTATGACCTTTTCATTATCGGGGCGGCGTTGGTTTTGATTAAGCCAATGTGGCACTTGACCCATGCTCAGGTCGGGCTTTTGGGGTCAAGCGCTTTGGTGGCCGCGTTTGTAGGAGCCTTCATCTTTGGGCGGCTCGCAGACGTTCTAGGCCGGAAAAAGATTTATGGGATTTTAGCAATCATCATGGCCGTCAGTGCTCTTGCCTCAGCGTTCTCGCCTAACCTGACATGGCTCTTGATTTTCCGATTCATCTTGGGCGTTGGGATCGGTGGCGACTACCCGGTGAGTGCCGTGTTGATGAGTGAGTACGCCAACACCAAAGATCGTGGGAAGATGGTTGGCCTCGTATTCTCAATGCAGGCTGTCGGGTTGGTCTTGGGTCCGATTGTCGCCATCACTCTCTTGGGTTCGGGCATTCCATCAGACATCGCTTGGCGGTTGATGCTAGGCTTGGGCGCCATTCCCGCCGGTGCCGTGATTTGGATGCGAAGCCGTATGCCGGAGTCGCCCCGTTACTTGGCCCGGGTTCAAGGCAAGACCGACGAAGCACAAAAGAGCTTGTCGCAATTTGCTGGACGCCAGTTGGCGGTGGTGTCGCGTGAGGTCAAGGCGAAAGTCAACCGCATGACCTTCGGCCAGTTCATCTCGAATCCCAAGTATCTCTTGTACCTGCTGGGAACCGCGGGCTCTTGGTTCGTCTTCGACTACGCCTATTACGGTAACTCGATTTCGATGCCCTTGGTTTTGAAGAGCGTGGCTCCGAGTGCATCCCCGATTGCGACTTATGCATGGACACTGATTGTGTTCGCCGTAGCGGCCGTGCCTGGTTATGCGTTGGCGGTTAGCAAAATGGACAAAATCGGCCACAAGAAACTGCAGTTGTTGGGCTTCATTTTCATGGGCTTGGCCTTCGGGATTATTGGACTTGTGCCTAACATGACCCACCTGATTGTGCCGTTTCTGATTGTATTCGGTGCCAGCTACTTCTTCGCCGAATTCGGCCCCAACACCACCACGTTCGTGATGGCGTCGGAGGTCTACCCGACCAGCATGCGTACTACGGGCCATGGTATCTCCGCGGGTGTGGCTAAAGTCGGAGCGTTCATTGGAGTGTTCGTCTTCCCGCTCTTGGAGAAGGCGGCAGGTCTGAATGGGACACTTCTGATCACCTTCGGGTTCTCCATCGTGGGCGTGTTGCTCACCCTGTTACTCCCGGAACCCAGCCAGCGCTCGCTGGAGGCCATTTCGGGCGAAGAGGACGAACACACGACCTCGGCCATCAACGCCTAACAACCGAAAATCCCGGTCTTGCGCCTGAGCGAGGCCGGGATTTTTTCGATGCCGGAGTTGAAATTTCGACAAATTTTAACCCGGTCTTAACATAATCGTAACCGCTTCTTCATGATTTCTTTATCAGCGCTTAACACGACGCTGCGACAATGTCAGCGTAGGGTCGTTGTCACTGAACAGGAGGACAATCATGGAGAGTCACAACGCGGGTGTTCTCGAAAATTTGAACGATGCACCCCTGAGTCTGTTCCATCTTCGCTCCGTTATTGTGTCCGGTATGGGATTTTTCACCGATGCCTATGACCTTTTCATCATCGGTGTGGCCATGGTTTTGATTAAGGCCCAATGGGCTCCTGACAAGTATATGGTTGGCTTAGTAAGCTCCACGGCGTTGATTGCAGCGTTTGTTGGGGCTTTTATTTTTGGCCGATTGGGCGATGTCATCGGTCGCAAAAAGATTTATGTTTTAGTGGCTATTATCATCGGCGCCGGCGCGCTGGCATCAGCCTTCTCGCCGAACATCATCTGGCTGCTGGTAGCCCGCTTTATCATGGGCGTGGGCATTGGCGGGGATTACCCGATGAGCGCCGTGATGACAAGCGAATATGCCAACACCAAGGATCGCGGCAAGCTGGTCGGCATGGTCTTCTCCATGCAGGCTGCCGGTTTAGTGGTTGGTCCAATTGTGGCCATCACACTTCTAGCTTCCGGCATTCCCGATGCGTTAGTCTGGCGCTTGATGCTTGGTTTTGGAGCTATTCCGGCTCTGGCGGTTGTCGTCATGCGGATGCGTATGCCGGAATCGCCTCGTTATGCCGCGCGGGTAAAAGGTGACGTCGCCGGGGCGCAATCGGCGATTTCCCGTATTGCGGGTGCCAGCAGCACCAGTTCAGCTCCTGCCACAAAGGTGGAAACGGCGCGGATGAGTTTCTGGCAGTTCATATCCAACCCCAAGTATCTAATTACCCTGATCGGCACCGCAGGGACATGGTTTCTCTTCGACTATGCATATTACGGCAATTCCATCTCCATGCCGCTGGTCTTGAAGGCGGTAGCGCCTCACGCAGCCGTGATTACCGATGAGGCATGGACGCTAATTATCTTCGCTGTGGCGGCCGTGCCCGGATACATTTTAGCGACCTTGAAGATGGACAAAATCGGGCACCGGAAGCTGCAGCTCATTGGGTTTGCCTTCATGGGGTTGGCGTTTGGCGTCATTGGCATTGTCCCGCACATGACCAGCATGGTACTGCCGTTCTTGTTGGTCTTCGGCGCCAGCTACTTCTTCGCCGAATTCGGCCCCAACACCACCACGTTCGTCATGGCGTCGGAGGTATACCCGACCAGCGTCAGGACCACCGGACATGGGATCTCTGCTGGGGTAGCCAAAGTGGGTGCCTTCATCGGGGTGTTCGTCTTCCCGGTTCTGGAGTCAACATTGAAATTGAGCGGCACGCTGCTCATCACCTTCTTGTTTGCTGTTGCAGGCTTCCTCTTAACGTTGGTGCTGCCCGAACCGAGCCAGCAATCTTTGGAGCATGTTTCGGGTGAAGAAGAAATGGTGACTAACCCAAAAGCCATTAACGCCTAGTGGCATAGAAGTTTCATTGACAATGACCCCAAGTTGCCCTCGACGAGACGTGCCGGGGGCTTTTTCTTTCCGCAAGAAAAAGGGGCCTCGGCATGGAGGCCCCTCGCGCTGGCACCATCAAGCATCTTGACTGGCGTCATAGACCACTTTTCCGAGGATAATGGTCTTGGCCACTTTGCTCTTATACTCGAATGGGTGGCCGTCCCAGATCACCACGTCTCCGTCTTTTCCGGGATCGATGGATCCCAAACGGTCGCCGACGCCGCAGATGTCAGCGGGGTTTTGGGTTATCGCGCGGATGGCGTCTTGTTCCTCCATCCCTTCGCGAACCGCCAAGGCGGCGCTCACGACTAAATACTGCTCAGGAACCACCGGATGGTCGGTGATGATGGAGACTTTGACGCCATTTCTGGCCAAGATGCCCGGCGTCTTGAAGGAACGGCCGCGGACCTCCACTTTCACCCGGGCTACCAATGCAGGCCCGCAGGACACGGGAATGTTGTTTCTTAACAGCTCGTCAACGACTTTATACGCTTCGGTGCCATGTTCGATGATGTGGTCGACGCCAAACTCCCGGGCGATGCGCATAGCCGTCAAGATGTCATCAGCCGTGTGGGCATGGGTGCGGAAGGGAATTTCGCGGTTTAGGACCAATAGCAAGCCATCCATGTCGAGATCGCGTTTGGTGTCCGGGTCCTTTTCCATCTTCCGGGCATACTCTTGGGCATCGAAAAATGCCTGGCGCATCACCTTCGCCACGCCGAGACGCGTGGACGGCATTTTGTTCTTATTGCCGTATACGCGCTTGGGATTTTCACCCATGGCACCTTTCATGCCCGACGGGGACTTTAGAATCATGTCGTCGATATGTTCTCCCCAAAGACGCAGGGTGGAGCCTTGACCGCCAATGACGTTGCCGCTCCCCGGGGTGACCCAAGCAGCGGTGATGCCGCCGCGAATGGCATCCTTCAGCGCCACATCGACGGTGTTGAAGGCATCAATGATGCGGACCCCCGAGGTAATGGGGTTGGTGAGTTCATTGCCGTCGGCCGACCCTTGGGCTTCGCCATCGGGAAATATGCCGATGTGGGAATGGGAGTCGATAAAGCCGGGGAAGACGTATTGGCCCGCGGCATCGATAACTTCACAACCCGCAGGAATGGTAACGTTGGAGCCGACTTCCTTAATCTTCCCGTCATCCCCAATGAGGATGGTACCATTGGGAATGGATCCATGAGAGACCGTTTCGATACGGCCCTTGGTGATTGCGAGCATATCTTACTCCTTTGGACTAATATTCGCTGAGCAGGGATAGGGACCGTTGGAACCCGGTCGTGCAGTCAATTTTCCGGGTGTAACATCAATTCTACTGCTAGTTGTCGCATTCGTCGCATTATGGATTGTTGGGCTTCTGGCTGTCCAACTACTCGTTCATAGTTTAAGGATAAAATTTGTAAGTTACTTCGAACTCGATTTCTGCTAGACCTGAGGATTACCGTACTCAATGAACCTTCACGTCCGACTCGATATACACCCATTGGGGTTGGCTCGAACTTAAACCGTGCTCCGTTAAGCATCATGCGCAGCCATAGGTCCCAATCCTCGTACGCTCGCAGGTTTTCATTGAACCGCATGTCTCCGATCGCATCACGAGAAACGAATGCGAATGCACCGATATAATTGGATACTAGGAGGTGCTGAATTGGGTTGTCGCGAAGTATTTTTTCCGGCGAAACATTAAGAATGTCTTGGTAATAGCGTTTGCCGATACTCGTCCGACCGTGACGGACAATCATTTCGGGATATATGACATCATGAGTCCTCAACCCCTGAGCCAGTTGGGCGGCGTAATTTTCCGTACCACCAAGAACGACATCATCTGAATCGACAAAAAACAACCAGTCGCCGGACGAGCGGGATATCCCGACATTTCTAGCATGCGACGGTCCAGCATTCTGCCGAAGTTGAATAAGTTGCACATTAGCGTCGGCATGCGACAGCATCCTGTTAATTTGTTCGACAGTGCCGTCCGTGGAGGCGTCGTCCACGACTATAATTTCGGCATCCTTCCAAAGAAGGACGCTAGCGAGACACTCACTTATATAGTGCTCTACATTGTAACAGGGGATTATTACCGAAAGCAATTTAGGGTACCACCTCGTACAGGAATGTTTTTCGATATATGGGATCGCTATCGCTCAAAACTTGGCTCTCAAGGATCCAATCCAGAATTTTAGCCTTTAGTATTGGACTCGCTAAGACAAGGTTGCTGTACGAAGCCATTAGATGAATCAGCGTTGGCTCGTTCCATTCAGTTATTTTACGGACAGAATTCTTGGGAAGCATTTCACTTGTCGAGTAACCCATTGAGAAATTACCTGCTAGGTCGCGAGAGAGTGTGTCTTGGGGTGTTAGCAACCCAAAGGAATCAACGTCTAACGCGCAATGCTCCAAAGGATAGGAGGTGACAAGGAACTTTTTCGTATGGTCAGCTAGAAGGTCGATGAAGCCCTTTCGCTCGTTTAGCGGAAAGATCATCGGGCCGTCTAAAGAGACCAAGAGGTCAGAATCCTTTCCACGCTCGACAAAAGCATCGTAGGTTAACTCAGTAACATTGCGTGGTTTCCGTGAAGCCGGGGATTTTGTAACCTGATTGAGCGGAATATTAAGAAGTGCTGCTAATCCGTCTCCGTTAGGAAGAACCTCGGTAATGGAGCCAATAACACCGGAAGATTCTACGATTAATCTAATTATCGGCTCGTATCGAATTAGCGTTCCGATGGTGACGGGGGTGTCTGTCAGGTACTTGATCATGTTCAGGTACGATGCGAACTTCTTCAATTTTTGCACCTACCGTTCTGACCAACAGTTCCTGTTTGGTTGACTACGGGCTTCTGAACCGTCGGCGCTTGCAAGGCGTATTTTAGAATGGCGTCCTCACTGCGCGAGTTCATGTAATGAACTCCCGCGTCAATCAGTCTCTCTTGTTCGTCTGGTCTCGAAAGAACTTCTCGGCAGGTCTCAACCAAATCCTGATATTGGCTAAATTTGACAGCGGTAGTGGCGCCTTGATCGAATGAGGTTAAAATACTTGTTTCGGATACCACCACCTTGTGATTGGCCAACAAGTAGAATACGCGCACCCACTCAAAGATACCGCTGTCGTAAAAATGCATATTAAGTACCAATTTGGATCTGGCTATAAGTTGGTCTCTCTCTTTGCCGTATACCCCGAAGCAGTGAACCGTTCTCAGACCGACTTCCTTCAATTTTTGAAGGACGGTTTCCCGTCTCGGATTAAGAGACCCATAAAATAACACATCGATATCTTGGTCGGATGCTCTAGGGATCCTGCTAAGCTCAGGAACGTATCCTATCGGGACCCATCGTAGCCGGGGCGCAATGTGCAGCTGGACTAGGCGTTGGATGTTAACCTCGCTGAAGTCCCAAACTTCATGCTTACGCATTGCTGACGGAACCGGACCGGACAGCCAGGGAGCCCCAGGATCTACTTGTTCGAGATTGTAAAGGATAGTGTTCTGAGGCAGAGAGTCAAGGGTTTTGCGATCCAATAAGTGACTCCCAAAAAGGATAGTCGGTACATCCGTAGAAATTCTGTTAACCAGGCGATTTACTTTGTACCCGATGTGCTCCAGTCCATACGCTAGCGTGTCGTACACTTCATCAAAAGCGTGACTATGGATGTAATTTGGTGGGTTAATCACGCTTAGGGAAATCCAGCGATTTGTCAACAGTAAACTTTCCTTTCGGCTGGGTTTATAGACCACCCGTCAGTTTACTTCTAAGTGTGCCTTGTTGAAGTTTAAGAAGCAAATTTGAAAGTGGGTTGAATGTCCCCTATTACCATGGCCACATGTTGTGAAATGGCGTGAGCTAACGCAACGACCTGATACCTGATGATTGTCTCCCTCCCTGCGGAAACTGCACAAAGCATATGGCTCCTGAAACATTTATAGCACCTTTAGTAAAGGCTCAAAAAAGCGCTTAATATTTTGCGACTTTAACAGACTAGGCATATGCTCAAAGTGCAAGGCCTCCGACAGGATGTTGGAGGAACAGAAATCAAGGAGGATAATACCGTGTACATTAACACGAACGTTGCCGCGCTTTTTGCGCAAAATTCTCTTTCCAACACTCAGAACACCCTAAGCAATCTACAGCAAGAGATGTCGACGGGTCTTCAGATTAATTCCCCATCGGACAACCCGTCTGGGCTGGCCATCGCCAATCTGATGCAGGGAGAAATCGGCGGGATTAACTCGGCCATCAACAATGCCACAGCCGCCACTAACCTGCTTAACGTAGCCAATGGTGGAATGCAGACCGACGTGCAGATTGTGCAAGAAATTCAGCAGTTGGCGGTTCAAGCCTCCAACAGCACGAACAACAATCAGGACACCCAAGACATTCAAAGTCAGATCAACGACTTGTTAAATTCGCTTGATAATGTGGCCCAAACGTTGAATTACAACGGTCAGGCTGTCCTTAATCAGGGCGCACAAACCAACGCAACGGGTAATTCCACTGTTACTGGGTTTCAGGTCGGCGCTGACAGCGGGCAAGTCGCCGCCGCGACCTATAGTGTTTCCGTGCTATATACTACGACGGCAAGCGGAGCCCCGGAAGATATTGTAACTGTCGCCGCTTCAACAGCGACGGCGTGGACCACGGTAGCAAGCGGGACCGTTAGCGGGGTCAGCGGATCGTCGACTGCTGGCACCACCACCTTGCAGCTTGTTTCCGGGGAAAACAGCACGGGTGCGAGCAGTTTCGTCATTCAAGTAAACCAAGGGAGTATTGTATTGGGCGCTTCCACGACCGCCTATAGCACGGCGGTAACGGTGGGCACTGCTGCCACGCAATATGACTTTCAGACAGGACCTTACCAAGGCGCGGGTGACAACACCCAGGTTCAACTTGGTACATTTACGAGTGCAACGCTGGGCCTTACCAACATCGATGTCACGAGCTCGTCGGGCGCCCAGTATGCGATTAGCCAGGCCAAGCGCGCTCTATCGATGTTGACCAATGCGCAAGGCCAGGTTGGTGCCCAAGTTGATCAGTTGAACTACACGATTAGCAACCTCCAGACAGAAAGTACCAACTTGCAATCCTCGCAATCAACCATCATGGATGCCAACATGGCCTCCGTCACAAGCCAGTTCGCACAGCAGCAGATTCTGATGCAGACCGGTATCCAAGCATTGCAAACGGCACAACAGCTGCCGCAGTTGGTCTTGAAACTGCTGAGCTAGTATTACCGGCTGAGGGGGGCCGGGTTGTACCGGCCCCGGCCTTGGCAGAAAGGAGGAACCCATGAGCATCAACTGGAGCTCCGTCTATAACACGCCGATTGGTCAGATTTTGGGCGACTTGAATCCTAAGACCTTCGCACAACTGACGACTCAGGAAACTAATACCCAGATAAGCACGTTGCAAAACCAGGTACAGCAGGACAGTACCGAGATAAGCGCTTGGACAACCTTGCAATCGGATGCCCAGGGGTTTGCTTCGGCGCTGAACGCTGTGGCAGATGCCTCGACATTCGTGAAAACCACCGCCACATCGTCGGATCCGTCCGTGGCCACAGTGTCATATCAAAACGCTCAAAACGGAACCTATACGATTAGTGTCGGCTCCTTGGCACAGTCGGAAATTGACACCGGAACCAATGCGGTAATGACGGTTTCGAGTCCTACGGCGACTTTGACCAATTCTAGCGGAAGCACCTTGCAAGGAAGTTTCAGCATAAACGGAGGATCAACTATTACCATCCCTTCCCCTGGAGAAAGCTTAAATGGGCTAGCATCTCAAATTAACAACTCCAACAGTGGGGTTACGGCGACCGTTGTTGAAACCAAGCCTAATGTGTGGACGCTAGAGATCCAAGCAAATCAGACCGATACACCCATTACCTATACTGAAGGCAGTTCCGGACCCCTTTACTATTTAGGTATTGTCAGCTCCTCAAGCGCGGTAACGAATGCGAGCGCGGCCGACCAGCTGCAAGCACCCAGTGCTGCCCAGGTGAGTTTTGGCTCGACGTTCAATGCAGCCAACGCCATCTCATCGTCATCCAACACGTTTTCCAACCTGATACCGGGTGTGACTTTGACCGCTCAATCAACTGGGTCGACCACCATCAATGTGGGACCGGACGTGTCATCGATGAAAACCTCGGTACAAAACGTGGTCTCGGCATGGAATCAATGGGTTAAGGATACGCAAAATTTAGCGGAAGCCGGAACGGTGACATCAACCGGCACCGGTTCATCCCAGGTCTACTCATATCAGTCGAACTCCAATCAAGTGCTGGCATCCGGGCTCCCCGTGTCCGTCTTAAACCAGGTCGAAAGCATATTGGCGAAGACCAGCGACGGCTCGGGCACCGCATATCAGACACTGGGCGATTTGGGCATCACCTTTAAAGCCGATGGATCCATGTCCTTGAATAGCAGCACTCTAACGACAGCTCTAAGCAATCATCCACACGAAGTATCGCAGGTGTTCTCCGCTTTGGCCTCCGCGCTGCAGACGAGCTCGACGACAACGACGGGAATGATTTCGGGGTTCTCTAAGGGAACCAACAGTACCACCGGGGAGCAGATCGCCGCCTTGCAACAACAAGAAAGCCAATACAAAAGTCAGATGACGCTACTGAAGCAGCAAATGACGGCCGAAGAGCAAAACGCGGTCACGCAATACGGAAAGTGGGTCAGCCAGTTGGCCAAGTACTCCCAGCAGTACTCGCTATACAATGCGCTCTTCAACACAAACAATAACAACAGCAACGGAGGTTGATGAGGATGGCTGATCTGGAATCCGGTGTGACGCGATATATAGAGGACAGCATCAATATGGCCACTCCGGAAAAGCTGACCTTGATGCTCTACGAGGCCGCGTTGAAGAACGTTCGGGAATGCCGCATCACACTGGCCAACAACCCCATTGACGGCTTGCAACAGTCGCAGTTAAGTCGGGACATCTTGTCCGCCCTGGCGGATAATGTCAATCTGTCTCATCCGCAGGGGACTCTTATGCGGAATCTCTACCTTTTTTGCTGGCGCCAGGTGTTGCAGGCAACAGCGGAAAACAGGCCGGACGACCTGGAAACCGTGGAAGAAGTGCTGATCAATCTCATCGAGGGGCTTCAGCATTACAACGCCAAGGGTGTCCAATCGGTGCAACGCGAGGATGCGGCATCAAGCATTAACTTTGCCGGGTAACAGCCATCTGGCGTTTGGCGGCTTCCAAGAGGCCTCGTTCGTTGTCGGAAAGGTTCGGCCAGGCTTCAATGGTTTTGATGATATCCTCAACCGGCATGACCAGAAGAATGGTTTGTGCCACCGCATCAAAGCTTGAACCTGCCAACAAATTAAATAGCCCATGCCAAGCGTCGCGATAGGTGGGATGTTTTTGTATCGTCAGGAGCAATGTTGCCGTGGCTTCCTTTGCGTTTCCCTGGCGGGCCAACGCGCCCGCAAGCCTATAGAGAGCTTTAAAGCTGCCCACTCCGGTGTCCGTCATTAAGAAGTTTTTGGCTTCGCCAATCTCCAGACATTTTCTAAAGCACCGCTCGGCGTTCGGGAAGTCATTGCCTGCCATGTGGAATTCGCCTTCAACGTACCAGAAGTCTGTGTATTTGGGATACGCGATCTCGCCGTCGTTCAGCGCTCGAAGCGCCCGCCGATGCTGTCGCGTGAGCTCATAGAGGCGTGCGAGGGTGGTTTGAGCCAGAACCCACAACGGATTTTCCATGGCGATAAATTTGAGGGAACGTTTTGCGGCCGCGAGGCCTTCCTCAAATTTAGCAGCACCCATGAGCGTCTGAGCATATTGCCACCACATGTAGCCGTCTTCGGGGTTTTCCTTGAGATGCGATTCCAGCAACGCCCTGTTGCGCTCAGCCTTATTACGTTGGTCAACGACGGCACCTAAATAACCCTTATGAAGCAACCTGAGGTTAAGAGCGACTAAACGCATGTTGGCGCGCGTAAGCGATTGAAAAATCTGTTCGTGGATTTTTCCTTCGTAGCGAACATCGGGATGGGACCGAAAGAGACGGGAAACATAGCTCTCGCTAATTTGATCGGCACGATCCATCACCGAGACGATGCGGATATTGTAGGCATCGCCAAGGGGCTTGCTAATGGCAGCCTCGAGAACGGGGACATCATCACGGACTAACTCTTCATCGGCATCCATTACGAGAACCCATGGCGTTTTCACGGCATCCAGCCCGACGTTGCGTGCTTTGGCAAAGTCGTTCGGCCACTCTATCTCAATCACCCGGGCACCAAAGGACTGGGCAATCTCTACGGTTCGGTCGGTCGATCCCGTATCGACGACGATAATCTCATCCGCGACGTCTTTGACGGAGGCAAGACATTCCGGCAGAAAGCGTTCTTCGTTTTTGACAATCATGGAGACGGTAAGAAGACCATTCATTTGGGGGAGACCTCCGGGTGCAATACGTATGCGTATAGTGTACCGGAGGACCCCGTTCCGGTTAAACAATTAAGGAAAAATGAGCATTGGGCGGTCGTTTCGCGGATGAAGCATGGAAATAAGGTTGGCATCATAGATTTCCGGAATCCGGGGATCGGTTAAGACGGCATCGGGGGACCCTTCTAGGATGAGCTGACCATGGTTCATGACCCAGAGCACGTCGGCGTAAAGCCCTACGGTAGCCAAATCATGATACGCCATCAATACGGTAATATGCTGCTTTTGTATCATCTCACGCACCAGATTCAGGAACTTCACGGCGTGGCCGGGGTCCAAATGCGCGGTGGGTTCATCCAACAAGAGAAGCGGAGCTTCCTGGGCAAGCGCCGATGCCAACAGAACGCGTCGGGCTTCACCCCCCGAAAGGGTGTTGAACGGGCGATCCTTTAGGTCGTAGAGTTCGGTTGCGGCTAATATCTCCTCGAGTTTGTTGGCGGCGAGTCCTCCTTTAAACGCCCAGCGGTCTCGCCATGAGCGCTGGCTCAACCGCCCCAATTCCACGACCTCGCGGACCGTGAGATCGAACTGGGTTTCCAAGGATTGGGGGACAAAGGCGATGCGCTGGGCACGCTCCGAGGCCGAAAGAGCCGTCACATCCTGTCCCAGGATACGAATCGCGCCCGCGTCCTTGGTCCAGAAGGCGCCGATGAGACGGAGCAACGTGGATTTTCCTGCTCCGTTGGGGCCGATGAGTCCCACAAGCGTGCCCTCTCGTATGGAGGCGGAGATGGGGCCTAAGCCCCGATGGCTTCCCGACCAATGAAAACCAACCTGATCGAGCTCCAATACCTGAGCATGGTTCATGCGGTCCACCCTCCTTTCCGATTATGTTTGACCAACAAATAGAGAAAGTAGGGACCGCCTAAAAAGGCGGTCACGAGGCCCACTGGTATCGGACCGATAACCGGAATGCTTTGCGCGACCAAATCGGCCAGCCCCAAAAAGGCAGCACCCATGAGAAAAGCCAACGGCAGCAGCTGGCGGTGGTTTGGGCCGTTCAGGCGGCGTACGATGTGCGGGATGACGAGGCCCACGAAGCCAATGAGGCCGCTAATGTAGACGGCGGCGGCTGTCATGAGACTCGCGGCCGTAAGCAAAATGAGCTGCACCCGCCGTACTGGCACACCGAGGTGATGGGCCTGTTCCTCACCTAACAAGAGGGCATTCATATCGCCTGCGAACGGCCACACGACCAGTAATGAGAGCAGCATCAACAGAGCACTGATACCCACTTGCACCCAGGTCACCCCATTGATGCCCCCCACCTCCCAGGCAAAAATGGTCCCGAGGTTCTGCCGATTCAAGAGCATCAAAAAGGTGGTGACGGAGGCAAGGATTACGCCGATGGCGTAGCCGGCCAGAATCAGAGTAAGCATGCTGGTGGTGCCGCGTCCTCGGGAAAGGAGGTACGACAACAATACGGCGGCAAGCGCTCCCACAAAGGCTCCGGGTGCCATCAGTCCCGCCAGCGGGGCTAGCTCCTGGGCTAATGTCGCGCCCAGGCTGGCACCGGCGGAGGCGCCCACGATGTACGGATCGGCCAAGGGATTCTTCAGGAGCGCTTGCATCACCGCGCCGGCAACCGCCAGACTGCCGCCCACTAGGGCCGCTGCGGCCGCCTCGGGCAGGCGGATGTCCCAAATGATGATGCTGGTGGTGGTGCGGTTGGGATGCACCAGGCGAGCCAGGATGGTGTGCATGGGGATGGGGGTGGGGCCATGCATCACCCCCAGCACCAGGACAACCACGAGCGCTGCCAGCGCCGCAATAAAGTTGAGGGTGGAACGCTCGCGGTGCGCCATCTTATTGTCCTTTCAAGAGACCCGGATGAAGAACGTTGACCAGTTCTTTTAAGCCCGTAACCAAAGCCGGCGACGGTTGGTCAATGTACGAAGAATTCGGTACCACGTACACGTGTCCGCTCTTGACTGCCCGGATGGCCGAGAATCCCGCCAAATGCTCTTCCTGGGTGACGCTGGTGCCGGCGGACGAGTCAATCAGGATGTCTTGGGGATTGGCGGCGACTACCTGTTCCGCCGTCACCTGGGGATACGCAGTTCTGGAGAGTGATGCACCCACGTTGACGGCGCCAGCCAGATCGATGAGCGAGTTGACGAAGGAATGGGGGCCCGCGGTGTAGAGGCCACCCATGTCATAGAATACGGTGGGCCGGCTGCGGACCGTTTTGACCTTCAGCTCTACGGCCTTAATCTCCTGCTTCATTGTGGCCACTTGGGTCTTGGCTTGGCGGGTGCGTCCGGTAGCTTGGCCCACCAACAAAATGTCATGATAGATGCCCTGGATGTTGGCAGGATTCAATGTCAACACCGGGATGTGGTATTGAGCCAAGCTCGGAATGCCCTTGATTCCGGGACCTGTGATGACTAAGTCGGGCTTTCGCGCCACCAAGGATTCCACATTGATGCCGGGATAGGCGGAGCCGATGTCTTTCAATCCGGTAAGTTCACTTTTCCAAGGCGATGGGGTGTATTGAAAGATGGACTGATCCGCCCCGACAATGTCTGATTTCAAGCCGAGGTCTAGAACAATTTCTCCGTTGCTGGGTTCGATCACTACGATGCGTGTGGCAGGCTTTTTCAAGGTAAGATGGTGGCCGGCATCATCAACCAGATGAATGGTGGCTGCCTGGGAGGTATGAGCGCTCGCAGAGGCACCACATCCGGCAAGTAGGGCGGTGGCCGCCAACATGCCAACCGTTCCCCCCAAGAGAGTTTTTCTGTGCATCTTTCGTCCTTCTCTCATGTCAGTTGAACCTTAGGCGAGAAGGGCCGCATAAAAAGCAGGCGGCGCCCGACGACCCGCAGGCTCGCCCGAATTGTTGCAGGTAGGTCTCCTGACTTCCGGATCATCGCCTTGGATGGGGCCTTCCACCAAACGGTGTGGCCGCAATCCGCTCCCCATGACAGTGGCGGGTGCCGTTCAGGACTTTCACCTGATTCCCTGTTATGCACCTGCAATTCGGATGTCTCTAGTGTAGCTAGAGCTGGCTCGTCCATCAAGTCTCAGACCGAAAGCCGGGAAGGTGTTCAGCGCCAACCGTATCGACCGTCCTGAGGGAGCAATCCTTGGTCGGGTTTCCCAATGGCTAAAAATACGTGCGTCGGTCGTGTGGCGCTGCTTTGCGGTATATTAAAAAGAAACTGGGTTTTTCCCGTAACGCTTAGGAGGGCGGCACATGGCCAGTGTGCTCTTGCAGCACGTTAGCAAGCAATTTGGTTCATCAAATTATGCCGTGCACGATGTGAACTTGGACATTGAGGACAAAGAGTTTTTGGTCCTGTTGGGACCGTCGGGGTGCGGCAAGACCACCACCCTTCGGATGGTGGCAGGGCTTGAGGAAGTGTCGGAAGGTCGGATTGTGATTGGTGGCCAAGATGTCACCAATGTGCCACCCAAGGATCGCGACATTGCCATGGTGTTTCAAAATTACGCGTTATATCCGCACATGACCGTGTATGAGAATATGTCCTTTGGGTTGAAACTCCGCAAAATGCCTAAAACGGAGATTGACAAACGGGTTAAAGAGGCCGCGGAAATACTGGGGTTAAGCCCATATCTGGCCCGAAGGCCGAAGGAGCTTTCCGGGGGGCAGCGCCAGCGGGTAGCGTTGGGCCGTGCCATTGTCCGTGAGCCCAAGGCCTTCTTAATGGACGAGCCCCTTTCCAATTTGGATGCCAAGCTGCGTACCCAGACCCGTGTGGAGTTGAAGCGGCTGCACCAGCGCCTCGGGGCCACCATCATCTATGTGACCCATGACCAAACGGAGGCCATGACGATGGGGACCCGCATTGTGGTCATGCGCGACGGCGTAGTGCAGCAGGTGGATACACCCGATGGGATTTACCATCGGCCTGCGAATCAGTTTGTGGGCACGTTTGTCGGGACCCCGGCCATGAATTTGCTGTCGGCGGAGCTGTCACGCCAAGGCACGGAATTCATCGCCCATTTGGGGGATCAGACGCTGTCATTGCCGACGCAGCTGACAGGGCCGTTGGAGTCGTTGATCGAGCCACAGGTGACGCTGGGCGTCCGCCCCGAAGACGTGCATCTGGTGCGCGCTGACGCATCGGATAGCTTGAAGGCGGTTGTGCGCTTGGTCGAGGCGATGGGTCACGAGCAGCTGGTATACCTATCGTTGGGCTCCCGCGACATCGTGGCGCGTACAGACAATGACTGGACGGGAAAGAGTGGGGACGCCGTGGGCATCACCTTTGACATGGCCCGATTGCATCTTTTTGACCCAGTGAGCGAAGAATCGCTCTTGCGATGACATGAGACGGCGCTCTCGACAGGAGGGCGCCTTTTTTCGTCGATGGAACCCTACGCGAAATGAATGGGAGGCAAGACCACGGCCCAGCGGTGGAAGCTGGGCAAAAACCGGACAAGCAATTGGCCGCAGTTGGGAATAAACAGAGTTCGGGCAGCTGGTCCCGTGGCTCGGGTGATGACGAGGGCGGCGCCTTTCAAACAATCCGCATGGGTGGCGGCCACCGTTAATCCCGGTTCCTGGCTGGTGACGAAGTCTTCCAAGGCGTGTAACACGCGTCGCCCGACGCTCAGAATGGATTCGCCTCCCGGTGGTGGGTAGGCTTCGGGATCGCGGCGCCATGCTTCAAAGTCTTCGTTGTGAGAGGCTTCTAAATCCTTTAGGCGCTTTCCATCCCAGATCCCCAGATTGACTTCGGCTAAATCGGGGAGAATCTGCGGGGTGCAGTGAAAGGCCTCCGCCAACGGCTGAACCGTTTCCTGAGCCCGAAGCAAGGGGCTCGTGACGATGTGGCGAATGGGAGCGTTCTTCAATTGTTCGACCAGGCTGAGTGCCTGCTGCCGCCCCGTCTCGGTGAGGGGCGGATCCCAGGTCTCATACGCAAATCGCCCCTGGGCATTCGCTTCGCTTTCTCCGTGGCGCACCAGCAGCACGTCATAAACCTGCGCCAAGCCGCAATTCCTCCCTGGCTGAGTCGTTAACTTCTCTATCTTACTCGTTTTCCCTATTCATTGCGAATGCTTGTCCCGTTGTCATTTCCTGCCGGGCGATCAAAAAACTGGTTGCTGACGTGAGTGGCGCCGGGGCATTTGGATGCATAGGATGAGACAGCAATTTCGTTTGACATCCTGAGCCAAAATTGGACCTTGAGTCCATACGGGGGACCCATTATTCCGGGGCGTACTTAGGAGAGCACTTTCCGCTCTAGCCCGTCAGCTGACCCCGTCGGCTTGGAAAGCGCCGTCCCCGCCCGGGGACGAAAGAGGGTGAGAATATGGGATATCTGATGCCCGGCACGGACGATGATCTTGACCTAGATGAAGAAGCGTCGGTGTTAACGCCGCCCAAGACCAATCGCAGTCACCTTTGGGTGCCGTGGCTAGTCGCGGCGATTTTGGTGTTCCTTTGGTGGTTGGTGACGGAGCTGAAGCTATTTGCGCCGGTGATTTTGCCGGCGCCCGGGCGTGTCATTCATGAGTTGGTGGTGACGGCGACCGTTGGCTACAGCGGTGCGACCCTCTTAGCGGATATTGGTGCCAGCGTCGGCCGCATCACCGCCGGCTTCGTGGCCGCGGTGATTGTGGGCGTGCCCATCGGATTTTGGATGGCTTCCAACCGTTTCATCTTCTCTGCAGTGGATCCCATTTTGCAATTTTTACGGCCTATACCGCCGCTGGCCTACATCCCTGTCATGGTGGCCTGGTTTGGCACAGGCGAATTGGGCAAAACCATTCTGATTTTCTTTTGCACCATCCCCATCATCATTATTAGTGCTATTTCCGGGGTGAAAAACGTTCAAGAGACGCGCATCCGCGTCGCTCAAGTGTTTGGTGCCACCCCTTTCCAACAGTTCCGCTATGTGGTCCTCCCCTCTGCGTTGCCGGAGATTTTTACGGGCATGCGGGTGGGAATTGGTGTGGCCTGGACCTGCTTGGTGGCAGCGGAAATGATTGCGGCGCAATCAGGACTCGGCTCCATGATTGAAACCGCAGGCGGCGAGCTACAGCTGTCGGTTGTTTTTGTCGGCATTCTCTTCATTGGATTGATTGGCTACCTGATGGAACTGATTATCCGCACGATCGAGCATCGCACGGTGCCCTGGAAGGGGAAGGCCTAGGGGGCGCCAGAGAGGAGGATACCATGCATCCGAAAATGCGGGGGGCCGGTTGGACGCTCATGGGATTGGCCTCATTGGCGATATTGGCCGGATGCGGATCTGGTGGTAGCCAGACCGCGAGTTCAAGCTTTAATGGCACAGTAACCATCGGCTATGAGAATGCGCCTGATCCCGAATCGGTGGCGATCGCCAAAAAATACTTTCAAAAGGAACTCAAGCTGCCCGTGCGCATGGAATATTTCCAGAGCGGCCCTTCAGCCTTGACGGCGTTGGCTTCGGGCAAGCTGGACTTCATGACCACTCTGGGCAATCCGCCAACGGCGGCGGCCATTGCCCGCGGCGTGCCGCTCACAGTGATCTGGGCGATGGAGCGGTATACCACCGGAGAGGGGCTGGTGGTGAAAAGGTCGAGCGGCATTCACTCCTTAAAGCAGCTGGAAGGCAAGACGGTCGCACTGGTCAAGGGCTCTACCTCGCCATTTGAGTTGGAAACGGCGCTGAAGCTTCACCACCTTTCGGTCAACGGGGTTACCGAGCTCAATATGTCGCCTACCGAAATGGTGTCAGCCTGGAAGACCAATCAGATTCAAGCCGCCTATGTCTGGGTGCCCTTCGACACGGAAATGGCGCAAGATGGCGGCACCATGTTGATGTATGACCAAAACGTCTATCAAGAGGCGCCGATCTTTAACTTGGCGGTGGTTAACAGCAACTGGGCCAAGGCCCATCCTACGCAAGTGGAAGACTTTGTCCGTGCCGAGGCGGACGGCGTCAAGTTCTTTCAGCAAAATCCCGCCCAAGCGTATCAAGCCATGGCTCAGGTGAACGGCATCAGTGCGGCAGCTGCTAAAGCACAAACCGAGGGCTTCAGCTTTAGCACGCTGAGTTCGCAAGTCACACCCAACTGGTTGGGCTCGGGATCCGGCGTGGCGCACTCCTTGGTGACCAAATCGCTTACGTCCGCCGCCAACTGGCTGAAGGCCAGCGGACAGATTAGCACGGTGCCCTCCAATATGGCTCAGTATGTGGATCCCTCGTACGCGGCGGCGGTTTTGAGGTCCGCTAAGAAATGATTACATTGGAGGACGTGACTAAAGCCTATTTTTCCCGCGGTCATCGGGAGCCGTTGGTCGCCGTGCAGCACGTCAGCCTAACGATTGCCGACGGCGAGTTTGTATCCATCGTGGGACCTAGCGGGTGCGGCAAGACGACGCTCTTGAACATGGTAGCGGGTTTTGAAGCGCCAACCCAGGGACAGGTGATGTTGGATGGCACGGTCATTCGGCGACCGGGACCGGAACGGGCGGTGGTCTTTCAACAGCCCTCGCTGCTGCCGTGGATGACGGTGGAGGAGAACATTGCCTTTGGGATGATGTTGGCGTCTGGCCGGCAAGGAGTCGATGCGAGCAAGGTGAAAGAGATGGTGGAGGTGATGGGGCTTCAGGGATTTGAGTCCCATCGCCCCTACCAGCTCTCCGGAGGCATGCAGCAGCGCGTGGCCATCGCCAGGGCGTTGATGACGGAGCCGCGCATCCTCTTGATGGATGAGCCGTTTGGGGCGCTCGATGCCCAAACCCGCAGCGAGATGCAGCGGTTTTTGCTGGATTTGTGGAAGGTTAACCGGCCGACGGTGCTGTTCGTCACCCATGACGTGGAGGAAGCGGTATTGCTGGGCGACCGAGTAGTGGTGATGTCGACCCGTCCGGGCGAGGTGGCGATGGACCTGACCATTGAGTTGCCCCGTCCACGCCATTGGGATTTAGTGCTGTCGGGAACCTTTACCGATTACAAACGCCGAATTTTGGCCGTGCTCCGGCCAAGTTGAACGGTTGGCGGATAGGCCAAAAAGCGGTAAGGTAGGGACGAGGTGGGCTCCATGACCGAGGCGGGCGAGGTTTTTGAGCGCGTGTTCCTGCTAATCCGTGAATTTGAACTCGCCTTTCGCGAGCAGGGAGACGTCGATCTTTCCACCACACAATTTCAGGCGCTGGCGATTCTGGCCGATGTCGAGCCCGTAACCGCCATGGCCATGGCGGGGCTTTTGCGCATCGCGGGGCCGACAGCGACCCGAACCGTGGACTCTTTGGAACGTCGGGGGCTGGTACTCAAGGAGCGCGATCCCCAAGATCGGCGCGTGGTGTGGATTCGGTTGACCAAAGACGGCCGCCAGGTGCTGGAGCAGCAACGAGAACGGCAGCGGGTTTGGATGCAGCGGTTGCTGCAAGCCCTCAGCCCCGAGGAGCAAGAGACGCTGAATCAGATATTGCACAAATTAGGTGTTCAGGCGGCCTTGTTGTCGTGAGTGGACGCCATCGAATTGGCCTCATCATTAACCCCATGGCGGGTCGAGACATCCGCCGCCTGGTCGCACATGCCTCATTGCAATCGGGACCAGAAAAGGCGTTGGTTGCGAAACGGATGATGGCTGGCATGGCGGCGGTGCCCAACACCGAGGTGTTGTTGCCCGACGACCAGGCTGGCTTTTTTGCGTGGTTGAAGGAGGAAACCCAGAACACCCTATCGGTCCGCTTGGTAGATCGACCGCTCGGGGAGGACGACTCTACAGTCCTCTGGGTGCGTATGCTGGTCGAGGCGGGCGCGGGTGCCCTGGTTGTGGTGGGTGGGGACGGAACGCAACGCAACGTGGCGCAAGCCGCGCCGCCCGTACCGGTGCTGCCGGTGGCGGGGGGCACAAACAATGTGGCCTGCTATCTCGGCGATCAGACGGCCGGCGGCTACGCGGTGGCCCGTTATTTGGCGGACGGCTTGGATCCCAACGAGGTGGGCACCCGTGCCAAGCTTATCCACGTGGGGTTGCCAGGGGGACGGGAAGAGTTGGCCCTAATTGATGCCGCACTCACCCGACAGAACTATACCGGGGCCATGGCCATTTGGGATGCTAACGACGTGTCTTCGCTCATTCTGACGGTCGCGGATGCGGTGCGCCCAGGCCTTTCCAATGTTGGGGGCTTTCGTTATCCCTTGCGGCCCGAAGATCCGGGTGGTCTTTTTCTCAGGATGAGTCCGGGGAGTCCTGAAGTGCCCGCCGTGTTGGCCCCTGGGCTCATGGGCGGGTTTCCCGTCGCCGAGGTGCGCCGACTCGATTTCGATGAAGCACTGGTGCTGGCGTCTCCCGAAACTGGGGCCACCTTGTCCTTGGATGGCGAGCGCACAGTGGTCTTGCGGGCCCAGGAGCGAGCCCAGGCGTACATTCGCCGCGATGGTCCGTTTGTGTTGGACCCTGGGCGAATTCTTTTCCCGCACCGGGCATAATTTGTCCCCCTGTCTCTATGTATAGAGCAGGAGGGAGTGTCATGGGTGTAAACGCAGAGATGCCGGCAATAACCCCGGAGTTGGCTCAGGCCGTCACCCGATTGGGCCACATCCGCCGCCAGATGCGGGATTTGGAGACGGAAGAAGCGCTTCTGCGCGAAGAAATACTGTCGGTTGTGGAGTACTGGCCGCGGGATGTGTTTCCTCTGCGGGTGGGGGCGTTCGAGGTCCGCGTGGGCGAACGCAAGGGACGGATCGACCTCACCCAGTGTCTTTCCATCATGGAACGAGAACATCTTCTCGCCGAGGTTCCCCGCGAGCCGGTCATCGTGAGCCATGATGGTGCGGATGAGCTGCGGCGTGCCCTGACGCGTCTCGATATGCCGGAATCCACTCGCGAAGCCTTGGTTCAGGCATATAAGGCCGCCATCGACTGGAAACCGGACGTTTCGTTCGACGTGCTGACCCGCTTGGCCGATGAAGCCCGCTTAAGTCCTGAGGAATACAAATCCTGCTTTAAAGAGGGGAAACCCACGGTGACAGTATTGACGGTACGCTGATGGGATACTGGCCGCGGTTGGCTTCGATGATGGCGCGATATACCGCCGCACTGGGACGGAGATTTCGCTCCAAGGTGTCGTAGTTGACGCCGATGAGGCCAAAGCGGGGACGATAGCCCTCAGCCCATTCGAAATTGTCCAGGGCCGACCAATAGAAGTAGCCGCGTATATCCAGCCCTTCCTGCTGGGCTATGGCAACTTGGGACAGGTGGTCGCGGATATAGGTGCTGCGGACCTGATCCTGGCTGGTAGCGATGCCGTTTTCGGTGATAAGGATGGGGCGCCGAAAGCGTCCGACACGCCGGAGGACTTCTAAGAGGCCCTGGGGATAGATTTCCCAGCCTAAGTCGGTCAGCGGCATCCCGGGACGGCTTTGGACGGGATGCAACCCTCCCAAAAGCCGGCCATATTGCCGAGTGTAGTAATTGACGCCGATGAAATCTTGCTCCGCTCCGACTTTGTCCATGAAGCGGTCGTTCATGAGGTGCCGCAAGACCGCCGCGGTAGCGCGGTCCCAAGGAAGCTGAGTCCACGGATGAAAAGCAATCAGATGATGCGCAACACCGACCCAAGCATCCGGCTTGAAGTCTTTGATGGTGCGATAGGCGGCGCGATGTGCGTCAACGAGCCGGTCAATAAGCCGAAAGGCGCGGCGAAAGCCGTGACCGCCGGGCGGCCAAAGCGCAATTAAATAGCCCATCACGACCAGCACCATCGGTTCGTTGGTGGTAACGAAGAGGTCAACGATGTCGCCGAGGTGGCGCATCACCTGGGTGGTATATCGGTTGAACCATTGATGCGCCTCGGGATGGACAAATCCCCCCCGTTTGGCCACCCAGCGGGGAAATGTGAAGTGGTGCAGCGTCAGGAGCGGTTGAAGGCCCAACTCCCGCATGCGAAGAATCATGGCCCGATACTGTGCCAGGGCGTTCCGATCAAACTGGCCGGGTTCGGGTTCAATGCGGCTCCACTCCAGCGAAAAGCGATAGGCGTTTAAGCCCAGACTTTTGAAAAGGGCGAGATCGTCCGCCCATCGCTCCCAGTGGTCGGTAGCTCGGCCGGAGGGTTCCACACCGTGTCCGCTCTCTTCCCAGTCCGTCCAGTCGTTTTGCTGATTGCCCTCAATTTGATGGCTGGAGGTGGCCGCGCCAAAAAGAAACGGCGGCCACGCCGTCGGCCATGATGCCATTAGCTCCTCCCCGTGCGCACGCGAATCGCCGCTGGGATGACGGTCATGGTCACCGGCAGGTGGCCGACAATTTCTCCGTCCGCGTGCACCAGCATATTGGGCGGCCCCTCCACGGTGAGCTGCTCCGTTTGAAATGTTTTCACCTGCGGGTGCTGCACGTGGGTGCCGCGAAAAACCCGGGTCAGAAGCGGTAGGACACCAAGACGAGACAAGTCCTTGACCCAAACCACGTGAAACAGCCCATCACCGGGGTCAGCCTCGGGGCAGATTTTCATGCCGCCGGCGTAATAAGGACTATTGCCCGCCGCCAATAAGAAGGTGGGTTCCGATCGAAACGCCCCATCCACATGGATGGTCATTTGTTCCGCCTGAAAATGGACCAGGTGGCGGAGGATTCCCCGGAGAAAAATCCAGGTGCCATTGCCTTTTTTTTCGTGTTGATTGACCCAGCCAGCTACCTCGGCATCAAAGCCGACACCAGACACCGTGAGAAAATACTCATCGTTCACACGACCAACGTCGATGCGGCGCTCCGCTCCATAGAGCGCGACGTCCAGCATGGCGCGCGGCGATTTGGGATAGCCCAGGGTGCGCACAAAGTCGTTGCCCGTCCCCGCCGGCAAGACCGCAAAGATGGTTTTGCCCTCTGGCATGAGTCCGTTGATCACTTCATGATGGGTTCCGTCCCCGCCCAGCGACACCACCGTCAAATCTTCTTGATCGGCCACCTGACGCGCCAATTCCGTGGCATGGCCGGGGCCGGTCGTACGCACCACCTCGACGTCATTCGGCAAATGAGCCTGGATCAGCTCAAATAATTTCTGTGCCTTGCCATTCCCGGCGGTCGGATTCAGGATAATGCGGGCCGCCATAGTTGTCGGTCCTCCCTATAATTAATGACCAATCAGCGACCGAACCTTGGCAATTTCGTCCGCATATTGGCTTTCTTTCTCAACCGGCGTCTCGAGATAAAAGGGAATGGCGTCGAGTCGGGGGTCATTGACCAGCTTCTGAATCGCGTCGAGGCCAAGTATTCCTTGGCCGATGAGCTCATGCCGATCCTTCTTGGCGCCGAACTCCACCTTGCTGTCATTCAGGTGAATCGCATGGAGCCGCTTCATAAAATCGGGATGGTCAAAGCCAGCGAAAGCCGTTGGGTCCTGCTTGGTCAACATGCCGGATGCAAAGGCGTGCTGGGTGTCCAGGCAAATGCCCACCTCGTCCGTCGAGAAAGGTTCGACGATGGCCAAAATTTCGGCCAAGTTCGAGCCGATTTCCGATCCCTGGCCAGCAGTGTTTTCCACTAAAATACGCACACCTACAGTTTGATTTCGTTCCAGTACCACGCGGATGGCCTGCTGCATGCGCTCAATGCCCCATTCGTGGCCCTGTTCCTTGGGCTTGCCGCAATGAACCACCACGCCATAGGTGCCGCGAGCTTCGGCGATGACGAGATCCTGTACCAATGCGTCAATGGAGGCGTGATAGAGGCTTTCATCGGCCGCCGCCAGATTGATGAGGTAGGGTGTGTGTCCCACAGCCACCAAATCCAGCTCCTCGAGAAGGGCTCGCCCCCGCTCTGCGTCCACGCGGTCGAGCGGCTTGGCGTTTCGGAACCCGCGGGGATTCTTGGTGAAGTATTGAAACGCGTTGGCACCCAATGTTGGCGCCACCTTGACGGCCGCTGCGTAACCCTTAGCAATGCTCAAATGGCATCCGATGCGCATCCATCCCGCTCCTTCGTCTCCGGCAATATCTTTTAGTATCATGCGCCAGGGCTCGTCCGGCGTCAATATTAAGAGGATGTGAGCCGATTTTCTCGTGACGTCAGAATCTTTCGTCCGCGCATAAGGGAAGGAATTTTTCTGCTGAGAGGAGAAGTTCCTGTCACGATATTCATTTCGCACCCGGAGGCGATCCATGAACGCGCAATATTGGACCTATGCGGCGATGTGGCGGGAGCTTCGCCGATTGGCCGGCCTGTATCCCCGGCTCATGACTGTGGAAGTCATCGGGCAAAGTCGTGAGGGACGGGACATGGCCGGCGTGACCCTAACGAATCGCGATACCGGGGATGCGGCCAGCAAGTCCGCCTTGTTTGTTGATGCGAATATTCATGCTGGCGAGGTGGCCGGAAATGCGGTGGCGATGTATTGGATAGCCTGGTGCCTGGAGAACTATGGGAAAAATCCCGAGGCCACTTGGCTGTTGGACGATCACACCGTCTACGTGGTGCCGCGCATTTCATTGGATGGCGCGGAACTCTATCTCACCACGCCTCACCATGTACGCTCCAGCCCGCACATCTACCCTTATTCCACGCCGCCGGACGGATTTGTTGAAGAGGACGTCAATGGCGATGGCTACATTTTGATGATGCGGGTACCGTCGTCAGAAGGCGGTTTTGTCATTGACGACCTCGACCCTCGCGTGATGCGTCCGCGGCGGCCTGGAGAACGTGGCGGACAGTACTATCATCTCTTTCCCGAGGGCCGCATCGACCAAAAAACCCAAAGCGGGAGCTTCTCAAGCTGGGCGCATGCGCGTCCAGCACGGCGGCAGGGAATGGATTTCAACCGCAACTTTCCCATTCGCTGGGCGGGAGAAAAGGGACAGCCCGGTGCCGGCCCCTATCCTTTGTCGGAACCGGAATTGCGTCACCTCACCGCCTTTATCCACCGCCACGGCAACGTGGCAGCCTATGTGGCCCTGCACACCTCGGGCGGCGTCATTCTGCGGCAGCCTTCGACGGGAGAGGATGCCACGCTCTCTGAGACGGATCGTCTCTTGTTTACCCGCATTGCGGATATGGGGGCAGAGGTAAGCGGTTACTTCGCCGATTCCAACTATCATATCTTCGCGACGGGCCACGAAAAGGTGTTGATGCCGGGAGCGGCAGACGACTGGATGTACGATCATTTCGGGGTGCTGAGCTTTACCTTGGAAATTTGGAACCTGCCCAAGCATGCGGGGGCTCGCGGTTACGCAGAGTACGGCGTGCGCAAGTTGATGGAATTGAAGCCCGAAGAAGAGACGGAAGATGACCGCAAAATCATAGATTGGGTGAGCCGTGAGGTCCCGGAGCAAGGATTTTTCGCATGGACGCCCTTCGATCACCCCGACTTTGGCCGGGTAGAGATTGGTGGACTCAATCCCAAGTTTGTGGTGCAAAACCCGCCGCCTGCCTTATTAGAAGAGGAGTGCGCCCATGTAAGCGCCTTTTTGACCAAATTGGGCCTTTCTACGCCCCGGTTGGAACTGCGTGAGGTCAAGGTTGAGGAGCAAGCTCCCGGTTTATATCGGATCGCCGTCGAGGTGGTGAATTCCGGATATCTCCCGACGTCCAGCACGGCCAAGGGACGCGAGTTGCTCCTTGAAGGTCTTAAGGCGAGCATTTCGGGTGATGTGCGCATTGTTGCCGGAACTACGCCGGCGGCCATTGGTCATCTTGACGGTTATGGCGCCCAAGACGGCTGGGCACCGCCCCACGGACAGCGCGGAGCGGCGGAATGGATGGTTCAGGGCGCGTCAGGAACCCAAGTGGAGGTTGTTGTTGATGGGCCGCGGGCGGGGCGTGTTGCTGCAACGGTCGTTTTGGGGAAGGAGTAGTCCGTGTACGGATATGATTTAAAGCTTTTGATTCCGGCTGCGACCAATCGCACTTATTTGAATGCGGGAACACTGGGACCCACGCCAGGCACGGCGCTGGCGGCAGCGGCGGCGGGGGAGCTGGAGTGGATTGAGGCCGGACCGGGCCAACATAACCACTATGTCAATGCCAAAGATGGTGTGCGGCGCTTTGCGGGACGGGTGGAAAGCCGCATGCCGGGTGGTGTGGTTAGCATCACGGAAAACAACAGTGAGTCCCTCCTGCGGGTTTTTTGGGGGCTTCGCTTCGAGGCGGGCGATGAAATCATTACCACCGATCAGGAACACGGAGCGGTGCTCCTGGCCCTATCGTCCGTGATGCGTCGTTTTGATCTGACGGTCCATGTGGTTCATGTCGACAGCCCGGGAGGGCTCTTGGCGCAGGTCAAGGAAAAGTTGAACGGCCGCACGCGGTTGGTGGTGATGAGCCATGTGTCCTGTATCACCGGATGGCAATTGCCCATCCGTGGAGTGAGTGAGTTGGTTTCCGGTTGGCCGGATTGTCGGCTCTTAGTCGATGGAGCGCAGGCTTTGGGCAATGTGGTGGTGGATCCGGAGGCCTTGGGGGCAGATTTCTACGTCTTCTGCGGACACAAATGGATGATGGCGCCTCCCGGATGGGCCGGACTTTGGGTTAAGCGCGAGCGACGCAGCGATCTCTACACGCGATGGCCCTTGGAAGACTTTCAAAGCGGTGCTGACTTGTTGGAGGAAGGCCCGTTTTTACAGTACAGCGAGTCGGGTGACGACTTGGAATATGGGACGCGGGCTTGGCCACGTATCGCCGGATGGTCCATCACGTGGGATTATTTCGAGGAGGAAGGATTTCACTACCATGCCCAATATCAAAGGGGATTGGCAGACCAGGCGAAAGAGCGCATTCAAGCGATTAAGGGCTTCTCCGTCGATGATCCACCGTCTTCCGAGTACCAGCGAACCGCACTCATGACCGTGGCGTCGGAGCAGTTGGGATCGGGCCTATATGAGTGGCTATTGGAGCGGGATATCGTGGCTAAGGCGGCCCCAGCGCGGTACGGCATTCGCATTTCCTGGGCCGCCTTCAATACGTCGGACGATGTGGAGCGGTTGGTCGCCGCGTTGGCGACAGTGTAGACGATGGAGGTGCCATGGATCGGGAAGAGAGCGCCCGGCGCCGCGGCGATATGGCTTGGGCCAGGGAACGGGGAGGTCCAGGCATTCTGGTTCGCACGCGCGGGCATATAGGAGAGCCGCTTTGGTGGCTTCGGACCGCCGAGGAAGATGCCGTTGAGAGTACGGCTTGGGCGCACCAATTCGCCAAGCGGGATTGGATGCCGGGCCGAACCTTAGTCGTATCCCTTCCCAATCCACATCTCGCGCTGGGGGTTGTCCGCGGCGCCTTGGCCTATGGGCTTCGTGCGCTTACCGTTTCGGAGGCGGATTTGCTGGAAACCCTGGACGATATTGCGCCAGCCTACGTTTTGACCTCGCCGCTGAGCGCCTTCCGCCTCTTTCTCCGGGGACGTCTAAACGGGGTCCGCGAGATGTGGCTGACAGGCGATGTAACCGGACAGGGCGCGATGGAACAGCGCCTGAGAGAATATATTCCTGAACTGGTGGTGCGGGATGTCTATCTCGTCGCGGAGCATCCGGGACCGTTGG
Source organism: Sulfobacillus harzensis (assembly GCF_012933365.1). GTDB lineage: Bacteria > Bacillota > Sulfobacillia > Sulfobacillales > Sulfobacillaceae > Sulfobacillus_B > Sulfobacillus_B harzensis. Next base: position 45,401 of record NZ_JABBVZ010000006.1, on the reverse strand, counting down.
CCTTGTCTTGCACGTTCGGGCAGTGGCATTGGGTTGACGGGGCTGTGCCGGTCATCTTTCGTCCCCTTGATGGCGACAGCGAATGGGTGAGTATCATCCTTCAAGAGGGAGGCCAGGACTATCCGCTGGCCGACCTGGTCAAGGTCGGACCGGCTGTGTGCCCCTGTGGGCGCCCCGGGCCTGTAACCACACCAATTTGGGGCCGTTTGGGGGAGATTAGCCAGGTCGAGGGAGGCTGGGTTTCGGCAAGCCACATCGCTCAAGCCTGGTTTCGCACCGAGGGATTGTCCGATCGGCTTCGAGCCCGGGTGGGGTTCGATCCGATTCGAGGCAAGGACCTCCTGGAGGTGGAGACCACCGTTTTGGACGGCCACGATGCAGCACGCGCTTTGGCGCGGTTTAGCGAATTGCTTGAGCGGGGTCTTGGGCTCCCTGTCGAGGTTCGCGTAAACGAGGCGCGCAGCCTGTGGCCGCCTTTGACCGTGGAACTGATCGACAACCGGCCGCAGCCGCGCCGGATTTAATTGGGGTTGTCATCGGTGTCATCGCCGGCTGCGGCCAGACGGTCGGCGATAAGCCAGCCGAAATCAGGATCTAAGTCGGTGGGATCAACAGCCTGACCTGACAAGGACTCCCACGGACCGGAGATGGGTTTTGCCCAACGGGCCTGAATCCAATCGCGCCAGGCGGGGTCCCGCCAAAAGCGGTCGATATTTTCAAAGGTCAAGGCGGCTTTGGCTGTCAACAGCGCACGGGCACTTTGCCCAAAAAGGTCTAATACGGTGGGGGTGGCGCGTTCCGGATAGAGAAGGTCAATCAGGTCGCGTACCGCTTGCACACCGGATTCAATACTTGATGTCTTGGGTCCAAATCCCAACCGTGTTCCCTCCCTGTTACTTCCCATTGTACCTGTTTTCGGGGAAATCCCCAGCCGAGACCTCTCAACCGAGCATCTTGCCGGACAGGCGCGCTGACCAGCTTTCCCACATAGGCTAGCGTGAGGAGGTCGCTTCATGATTCGCACGCCCACCATCTATTGGCCCATACTCGACCATGCCGGACTTCGCACGCTCAACTGGCTTCTAGACCATCACCCTAAAGACGCGGTGCTAAGCTGGTATGGTCAACAGGGCTATGCGGTGCGGACGTTGGGTGATGTGTGGCAGTTGCCGGAAGCGGTGGTTGAGGAGCGGGTGAGCCGTCTTCGGGAGCATTGGCGCCGCTGGCTGTTTGGCGAGAGCGCCGCCGCGCTGTTTGTAGGGCCGGCCGGGTTGCTGGTCGGGGGGCCGGTGCTGTCCGTGATTCTCTTAGCTTGGGCGGTGGAGATGGGCTGGGCTTACGGCCTCGATATGGCAAGTCCCGATCGCATCGATAATCTTCGGCGCACCATACATCAGAGCCTGCTGAGAGCTCTGGGATTTCCCGTGGGTACCCACGGGACTCGGAGCCGATGGGGCCGAATGATTGGCACCGTGCTTTTTTGGGGCTTCGGGCCCGAACTGAAGGCGGCCGATCAGGTGATGGCCGAAATTCGGGCGGCATTTCGGGCCGAATGGCAGGACCGTCATTCACCCACGAATTATGGCAGCTCACCACGGATTTTGTGCAATTCGGAGCACAGTTGAGGCGGAACCGTCGGGGCGCCGCGTACAATGCCGGTAAATTCAATCTTGGAGGTGCTCCCGATGGACGAAGAAATTCGTGAAGAGGAACTGGAGATACGGGAAGACGAGTGGTTCGACGTCATGCGGGAGTGGTTTGACCCCCAATAGTGGCCGGACTCCCCATGAGACAAGGACGGGACGGGTTCCCGTCCTTTTAATGTGGGTTCACGCTCTGAAGTCGCTTAGCCAAAATCAGCTCGTCATGGATGGGGATGCCGTTGGCTGCAATCACGGGGATGGCGGGCTTCTGCTGGCGAGCCCGATCCACGGCACCGACGTTCAAGGCCGTCAGGCGATATCCGCGCTTTTGATAGAAGGCTAAGGCCCGCACATTGTCGTTGGTGGTCGTAAGAAAGACGCGGGTTACGCCGTTCTTTACCGCATCCTCCTCGACTGCACGAATTAGGCGGGTGCCAATATGCCGGCCCTCGACGAGCGCGTTTAGGCTCACGATTTCCGCCTCCTGATCGTGCACCGCCCAAGTGACAGCGCCGACAGGTTGGTCGTCGTCGATGGCGATTCGAGCTTCCAAGTCACGAAGATAGTAGCGGTGGTCTCCCGAGACCATCGGATCGCCACCCCACTCGGACGTCCAAAGATTAATAAGCCAGGAACGGTGTTCTGGAGAATCGGGCGACATCATGACTATCGGCATGAAACTCCTCCTTGAGGATAGATTGAGTTCCGAAAGAGAAAGGGCGCCCGGGCGGGCGCCCCGCTGTCTCCCGAAGCCTAGTCCGGCAATTGGGTCCCTTTAGTCTCGGGACTCATGGTGAGGAGGAACAGCCCTACCACAAAAGCGATGGCAGTAAAGTCCACCGGCAGCCCCAAAGTTCCCATGGAGGATACCATGGCTCCAACAATGAAGGTAATGATAGCGCCCACGAAACGTCCTACCGAGGTGGCAAAGGCAAAGGCTGTAGCGCGCACCTTGGTAGGGTACTGCTCGGGAAGCCAGAGCGTAAAGACGGCGAAATCTGCGCCGCCTAATCCCAAAATGGGGATGAACCAGAAAAATGCGGTGATGCTGTGAGTGTAGAAGGCTAACCCGAACGTGCCTAAGACCCCGATAATCATGCAGGCCAGCCAAATGCCCAGCATGGTGCGGCGTCCCCATCGGCGTGCGATGATAGGCGTGAGGAGACAGCCGATGACGGTAAAGATGGATAGCAATCCCACGCCGTAAGACGACAAGTGGGTTGCGGCCGTTCCAATGATGTTGTGGGTCTTGGCCAAGTCCAAAATGGCCGTGGGCAAATAGACCGTACCCGCCCACAAGCCGACCATGGCGACTGTAAGCAGGAGGGCGTTGCCCCACGACCGACGGCGAAGCTCGGGGGTGAAAATCTCCGACAACAGCGCCTTCTTTTCAGTTTTCACGGTGTTTTCGACTTTGACCCAACGGTCGGGTTCCTGCACCTTCCACCGGATGAAGGCCACCAATAAGGCGGGGATGATGCCTAAGAGGAACATCGCACGCCATCCAAAGGCCGCTCCGATGGTGTAGTTGGCCACAGCTGACACCAGAATGCCGACATAATAGCCCGAGTGGAGGTAGCCGGCGCCCATCTCACGGCGCGATTCGGGCCATGATTCGGCGACGAACGTGCCGGCCATGGCCCATTCACCACCAATGCCGATACCCGCTAGGAAGCGAAATAGAGCCAATTCCCACACGTTTTGAGAAAACGCGGCTAAGAAGGTAAAGACGGCATACATCAGAATGGTCATCATCAGGGTTCGAGCCCGACCGTACCGATCTGCGACCGGCCCCCAGAAGGTCGCCAGCCCCCAGCCGACGAGGAAAATGGCAAAAATGATAGAGCCATAGAAGCCGATATGCCCCGCCGTGGGCGTGATGCCACTCTTTGGCAGCAATGCCTTCATGGAAGGGGCTAGCACCAACGCGAACACGGTGGCGTTGAAGCCGTCCAAGAGCCATCCACCCCAAGACGCCCAAAAACCATTAATTTGATTGCGGGTTAAACGTGTCTGGGTGGAGGTTCCAACCGATGTGTTGACAGACATGAATGGAAAATCGCCTCCTCCTTACCAAGTGTTATGAGTTGGTCATACGCCTAATGCTTCGCCATTCAGGCATCCGCTTCCTGCCAGTTTTTAGGGCAAATTTGACCAATTATGAGGGTTCAACCGCCAACTTTCCATATTGCCGGGTGCATGGTAGCATGAAGGAAATCTGGGAGCGAATGGATGGTTGCCAAGATGCGAATTGGACTCATTGCGCATGACACCAAGAAGGTGTCCATGGTGGAATTTGTGGACAAGTACCGCGATCGGTTCAGCCGCCACCAACTGTTTGCCACAGGCCATACGGGCCAACAGATTGCCGACAAGACCGGGCTGGCCGTGCATTGTTTCTTATCAGGCCCTTTGGGCGGTGACCAACAAATGGGAAGCCGCATCGCTGAAGGCGCGATCGACATGCTCTTTTTCTTCCGAGATCCGCTCTTCGCCCATCCCCACGAGCCCGATGTGACCGCCTTGCTGCGGCTTTCGGACGTTCAGGGCATTCCCGTGGCCACCAATCCCGCCACGGCCGAGGCCCTGATACACTTGCTCTAAAAAAATTTCCGCCAGTATGACAAGAAAGGTAGGATACGCTGTTGCAGGCATTGGACAACATTCGCGTACTTGATTTGACCCGCATTCTCACGGGCCCATTTTGTACCATGATGCTGGCCGACTTTGGCGCCGATGTGATAAAGATTGAGCCTCCCGCGGGCGACGATACGCGCCGGTGGGGGCCGCCCTTCATTAACGGTGAATCGGCCTATTATCTCAGCGTTAACCGCAATAAGCGCTCCATCATCTTGGATTTTCGCCAGGAGCGTGATCGTCAGCGCTTTCTTAAGATGGTCGAGCAAGCCGACGTCGTGGTAGAAAACTATCGCCCCGGCACATTGGCCAAATGGGGATTTGACTATCCGCACTTGAAGGCTATTAACCCTCGCATCATCCTGGCATCCATATCGGGATTTGGAGCCACCGGCCCGGGAGCCTCCCGGCCCGGATATGATGTGGTAGCTCAAGCGATGAGCGGGCTCATGGCGGTAACCGGCGACGGATCCGGCCCCGTCAAGGCTGGGTTTTCCGTGGGCGACATCGGCGCGGGGATGTGGGCTGCCTTTGGCATTATGACGGCGCTTTGGGCCCGTGAGCGTACGGGCGAGGGGCAGTGGATTGACACCTCGCTGTACGAGGCGCTGATTTCCTGGCAGACTTATTTGGCCGGCAACTATTTTGCCACCGGCGAGTTGCCAAAGCCGTTGGGCTCGGCCCACCCCAATATTGCCCCGTATCAGGCGGTACGCGCACAAGACGGCTATCTGGTGATTGCCTGCGGCAATGATGCCTTATGGGCGAAGATGGTGCAGGAATGCGAAATTCCTTTCGGCGACGAGCCCCAATTCCGTACCAATCCGGATCGGGTGGAACATCGCCCGGAACTCATCGATCGACTGGAAAACGAGGTGTTCCAGCACCGGCCGGTGGCCGAGTGGCTGGAACGGTTGGCACGAGCCGGTGTGCCGGCCGCGCCCATTCAATCCTTTGAGCAGGTTTTCCAGGATCCCCAGGTGATTCATCGCGCCATGGATGTGGTCGTGGATCACCCCACGGCTGGGCCCATCCATCAGTTGGGCATCCCGTTAAAGATGAGCGCCACGCCCGGGGCTGTGCGCACGCCGCCGCCGTTGCTCAATCAGCATGAGGGGGAGATTCTTCGGCAGTTTGGGCTTTCCGGCCCAGTTCCCGAAGACGACGCTGCAACGCATCCTTAGGCACCAACACTTGGACAAACGTTCCACGTCCGATGAGACCGCGGGAATTTTCCGCGGTCACGTCTGTGAGAATGCGGTTTTTCTCCAATCCTCGAAAGGCGGCGGTCGCGCTGAAGCGCTCACCCACGAGGGTCGGCGCCAAGTGCACAATATCCACGGCATACCCGACGGCATCCTCGTCAGGCTCCAGATATGGCAGAATGAGGCTTCGCCCGGCCCATTCCATCCATTCAATCATTTGCGCCGTGGCCAACACGGGATGTATTTTTTGACCGCCCAGCTTGGCCACCATGGTTTCCGTGACTAGAGTCGAGACGGTGCTTTGGGCCCCTGGGACTAATCCGTCTTTCATGCGTCCTCCCTTGGGGGGATCGGGTTTAGAATCCCCACCTCTCAATATCATGCCACACCACAGATCGCTTGAGAATGCTGGAGGATGCGGTGCGCTTCCCCTTGTGACAGGGCGATGAAGTGCGTTGAACCCGTAGTCGTTTGATAATACAGTGGGTATACACGCAAAAGACGCATTGGGCGACGGAGGTAACGATCGTGAACGGCAAAAAGCGAAGCGATATTCGGCCAGGGCTGCTGGTGGACATCGTGCTGAAAGCGGACCAACGCACGGGACGGTTGACCCGCGGTGTGGTGAAGGATATTTTAACCAACTCCCCCACCCATCCTCATGGCATTAAGGTGCGCCTTGAGGATGGGCAGGTTGGTCGGGTGCAGCACATTGTGGATGCTGAATAGCTTGGACTAGTTGGCGAGGCCTGATCGGCGCCATACCTCAAGCACCGGGCGGGCTTCGTCACGGTTGACGGTGACGGCGATGGCTGAGGCGCCGGCGGCCAGATGCCGCCAAGCGAGATCCGGACACTGGCTCCGGCGTGTCTCGAGCAACTGACCCCAAACCATTTTCACGTTATGGATGGCGTCAAACGGACCGGCGGCCGTCAGGGCAGTCTGTATCAGCAGCCGGGCCAAGGCTTCCGGATCGCCTCCCGCCAAAAGATGCGAGGCGGCCATCTGCCAGGCATTCCGACCCGTCGGGTCGTTCAATAGGACCTCTTGCAGTTGGCGTGAGGAGATCGATTGGGGAGCCGGACTCGCGGCAGGATGCCACTGGTGGCGGATGGCTTTTTGGCGGCGGGTCCGTTGACTGGTAAGTTGTACAGCCAAGGCCAATGCCCGGATTCGCGTGGGCAGACCGGCATCGCGCACTAAATCTGAGATGGCATGAAGCCCCGTAACGGCATGGGCATCAAAGCGGGAGCGGCCAAGCATTTCCGCTCCCGCCAACGAGGCCGCTTCCAATGCCAGCGAGGCAGAATGAGCGTCCTGTGCGGCTGCCCACATGAGGGCAGGTTCGGTGCCAGCGTCGGCATTCACCAGTGCGTCCATCAGTGCCTCGACGGCGCCTCGGCTGGGCGGGCTTTGACCGTCCAAATCCAAGGCCTCGAAACGGGCAGTTTCCGCGGGAAGCGATGGCCCAGGCCGGGACGCCAAGTATTGGACCACCGGCCTTAACACGGGCTCAGCCCACTGCCATCCGTGCGTATCGTCCAAAAGTTCGGCCGCTCGGTGGATGATGAGCAGGCGATGTTCATTTTCGGCAAATTGGCGAAGAGCAGCCTCCAGCAAAAAGAGACGCACGGATTGGGGCGAATCGCTCTTCAGAAGGCCTACCAGGCGATGCTCAGCGGCCAGCGGCTGGTTTCCGGCTTCGATGGCGGCCATAAGCGCTCTCTGCGATGCGTCCGGCGTTGCCTCTTGGAGGGGATCCATCTTCATCAAGGTATAGGGGCCGTAATTCGGATGATGCAGCAAGTCGACCACATAGGTGGCCGTTTGCAAGAGCGCTAAGTTCTGATAGGGGGGCGTCAAGATGCTCGCCGCCCGCCGTACCGGTGCGCCGTTAAACGTGCCGTGTCCAATGTAGGGTCCGTGATGATCGACCCACCGGGCGGATGCCAAGGCTAACAAAAGATACAGATTCGCATGACTGTCTTGTGGGCCTCTCTCATTTTTAATCCAATCGCCCAGAGCACCCAACGGGGTGGCTTCCAGTTTTTTCATCGCCTCATCCAATAGGGTGGGCCACGGGTACGCCTCCATCATAGGAAGAAGCCTCCTCTCTCCTGTAAGGTTACGATACAAGACTTTGCTCCTTTTCACCTTGAACTCAGGTCTCAAGAGGGATACGACTTTGGTCCAATGGCGCTTGGCTGACACTGCGGTAAAATATCTGGCCAAAGGATCACGATGGAGGACTCCCGCCGCAGCATATCTCCGTGCGGTCAACGTCAATGGGAAAAATATGATCCGGATGGCCAACCTTCGGCAAGCCTTGGCGGATTCAGGATTAGGCAATGTCGGCCTTGGTCCCCGCCAAAAATGCGATGGTGGAAACCGAGGCTTGGATAGAAAATGGGATTTTGTCTCGCTTCGGGTACCCGCTCGCCGGACCCAAGATCAGCTGAGGCGTGTGGTCGAGACCGACCGTGGCCACTTTGTTGGACAAGGATAACGGGCAACAGGCGGTGCTCTTCTAAAGCGCCTGATGGAGACCTTTGTTAGTTCCGCTGCTGGGCTTCCCCAAGTGAGGATCGGTTCTATGTCTAAGGCCGAGAAATCTATCTCTGCACCCGTATTCACACCTCGCCGTACCCTCAGGAATTTTTTGCGCCCCATCTCAAATCTATCGCCACCCTTCGCAATCTTGGTATGCTGGAACGGATATTGACATCTTTCGAGAAAAACTTCCCGACTTTACCACAGGCGTGAAACTTCGCCGTTAATGCCGCGTTTTGGGGGATCTGGGGAAAAACTCACGACGACTCCCAACCACATGATGCGGGATCTGACAACCCTTTTCAAACTTTGTAACATGAGACATCTCCTTGTCTAACTCACGCCGAATTCGCGCATCGTGCGCGATACGGAGGATCTTTCCCAGGGGTTAAGGATGAGACTTTCTCAACCGGGCAGTTTCCTGCTGCCTCACCCGCCAACTAACTCCGGAGGCAATAACAGGAAAGGGCTAACAAGATGTCATGGACGTATCGTCGCAGCCTGGCCATCGGGGCAATGGCTCTCTTGCCGTTGGGCTTGATTAATCTGTCCCCCTTCGCTCATTGGGGGCAAAGCCAGCCAGTGGCTAGGTATCGGCAAGAACTGCAGCATCATTCGGGTGGCCTTGCTGAAGAGCATTTACGCGAGACCACCTATGCGATGGGAGATGTGACTCAAGGGTTGGGATCTGGCGGGATTGTTGGCTCCATCGCCGACCCTGCCACTCTCACCGCACATGTTTCCCCCGTCTCGGGGTCCTTTGGCACCTCAACGCTGAAGTTTTTGGATTACGGCACCCCCGTCAGCATACTCCAACAGGATTTAGCCAAATTAGGATGGTATCACGGGAAGGTTGACGGCATCTTCAACGCCGCGACCGTGGCCGCCGTCAAGCGCTTCCAGAGGCATCACGGATTTGCCGACAATGCCGTTGTTTATCCAACCGTCGCACAAGCGATTCAACACGCGCTCAACCCGCATCCCGTGACTCAAGCGTCATTCACTCCAACGACTAGCCATTCGAAGTCGGCGCCCTTAATGTTGGGGTATTATGTGCCGGGACAGGCTGCTTAGCAGGACTTAACGGCTCATGCCAGCCAAATCAACGCCATTGCGCCATTTTGGTATTCCTTTCGGCCGTCGGACAGCTTAAACAACTTTGGTCCCGATGAAGCGTTCGTGACCTCGTGGGCGCATGCGCACCATATCCAGGTGTACCCTATGGTAATTAACGGCTACGGCAACGACAACATGCTGCAAAGCCCATCGCTCCTCAGGACCGATGTGGCTACGCTTGTGAACCTCGCCAAGCAGGACAACTACGACGGATTCAATATCGACTTTGAATCCTTAAACAACCCCGACGAAGTCGGGCTCGACACGTTTGTCGCGGACTTGGCTGCCGGCTTGCATCAGGAAGGCAAGAAGTTGATTGTCTCCGTAGGGCCGCGCACCAGTGATGCGAACAACTACCATGTCTACAACTATCGGAGCCTTGGGGCCTCGGCAGACTACATCGACCTCATGCTCTATGACGCGCATGACAATGGGGGATCGGCGGGCCCGGTGGCCCCCCTGTCGTGGACCGCGAACATCACCCGCTACGCGGAGAGCACCATCCCGCACCAAAAGATTCTGGTGGGTTTGGCCGGATACGGGTACAACTGGGCATCGACCGGATCGACGGAAATTTCCGATATCGCGGCGTTGGCCTTGGCTAACCGCTACGGGTCGACGTGGGTGGGCGGCATCGTTCAAGAGCCCACCGTCTCGTATCAGGTCAACGGTGTCCGGCACATTGTCTGGTTTGAGGACAGCGCCAGCGAAGCCTACAAGGTTCGCTGGGTGGGACAAGCGGGTCTCGGAGGTGTGGCGCTCTGGGACTTAGGTGGAGAAAATCCCGGTGTCTGGCCGATGTTACAGCAGGACCTGTAGTTGTCCACGAAGAGGGGGCAGCCTGTCGGCCGCCCCTTTGTCACGCACTTCCATAAACTCCCATATGGTACTCCTGACGAAACAAAAGGAGGAGCACCATGGAAACGCTAGATGGTCAGTCGCGCATTACCGGCGTGCGCCGCATTACGCGCGGCCAAGCGTTGGCCTTTACGTCCACCCGACCCATTGGAGCGGTAGCTGGAACGATTTTCGACCAAGCGGTCGCCCTTAACATTGACCCCGCCTTTGCACTCGCGGAGGCTATTTTGGAGACCGGATGGGGCACGTCCGGTTTCGCGCGAAACCGTCACAATTGGTACGGATATCAGGCTTACTTCCAGGATCCAAACCAAGCGCATACCTTCGAGTCGGATGAAGACGGCATCCGCATTCCCCTAGAGGACATGGCGACACACTACTTTTCCCCGGGCGGTACATATTACGCCCAAGGCCGCGGATGCACGCTGGCGGGGTGGGCTGCCCATTGGATTGACGGATATCCGGCCCATTGGCAGCGTGCCATGGGAGAGATTTTGTCGTTGATGCGATCGGCCATCAATCACCCCGAGCGTTAGGAGGCGGAGGACTGATAGGTAGGACGGGGAGATGGCTTCGCCGTCCTTGTCAGGGGGCTCCATCGCATGACCGCTAAAGCTAAGAGAATGAGGGCCGCGGTATTGGGATCCGTGCCCATGCCGCCAAACACCCCAAAATCTTGACCCAGCCACCACACCAGGAAGCTCACAATGGTGGTGGAAAGCCAGGCGGCATGAAGCGTTCGGTTGAATGCCCAAAGTGCTGCAATCGCGAGGAATAGAGCGGTTAATACGCCATTTGTGAAAACCGGATGCGCCTGGGCGAGATGAGCGACCGCGTAGATGGGAGCCGAAATGGCGGCCGGCTCCGGCATGGACGCTTGACTGTGAAAGTAGCCGAAAAGCTGCCTGGCAGACCACCACTGGTTGGGAGGCCAGGCTTGAAGGAACGCGGACAACAGCCAAAGCAAGATCATGCTGGCTCTTACGAGACGGCACTTGACGCGTGCTGGCCATGCGCCCGAAGGGATGAGAAGAGCGACTGCGGCGAGCGTGTACAGCGGGGCGGAACCGGGACTCCCTAAGAGCATGCTGCCGCCGGAAAAAAGAGATCCCAACCCTTCTCCAAAAACCCAGACGACTAAGGACCAGACGATGGACAAGAGAAGACCAACCCGACGGCCGCGCCGCTCCGAACCCAACAAGATGGCTAGCCCAATTCCGATTTGAACCCAAATGGCGACGATGTCCCAACTGATGGGGTGCTGATTCCATATGTGCATACCGAAATGCATAAGCTCATAAAGGATCCTCGGTTGTTCCTGGGCCGCGGGCGCGACGAGTTCCGAAATGAAGGCGGTGGCCATGAGTGGTTGGGCTTGCAGCAAGCCGTCGAGAATCCAAAGTCCTGCCAATCCTACGGCCAGGATGGTCCGAGCCGGGGATTCGGGAAGATTACGAAGGCCGTGCCAGCGCTTGGCCAGGAAAGTGCCGCCCAAAACCAGCACCCCTAATGCGATGACCAAATTGATGACGTAAAACAAAGCGAGCGTGTTCGCAGGGGCTTGCTGACCCGTACCCATAAGCATGTCCGACATCCCGCCTTTCTGCCTTGGTCCAATTATAGGCTTTTTGGGGGAATCGCTTAGCGGTCAATCTTTCCAAGGCTTGCCCCGGAAGGACAAAAGGAAAGACGACCCGAAAGCGGGTCGCCTCCTTGGAGGAATCCCTAACCGCGAGCCAGCGCACGACGGGAAACCGCATCCAACACCTGGTTCGGGGTCATCCCGTCGGCATTGATGACGGGTGCCTTGGAAAGGGGGTCTTCCATCCCCAAGAAATTGTTGTCCGTACCTTGCACGACAATTGCCTGAGCGCGATGGAGCGCCTGGTCGTTCAAGGGAATGACGTCATAGCCGGCTTCTTGGAGTAGCCGGCTATACGGGGACAACTGCCCCTCAATCGCCACTGTAGCTCGAGCCAATGAGACCACCTCCGCGGTTAGCATGCCCCCCGGAAGATCCTCTATGTGAGTGTTGAAGCGCCGGAAACCGGCGGTACCAGCCATGCCTCCACGTGAATGGGGCCGTGCATGCCACGAATCAAGGTCCCTTGAATATCGGCCGTCTGGCTGGGGCCGGAGATGAAGGACAAAATGCGTGGCAGGTGAGAGGATTCCTGTCTCAAACGCGAAACCGCCTCCTGCCAGTTGGCCGCGATCCGGTTTTCGGGAATAAGCGCAATATGGCGGGGAACCATATTGGATACCAACCGCGCGTAGCCGCTGTCTTCAGCCAGCATCACGGTTCCGGTGTCCGCCAGTGCAAAGCTGACCCCGGTAAATCCCAGCGCTGCCCGAAAGACCACATCGCGCCCGGCATCCTCGGGGACCCAGGTGACATTGTCATACCGGTCCAACCACAGGTTGGTGATGGGATCGGACAGGACCACGATGGGGCCGGACACATCCCTAACCACGGTGTTCCAAGCTTTTAAAAAATCTATCGGCGACTGGATTCGGCGCACATGAAAGCCTTTTTGATTCAGCCGCTCAATAAGATGCTCCGTCATGGCTCCCCTCCTCCCGATATGCTGTCGCCAACAGTGTGGCCAGATGTTCAACCGGGGTACGGCGATCGAGCGCTTCCACGCCGGCCCGTATTTGCATTAGGCATCCGGGATTGGCGGTACAAATGACATCAGGCGCCGGGCGGTCCAGATCCTCAGCTTTTTCGCGTGCAAGCCGCCAGGCGATGTCGGGATATTCAAGATTGTAGGTTCCGGCTGATCCGCAGCAGGCTTCGCGCTCGAACGCATCCAACACTTGATAGCCTGCTATCTCCAGGAGTCTCTGGGGGGCCGTATCAATGCCCTGCGCATAGGCCAGATGGCATGGCAGGTGAACCGATACCTTTTTCGGCCGCGAAGGGCGCACGGGTGGTCTTATGCCGACCTCAAGAAGAAATTCGCTCAGGTCGCGAATGCGCGGCGTGAGCGGATTGGGGTGCTGCTTCAAAAAAGCACCGCAGCCGGCTGCGTTGAGAATGATGGGATCCGTGCCGGGAAAAGCCGTTGTATTTTGGTCCAAAAGCGTTGGGACGGGATCGGGCATCCCTGCATGTTCGTGCAGCGCTCCGCAACACGCTTTGGATTCAGGCACCCGTACGTGAAATCCGTTTTCGGTCAATACGCGAATGGTATCCCAATGAATGCCGGCGTACCATGCGTCCATAACACAGCCCGGGAAAAGCCAAACCGATCCGCGCTCTTCCCCGCGGGCGGGGAAGACGCTGCCGGGGCGAATAGGAGGGGCAGCATCCGGTACCGGGGCGAAGTCCCGAGCCATCTTCCCGCGACGATGCCACCGGCGGCTTATGCCTAACGCGGCGCTGGCCTGGAATAAGTGGCGGGACCAGCGTAGTTCGCCCTGGGATAGAACTAACTGCAGGAAACGCCGGCGCAATTTGGCGTTGGGTTGGACGGGCCGTGCAGCTTTCATGCGGTTGGTGATTGTGGGGGTGTCGATGCGCACGGGGCAGGCGGGAATACAGCGTTGACACCCCAGGCATAGATCCAGCCCATCTTGGGTTGCACGTTCCGCCCCGTCGAGGAGAAATGTCTGCATGATGCCAATGCCGCCAATGCGCTCTCCGCCGTAGGCTTCGCCCAATTCAGCGAACACGGGGCAGACATTCAGGCACGAACCACAATTAATGCAATAGAAGGGTTCGGGTTCTTGCTGAATGGCGTCTGAACGACCGCCATCGACTAAAAGCACGTGAACTTCGGGGCCGAAATCGCGCCCGGGACCGGCCAACACGGTGCAGTAGTTGCCGAAGTCTTGGCCCACCCCGAACACCGAGGCCGCCTGGACGACAGCCAGGCCGTCTTCCAAGGATGGCACAATTTTGTTGATGCCGGCCACCACAAAATGTTGGGCCGGCAGGCTGGTCACAGCCCGGATATTGCCCTCGTTTTCCATCAGTACCACTTCACCCTCGGCGGTAACGGCATTGGCGCCGCTGATGGAGACATTGGCCGTCTCCAAGATGGAGCGCAGGTGGCGGCGGGCCGCGCCGACCAGTTCCTCCGGCTCCGATCCCAAGTCCGGTTCTTGATATCGGGATTGAAAAGTCGACTGGATGGTGGGGATGTCAACGCCCAGCGCGGGCATCAGCACATGGCCTGAGCGTCGCCCCAGCAACTGGTTAATGTGATCGCCCAGGTCGGTTTCCACGATCCGGTGTCCGGCTTGGGCAAGCGCGTCCGGCAAATGAATCTCTTTGGCTAGATTGGACTTAGACTTGATCACGAGGCTGTTCTCGGGAATGCGCTCGAGAATATAGCGTGCAGCCTCCTCGCCGTTCTTGGCGCGAAACACGTGAAACCCGCGGGCCAACAGATGATTTTCCGTTTCCTTTAACAAATCGGACAGGTGAAGGAGTGCATTCTCCTTCGTCTTTCGAACGCGATCCTGCAGATTCGGGAAACGTTTTAACACTTCGGGGGCGCGCTGACGAATACCCTGGGTGCCGGCACGACGGGCCTCGCGGACGGACTGCTGGCTGAGCGCCCGAGCAATGCGCTCACTGTGGTCATACATGCGGGATCCCTCCCATCCCTTTTTCTAGACATATTCCTCGGCTAACCGCGAAATCCTTTTTCTTGGCCATGGGCGGCGGTATACTAAGAAAAAGGGATAAGCTGACCCGGAGGGGTGTGCATTGCCGTCAATTTTTACACGCATCATTCGAGGGGAAATACCCAGCCACCGCGTGGCCGAAAGTGAGGCGTTTCTCGCATTTTTGGATATCCGTCCGATCCGGCCGGGACATACCTTGGTGGTTCCGAAAATGGAAGTGGATCAGTTTTTTCGATTAGATGACGGGATTTTGGCGGATATTATGCGTTTCGCCAAGCCCATTGCTCTGGCCATCCAGGAAGTGACCGGAGCGGAGCGCGTGGGCGCTGCGGTGGCGGGTTTTGACGTGCCCCACGCCCATCTGCACCTCATTCCTGCCGACAGCATGCGAGATCTCGACTTTTCCCGCCAGGCTGCGGCCTCCCCTGAAGAGTTGGCGGCCATGGCGGCCGAGATTCGGGAGGTTTTGGGCCGGTGATGCGCACCCGGCTGACCGACCTCTTGGGCTTGCGTCGCCCCATCATCCAAGGTGGACTTGCCTATTTAGCCCGGGCAGAGTTGGCTGCGGCGGTCTCTAATGCGGGGGGGTTGGGGCAGGTGACCGCCACCACCTTAGAGGGCCCGGACGAGATGCGGGACGAGATTCGGCGGGTGCGTCAACTAACCTCGCACCCGTTTGGAATCAACTTCGCCATCGGCCATCGGCCGATCGACGACTTGCTGGCCGCGGCTCTGGAGATGGGAGTGCCGGTGGTCTCCTTGACGGGTGGGAACCCGGCCCCGTACGTCGATCGCATTTTGGCTTCGGGAGCCAAACTCATGGTGTTGGTGGCAGGAGTTCGGGCGGCCAAAAAGGCTGCCGCATTGGGTGCCTCGGTGGTGATTGGTGTGGGCGTGGAAGGCGGCGGGCATCTGGGACGTGATGATGTCGGCACCATGGTTCTCACCCGGCGACTGGTTGAAGCCGTGGACATTCCGGTGGTGGCCTCGGGCGGCATCGGGGACGGGCGGCAGTTGGCCGCCGCCCTGGCTTTAGGTGCGGAAGGCATCGAGATGGGCACGCGGTTCGTCGCCACCGAAGAGTGCATCGCCCACCCAAACTACAAACAGGCCCTTTTAGCCCACGACATTCATCAAACCACCATCATTGAACGATCCCTGGGACGCCCGGGCCGTACCCTTCCGTCACCCCACGTTGACCGCATTGTTGAAAGTGAACAGCACGGGTCTCCCGTCGAGGAGTTATTGCCGTTGATTTCCGGAGAACGTAATTACCGGAGTGCCGTCTTGGGTGAAATGGACGACGGATTTGTCTGGGCGGGACAAGTGACCGGGTTGATTCAAGACGTGGTGCCGGTAGCAGAACTTATGGATCGCATGGAGCAGGAGGCTTTGGACGCATGGCAGCAAGGACAGCGAGTGTTCAGACCATGACAGCAAATAAGGGGGACGTTGTGGAACCAATTCTGTTTGTGTTTACCGGACCGTCGGGGGCCGGCAAAGGCTCGGTGATGCGCCGTCTTCTGGAGCGTGATCCCCATCTGAAGAAAGTCGTCACCTACACGACACGTGCGCCCCGTGAGGGAGAAGTGGACGGATTCGACTATCGCTTTGTGTCTGTGGAGGCCTTTCATGGCCTCATTGAGCGCGACGAACTGTTTGAATACGAGCAAGTGTACCACGACCACTATTATGGCTCGCCCAAAGAGCTGTTTGTCCCCGATCACGACGGCATCATCGAATTGGATTACAAGGGTCGGCTCAAGTACACGGCGCGTCACCGCCGCGTAGTCGCTATCTTTCTCTTGCCCCCAAGTCTTGAGGAACTGAAGCGGCGGATTTTAAAGCGTTCAGAAGTGGACAACCTGTCGGCGCGGCTTGACAATGCCATCGAGCAGGTGCGTCATGCCCAATCCTATGATTACATTGTAAAAAATGACGACCTCAACGATTGCGTGGACCGAATTGAAACCATCATTCAGGCGGAACGGCATCGTCGTCTCGGACAACTGGATTTGACCGCCATGCTGAGTGATCTGAAAGCGCATCCCTAGGCGGGAACTGAGGAGGTAGCCGATGACCGACAAGGACATCGTGATTATAAGCGTGGACCGATCGGATCCCGAGGTGGTGCTGGTCAACACCACCGTCGACTTTTTGCATTGCCCCATCCGCTTCTCTAAAGCGCTTTTGCGGAGTTTGGGCTACACCGTGTACCGTCCCCAAAAATTAAAGCCGATTGTTCACGCGGCCGTTTGGCGTCATATCGCCCGGCACGGCGAGAAAAAGCTTTTAGGGGGCTTCAGCGTCGATGATGGGGACGTCGAGGGGTTGCCCCCTAATCCTGTGGCTCGGGGATAGCGTCGAGGCGTTGATATTGGCTTTGATAGTAAACCAGGGGCCGTCCGGGAACCAACCGATTCAGCGCGTCGACCCGACCTAGCACCAGATGATGGTCGCCGGCCGGTACAATCCGATCTACCGTGCAGTCCAGGAAGGCGAGACTATCCGCCAGATAGGGGATTCCGGAGACGCTCTCGCCCAATGTCAAGCTTTGGAACAAAGCTTCTTGTGGGCCGCGTAAAGCGAACCGTTGGCTCAGGGCCTCCTGCTCTTCGGAGAGAATGCTGACGGTGAAGTGTCCGGAGTCCTCAATGGCCCGGAAGGTGTCGGAGCGGTTGTCCGCACAAAACAGCACCAAGGGCGGATGAAGCGATACCGATGTGAAAGAGTTGACGGTCATGCCATGAAGGTGGCGGTCGATATTTTGGCTAATCACAATGGTAATGCCGGTAGCGAATTGGGCCAGCGTATCACGAAAAATTTTGGCGTCCAACCTTGTCCCTCGTTTCTCGTGACATCATATCATATCGTTAAGAAGCGGTCGGCGTGGGTCATGACGGCCGCGTGGAAATGAAAGGATGGAAAACCATGCTCACATCTCGCGCAACGGAGATTTATATTCTTGGGGGAGCTCGGACCCCCTTTGGCACGTATGGCGGGAGCTTGAAGGATATCGACGCTGTCAAACTTGGCACCGTGGCAGCCGAAGGGGCCTTGCGTCTGGCTGGGGTGCCGGCGGATGCGATTGATATGACGGTCGTGGGCGGCGTCTTGCCGTCATCGCCTGATTTCGCGTATTTGGCACGCCACGTGGCATTGAATGCTGGGGTGCCGATAGAGGCAGATAGTCTTACCGTCAATCGTTTATGTGGATCGGGTCTCCAAGCGGTGGTGTCAGCGGCTCAGTCGCTGATTTTGGGGGATGGTGAGGCTGCTTTGGTTGGCGGTACAGAAAATATGAGCCAGGCTCCCTATGCGCTCCGGAACAGTCGCTGGGGAATTAAAAATGGCCCTCCGCAACTGGACGACACCCTGACCTCTACCTTGACCGACTTGGGTTGCGGATTAGGCATGGGGCTCACGGCGGAGAATTTAGCGCGCCAATATGAGATTTCGCGGGACGCGCAGGATGCGTTTGCCGCGCTCTCGCATCGCCGGGCGGCGGAGGCACGCCAAAGCGGACGCTTCCAAGATGAGATTGTCCCGGTAAAGCTGACGGTGAAAGGGCGCGAGCAGGTGGTGGATCAGGACGAACACATTCGCCCCGACACGACCGTGGAAGGTTTGGCACGGCTTCGACCGGCTTTTCAGGAAGGCGGCACAGTGACTGCCGGCAATGCCTCCGGCATCAACGATGGAGCGGCCATGCTGGTCATCGCGACCGGCGATTTTGTGCGCGCCCATGGTCTTCATCCGTGGGCCCGCATCGTCAGCTATGCGGTGGCCGGTGTCGACCCCACGGTGATGGGAATTGGCCCGGTGCCCGCCTCCCAGAAGGCTCTGGAACGGGCCGGATTGGAGCTGGGGGAAGTCGGTCGGATTGAAATTAATGAGGCATTTGCTGCGCAGTATCTTGCCGTGGAGCAGGCCTTGCAGCTGGATCGCGAGCGGACCAATGTACAAGGCGGGGCAATTGCGCTCGGCCATCCGGTTGGGGCCTCGGGAGCGCGCCTTTTGTTGAGCCTAGCGCATCAACTGCGACGCGATCACGTTCACTATGGATTGGCGTCACTCTGCATCGGAGGCGGTCAGGGCATAGCCATGGTCATTGAGACCGTATAACGCAGCGGGGTTTCGAGCTCGTGCAAGAAAATTTGCTGGGTGCACAGGAATTCGATTGGAAAATGTCGAATCGAGCTCGAAACAAGGAGGTTCTCCATGGTTAAGCCAACCATTGGACGGCGCACGATGCGCGAATTCTATCGCTTGCTAGAGACGGGATCGGTGCAGACCATCTACCAGCCGGTGATGCCTTTTTCCGGCCGGTGTGCGGTGGGGTATGAGGCCTTAAGCCGTGGCCCCGTGCCGTATCTTGCTAGTCCTATGACGCTGTTTGAAATCGCCGAGCAAGTGCAGGTTAGTCCCCAGTTGGATGCGATTTGCTGTCGACGCGCCATTGAAAACTTCCCGATGAAAAGCCGGGAAGATGCTTTGCTGTTTATTAATCTGTTGCCAGAAACGCTTGAAATGGGTGGCGTCGACGCCAACATGCTCAGCGCCTGGACGGAATCGAGCGGTATTGCGCCCGGTCGCGTCGTGTTAGAGGTTACGGAAAAGCAGATTGCCGATCCAGCACGGTTTTATACGGCGGTCGCCAATCTCCGCGTCCAGGGATTCCGCTTCGCCGTGGACGATGTTGGCACTGGGTACAGCAATTTGTCACTGTTAGCCGATTTGGTGCCGGAATTCTTCAAGTTGGATTTGGAGTTCGTGCGCCTTACCCGAGCGCGCCCGGTACGCCAGCTGTTGGTGGAGACGCTGGTGCGCTTTGCCGGGCAGATTGGCGCCATGGTTGTCGCGGAGGGAATTGAGACCGACGAGGATGCGGAAGTCTTTCGCCTATTAGGGGTTCCGCTTGGACAGGGTTTCCTGTACCGCCCCGCCTAACCAATCCGCCAAGAAAAACGAAAACCCATGCCTGGCGTGATGCCATACATGGGTCGGGGGTTCCAGTTCCCAAACGGCCATTGCGTCCGTTAATGAGAAATGCCCAATTTGTCGAGGATGAAAGCGTATTCCTCGGCTAATTCTTTTAGATGGGCAAAACGGCCCGAAGACCCTCCATGGCCTGCCCCCATATGTGTCTTCAAAATTAACTGATGGCTGTCGGTTTTCAATTCCCGAAGCCGTGCCACCCACTTGGCCGGTTCAAAATACCCGACCCGTGGATCGTTGAGCCCGGTGTACACCATGATGTGGGGATAGGGCTTGGAAGACACGTTGTCATAAGGGCTGTATGACTTCATGTATTCGTAATAGACCGGATCGGCAGGGTTGCCCCATTCGTCCCATTCCAGGGAGGTGAGTGGAAGGCTGGCATCCAGCATGGTGGTCACCACGTCGACGAAGGGAACGCCGGCCACCACCACTTGAAACAGCTCGGGGTGGAGATTCAAAATGGCGCCCATCAACAACCCGCCGGCGCTCCGGCCCCGGGCGGCGAGCATCTTTGGGGTGGTATAGTCCTGATCGATCAGATGTTGTGCCACCGCGATGAAGTCCGTAAAGGTGTTGCGTTTCTTGAGAAATTTTCCGTCTAGGTACCAGTTGTAGCCCATTTCCGATCCGCCCCGGACATGAGCAATGGCATAGATTGCGCCCCGATCCAGCAAGGGAAGGCGCGTGGCGTCAAAGGTCGGATTGGAGGGGGCGCCATAGGACCCATAGCCATAGAGAATTAAGGGGGCAGGACGTCCAGCGTTCCAGGTTTCCTTTGTGGCTGCTAAAGAAACGGGAATGGCGGTGCCATCCTCAGCGCGGGCCCAAATTTGCTTCTCCATGTACTGAGAGGCATCGAAGTTGCGGACGGGCTCTTCCAAAACCAGACTCTTTTCCCCCGTGCGAAGATGGACAGCGTAATCGTGTTTGGGGATGGTGAGCGACTGAAACCGAATCAGCACTTCTGGTGCGTGATAATCGAAATTCGGCCCGGGGGTCACCGTGTAGAGAGGAGACTGCCACTGGAGCCGCTCCAACAATCCGCCATCATAGCGCCAGATTTGTGTGAGCCCGCCTTCGCGGCCAACCAGAATGAGGGCGTCATGGAAGGGAAGCACGTCCTCTAAGTAGCGCCCGGAATCGTAGGGAATCAGATCGTCTTGCTTGGCCGGATCGGGATGGTCGGCCGAGACGGCTTTAACGGTAAAGTTCTCCGCCCCCTCGTTGGTCACATTGATCAAGAAATTTCGCCAATGCTCCAGGTGGTAGCGGATGCCGGCCCGCCGCGGTTGGAACACCTGCCAGTTTGCTTCCGGATCGTTTGCCGGCAGGTACCGCACTTCACTTTGGGTGTTGGTGTCGGCGCTCAAAAAGAGATACCGGCCGCTTAGCGAGGTTGATAAGCTTAAGCTGAAGGTGATGTCCTCTTCCCGATAGAGGGTGACGTCTTCGTGGGCTGACGTTCCCAAGCGATGCCGATGCAGGGAGCTAGGCCGTTGGCTCGCGTCGACGGTGAGATAGAAGAGGTGTTGGCTTCGGCTGTCCCAGGCCAGACTGTCCCCGATGAAGACATTCCGGATGGGCTCATCGATGAGATTGCCAGACGACAAATCCTTAATGTGGATCGTATATCGGTCCGTGCCGTCGTGGTTCTCCAGGTAGGCTAAATAGCGGTGATTGGGGCTTATCAACACGGTGGAGACGTGGGTGAACTGTCCCTCTTTGGCCAGGGCATTGACATCCAGCAATAGCTCTTCCGGTTGACTGGCTAGTTCGCTGCGGTTTTGCGCGCGACGTCGAAAGTAACGGGGATATTCCGTGTCGGGCTCGATGCGGCGGTAATAGAAGAAGGGTCCCGACTGAGCCGCTGGCGTCTCTTCCGAGTCCGGCAATCGATGGCGCATCTCGTCAAATAGGGTGTCCTCGAAAGGACGCAATGGAGCCATGACGCTGTCAAAATAGGCATTCTCCGCCTCAAGGTGAGCGATGACTTCGGGGTTCTCCTTGTCCCGGAGCCAATAGTAATCATCGTTGCGGACGTCGTTATGTAATCGGTGCTGGTACGGATGTTTGGGAGCTTGCGGTGGCTGCATAGGTCCTCCTTGGTTGATAATGTACGATGGGGAATCCCTACCTCAGTGTATCAGGGATTGTGCGGAACGCGTCTAGTCTTCCGCGGCGCTAAGGATGCGCTGCCATTCAATCAGCACGTAGCGCCGCTCTCTGAGGACATAGGCTTGGATCCAGCGGGATTCAAGAGCCACGGGGATTACCTGTTCGGTCCGGGGGGCGCTGTCCCCAGCGGCCAGAAAGGTGAGGGTAAGCGGCCGACCCGCTTTCTGAGACGCTTGGATTAGGGACTTCAGGCTGGTTTCGCGGCCGCTGGGTGCGGCCTCATTTCGGGGCAGATGTACCTCAAAGCGCTCTCTGGGATCCTCATAGTGCTCGACCCAATCGTCCTCATCGGGCAGACTAGGCCGTAGCACTTCGGGCAGGATGGGAACCCCGCTCTTTTCCATCTTCTTTTGCACCTCTTTCACCCGATCGGAGCCGATAATGAGGTCGGTTGGCGAAAGTCGTCCCAGCACTTCTGGACCAAGAACGGTCTCGACATCGCGGGAATCCTCGGGCGTGGAACTATGCACCACCGTGACTTCCATAAGGCGGTGACGCCCAATGGCCCGATACCAGTCCTCGAGGTTGATTTGGACGTTGTTCGGAAGCCCCGTTCGAGTCATGGACTCCAACTGGCGCTGGTGTTGGGCAGCATCGAGACCCCGGCGGATCCCTTGCTTGACCGCATTGAGATCCAGGCGATAGGTGGAGACCCGGTCGGAGCGAACCCGGCTGGCCAGTCCGTCCACCTTCCACCGTTCCGCCAAAGGGATGGTCGGCGGCACCAGAATCTCGCCCGTCGGCTGCACCAAACTCTCTCCCGGCTGGGGTTGCTCAAAGCGTCCCTCCAGTGCCGCCCGTGCGCTGGCACTGAGCCGACCGGTATAGTTTGGACCGGGTTCCCAGAAGTCGGTGATCAGTAAATCGCCGAGACCTTGCGAGATGAGATAGGGGGTCTTGATTCCTTCAATGCCTAAAGTCGCCAACCATTCAATGGCCTGGGAGCGCACCAGCGCCCGATCGTCGGGCACCAGACTCGAAAGCGAGACCCATAAAAGCACGGGCCAATAATTCCGGTTGGGGTCAAAGACAAACTCCGCCAGCCAGCTGAAGAGGGCGGCCGGATCTTGGGAAAACAGGCGTTCGGCTGCGTCCTCGTTGACGACGTAGCGATACGGGTGGTCGGCTGACGCCAAAAGACCCTGCCGGTACAAAGCGGACAGGAGATAGTCCACCATGACACCAGCCGGGAACAGAGAGCCCCGATCCCACATCCGCCTTTCCATTTTTGTCTTCAGGCGGCGGTAGACATCCCCTTGGGTGGTCAGTAAGAGCGGTTCTTCACGGGCGAATGACAGCACTTGAAACACGTCATGCCAAAAAGGGCTCCAAATTGGCGCCGGCACCTTCACACGCGCTTCAGCCTGGACGGTAATCTTGTCCCAAGGGATGTCCCAGAGAAGCGGCAAAACCCGCGCCATGAGTTCCCATGGCATGATGAGAAACCGTTGATACGGGCCATACCTGGTTTCAAACACCAGTCCGGCGGCGGCCAGCTCATCCACCCCGGCCGCCAAGCGGCTTTGGCGGGGAATGTTGCGCCAAAATCCCCGTTCCGCCACCCACACTTTGAGCGCATGCAGTCCATCCTCTGAAAGTCCCCGAACCACAGCGGAAACCCGTTCCGGGTCGAGCAGCGCCTGGACTAGCGGTTGACCCTTCAGACCCAGGCGGGTGGTTAGATCGTGCTGTTCCGGCTCGCTAAGACGCGCCAAAATGCTGCTCAGGGAGCGAACCCAAGGGGAGCTCATGCGTGCCCTCCGGCAGGAAAGGGGATGACAGGCGCCAAACGCTCCCGTGGAGTCCCGTCGGGGGCCGCATGGGCGATGTCGTAGCGATAGCCTTGCTCGCATAGAAACAGCTGGCGTTTTTGGGCAAATTCCTGCTCTTTCGTATCCTCGGAAACAATGCTGTAAAAGGTCGCCATGACTCCTTCGCCTTTGGGACGGAGGATGCGTCCGAGGCGCTGAGCCTCTTCTTGGCGACTGCCGAACGTTCCGCTAATCTGAATGGCGACGTTGGCATCCGGCAGATCGATGGCAAAGTTCCCCACTTTCGAGACGAAGAGCCGGGTAATGATGCCGTTGCGAAAATCCTCATACAGGCGTTCACGCTCACGGTTAGGCGTCTTTCCCGTGATTAAGGGGGCGTTGAAATGACGGGCCATCTGCTCCAACTGGCCGAGATACTGGCCAATGACCAACACATGGTCCTCTCGATGCTCCTCCAGCAAGGCATCCACGACCGGAATCTTGGCCGGATTTTCGGCGGCAATCCGAACCCGCTCGGCGTCCTCGGCGACGGCATACTGCTCCCGCGCCGCTTGCGGCAGGGCCACGCGGATTTCTCGACAACTGGCGGTGGCGATCCATCCCTGCTCCTCAAGAACCTTCCAGGGCATGTCAAACCGCTTGGGGCCGATGAGGGCAAAGACGTCCTCTGCTCGCCCGTCCTCGCGAATCAGGGTGGCGGTCAGTCCTAGGCGTCGCCGCGCCTGCAGGCTAGCGGTAAGACGGAACATAGGGGCCGGGAGCAGATGCACCTCGTCATAAATGATGAGTCCCCAGGGGTGCTGGTCCAAGGCCTGAAAATGCGGGAATTCTCCCTTCTGGCGGTGGGTTAGCATTTGATAGGTGGTTACCGTGACGGGTCGAATCGTCTTGGTGGTGGCGCTGTACTCGCCGACCTCATCCACGCTGAGGGTGGATTTTTCCAACAACTCCCGCTGCCACTGGTGGAGGGCAGCGGTGGAGGTGGTCAAAATCAGTGTATGGGTTTGGGCCATCCACATGGCGCCGAGGCCCACCACCGTTTTTCCCGCACCGCAAGGCAACACCACGACGCCGTTGCCGCGGTCGACGCGCCCTTGACCCCAGAAGCTGCGTACTGCGGCCTCCTGATAGGGGCGCAAAGTAAATGGCTGGCCGTCGGGCAAGGACTCCACCAAGTCAAAGCCGAGCGGCGCGCCCGGCTCGTAGCCGGCGACATCATCGACCGGCCAGCCTGCCTTGGCTAAGGCCTGCTTGATGAGGCCGCGAAATTCTGGACGAACACGGTAGCCAGGGTGGAGAGGACCGTCCAAGTATGGGATGACAGATTTGGTCCGACCCACTTGGGTCAGCGCGAGGGCATCATCGGACGTAAGCCAGAGTCCATCGCCATCGCGAGCCGGCACCAGCTTCAGACGTCCGAATCGGACTTCCTGGTCGTGGATAAATTGGGCCACGGGATCCGGCACCGGGTATTGAGACAAACGCGCCAGGGCGTCCAAAATCTCCGCCGCGTGGAGGCCTGAGGCCATGGCGTTCCACAGCGAAAGCGCGCTTAATTGGTAGGTGTGCATGTGCTCAGGGCTTTTCAACAGTTCGGCAAACCCGGCCAGCGCATCGCGCGCTTCTTCGTACCGAGGGTTTTCCACTTCCAATAAAATTGTGCGGTCACTTTGCACAATCACGGGCAGCCGGTCCATCCCGCACCTCCTCAACCGTTACGACTTATGGTATCAAGCTTTACCGGACACGCCAAACCGCATTTCTGGAAACTGTTGAGCCAACGCGGCCAGGGTATCCCGATTGGCCTTTACCATGCGCTGGCGGTCACGAATCGGCGGGAATTGTTCGGGTTCGTCCATAAGATGTCGGGGCAACCGGCTTGGCGATTGGGGTTCCCAGGCAGCCAGCCAATCCGGGCTGATGGGCCGGTCCTGCAAGTCCTGCCGCGAGACGGCGGCCCAAAGCAGCGTCCAGACACGAGGTACCACCGACAGGGATTGATAGCCGCCACCACCCACGGCAATCCAGCGGTTGATGCCGTACGCATCCACCCATTGGCTTAAAAGGCGCGGAACGGCGGCATAAAAGGTGGTGGTGGCGCACATGTCAGCCAATGGATCCCAATAATGGCCGTCGCAACCATGCTGGGAAATGACGATGTCGGGCTGAAAGCGCTCCATCACCCGGGGGACCACGGATTGAAAGGCTTCCAACCATGACGCGTCGTCTGTAGCCGGTGCCAAGGGGACATTCACGGTGGTGCCAAGACCGGCCCCCTCGCCGATTTCATCCACATGGCCGGTTCCGGGGAAGAGAAAGGCACCGGATTCATGAAGAGATACAAAGAACACCTCGGGATCGCGATAAAAGGCATCTTGGACGCCGTCCCCGTGGTGCGCGTCGGTTTCGACGTACAGCACCCGCCAGCCCGTCTCGCGGCGAAGCCACCGAATCGCGGCCACCACATCGTTATAGATGCAAAAACCGCTTGCATGACCATGTCCGGCGTGGTGCAAACCACCGGCGAGATTCAGCGCCCGTGAGGTTTGTTGGGCGACAATTTTCTCCGCGGCGGTCAGCGTACCGCCCGCCGCCAATGCTGCCGCCTCATGCATGCCGCGAAACACCGGGTTGTCCTCGGTGCCCAAGCCAAGCCGCTCAATTCCGTACGTCTTTTTCCCGGTGACACTAATGCGCCGCACTAGGTCCACATAATGCGGGGAATGGGCCAGTTCCAACTCGTCAATTGTCGCGGGACGGGGAGGGATCACGTCATCGGGCGAAAGCAGGCCGAAATTCTCTGCTAAATCGCGGGTGGCACTTAGGCGCACTGGGTTAAAAGGGTGATCCGGACTGAACTGGTACTGGAGATAGGCATCGTCATATAGAAACACAGCAGAAACGACTGACCCCTCCCTCACCAGGTTTGTATAATTGTAGCACGGAGGAACGGAGGTGAGTGGGGTTATGCGCGTTATTCTACGGGACGGGCGGGTAGCAGAGCTGCGTCCGCCAGAGTTGACCGACAGCGAGCGAGCACGGCTTTACGACTTATTTCGCCGAGCATCGCCGGATAGCTTGTACTTTCGGTTCTTCCATGTGGTGGCGGAGGTGAGCGATCGGGAACTCGATCGCATGATGCGGGTGCAGCCCGGGGAATCCTATGCGCTGGTAGCCGATGGGGGCGATGCGCTGTTGGCCATCGGCAACTATGCCCGATTGGATGAACATACGGCTGAGGTAGCCTTTTTTGTTGATGATCGGCTGCAACAGCGCGGCGTCGGCACGCTGTTGCTGGAACATCTTGCCGAAGTGGCATGGCGTGAAGGGTTTCGGCAGTTTAAGGCGTTCGTTTTGAATGACAATCACCGCATGCTGCGCGTGTTTCGCTCGAGTGGCTTTGCCGTCACCCAAGCCTGGAAGGATGGAATGTTGGAACTCACGCTGCCGCTCATCCAAACCGACCGGCAGCGCAGTCTCATTGCCGTGCGCGAGAAACTGGCCTCTGCCGCATCCTTAAAACCCTTCTTTCGGCCGCGCACCATTGCGGTGGTTGGGGCGTCGCGCGACGATGAGCGGCTTGGACACCAACTTTTGCGCCATGTCATCGATGGGGGGTTCCAAGGGACGGTCTATCCGGTCAACCGCGAGGCCGCATCGGTGCTTTCCATACATGCCTACCCGCGCATCGCCGACATCCCCGAGCCGGTTGACTTAGCCTTGTTGGTGGTCCCGGCATCCTCCCTGCTGACGGTCATCAACGACGCCATTCATTCCGGTGTGGGGGGCGTACTCATAACCACCTCGGGACTGGGCGAGACCACCGACGGGCACGAACTGGAGCAAATCATTGTCACTAAGCTGCGCCAGGCGGGCATTCGCCTGATCGGCCCCAACTCCATGGGAATTGTCAATACCGAATCGGCACTCAGGATGAATGCCAGCTTTGCCCCCCGCCTTCCTCGTGCGGGCCGCTTGGCGGTGGCTAGCCACTCGGGGGCACTAGGCGTGGCCATCATGAATTACGCTGACAGACTGGGACTGGGCATTTCCAGTTTCGTGAGCCTAGGCAATAAATCGGATGTCTCTGTCAACGATCTCCTGCAATACTGGGAGGATGACCCCGACACGGATGCCATCATGCTCTACATGGAATCGTTCGGCAATCCCGCCAAGTTTTCCCGCATCACACGGCGTCTGGCGCGACAGAAGCCCATCTTGGCCGTCAAAAGCGTTCGGACGGCGTCATCGCGGGAAATTGAGGGCTTGGTCACCGATGAGGTAGACGGACCGGTGGACGCCTTGTTTCACCAATCCGGTATAATCCGCGCCGACACCTTGGACGAACTCTTTGATGTCGCCGCGATCTTGACGAGTCAACCCCGACCGCGCGGTCCCCGCATTGGGCTTGTCACCAATAGCGCCGCCGGCACCCATTTGGCCGAGGACGCGGTGCATACGCTGGGCTTAGATTTGGTTGCCGTCACCGACGTGGGATTTTCCGGGTTGGCCGACGCGTATCAGGAGGCTATCGCATCGGCTTTGCAACGGACCGATTTAGACGGACTCATGCTGTTGTTCGTACCGGTTAATTCCACGGAGACGGAGATGGTGCTGGCGCGGATCGAGGACACCCTGACGGGGTACTTTGCCCAGACGGCTAACCCCATACCGGTCTTTGCCAATGTGATGCTGGCCGACCCCCTGGGGGACCGCTTTCTGAATGCCGGGCCACGGCGCGTGCCGCTGTTTCCCTTCCCCGAGACCGCGCTTCGGGCCTATCGCCGGGTGTTAGACTACAGCCGCTATCTGGCTCAGCCTATCGGCCGGATTTTGGACTTGTCCGGTGCGGACAGCATCACCGCCCGCGATCTCATTCGGCAGGCAATGGGACTCCAGAAAGAGGTGTCGCTCGCGGGCGAGTCGCTCTTGCCCGTCCTTCGCGCCATGGGCATTAATCCGGTGCTGAACGAGAATCTCGAGAGTTCGCTCGCCGTATCGGTCCTGCCCGATGATCTCTTCGGCCCCATGATTGTGGTGCGTTCTCAAGGGATCCGGGGTCGGATACGGCTTTTGCCGCTCACCGATCAAGATGCCGACCGACTCATCCCCGTCGATCTGCGCGACACCGAGCAAACAGTGTTTCGCGACCTGGTTTTACGGGTGGCGCGGCTGGTGGAGGATTGTCCGGAAATTCTTCGCCTCGAGCTTGGCTCGGTGGCCTGGCAGGGGGACACGCTGATCGTAGGTCACGGAAGGATGGTTGCCCGCCAGCCCGGTTTCCCCAGTCCCTGAATTTTGGTCGGTGCTCTTTTGTTTTAATGGCTAGGATAGTAAAATGAGATGAATTGCCCCGTTTTGGGGGCAGACGACGAGGAGGAGACACATGGCTTTCATCATCACTGACCCCTGCATTGGCGTGAAAGACGCTTCGTGTGTCGAGGTGTGCCCGGTGGATTGCATTCACACCACGGATGAGGCCGACCAGTACTACATCGACCCGGAAGTCTGCATCGATTGCGGAGCGTGCCAGCCGGAATGCCCGGTGAGCGCCATCTACGAGGAAGACGAAGTACCGGAAGAGTTTCAGGCCTCCATCAAGCGCAACGCCGATTTCTTCAAGCAGTAGTCTCATGGAGCTGGAACTCAAGGAAGCAGCCCGCCCGGAAGATGTGTTGGCGTTTACCGATGCTGTGTTGGGCGGGGAATCCAACCTCAATGCCAATTTGGCTAATATCGCCGCACTGTTGAATCAGTACCTGCCGCGCATTAATTGGGTTGGGTTCTATCTGTCGGAAAAAGCCAGCGGCGACTGGGTGCTGGGCCCATTTGCCGGAAAGCCGGCTTGCACCCGCATTGCCCGTGAACACGGCGTGGTGGGCACCGCGATGGCTCGAGCCGAAACGCTGGTGGTTGACAACGTATTGGAGTTTCCGGCTCATATTGCGTGCGACGCCGATTCCCGCTCCGAGTTAGTCATTCCGATTATTTCCCAAGGACAGCCGGTCGGCTGCTTGGATGTGGATAGTCCCGATTTCGCCCGTTTTGGGGCCGAGGACGTCCATCTCTTGGAGGCGGTGGTGGCCAAACTCGCCAAGGCCTGGTCAAATTTTCACTGGTATTAACCTCTTTTCCGAGGACCTGTACGGAAGGCCCCAACCTTGCGAGGGAGGGGGCCTTTTCGTTAGGCGTCGGGATAGCGGGTCAGCTCATAGACGGAACCGTCTGGCCCTCGAAAGTGCTGCCACTCCGTTTGCCCCGCCCGGCATGTGTCACCCAGCAACTCACAGCCATATTCCACGAGGCTCCGTTTCGCGGAGTCCATATCCGACACCCGAAATCCTAACACGCGTCCCTGATAATGAACTAAGTGCGCTGGACGGGGGCCTTGGGTTCCAAAGACTTCGATGCGGTCGCCCCGAGGAAGGTCGAAGACCCAAAAATCCGGTTGTTCGAGAATCAGCCGTCCGCCCAGCACCTCGGCGATAAATCGGCTCATGGCTTGTGCCTCCTCGGTAAAAATGCCGCACCAGACGAGTCCGTCGACCATGCGCTCTGCACCTCTTTCTTTTCCTTGAAAGGTAGTGTGACAGAGAATCAGCATGCGTGGGGTAAGACATTGGGCTTAGATGGGCTGAAAAATTGCAATCAAAACGGCCTCCGGCTGACGCCAGAGGCCCTTGTCCGAAACAGGGAGGCTAGTCGAAGTTGGCCAGCATTTTGTCCCAAGTCGCTTGGTCGACATGCCAATCCTGCTCGACTAGGGGCGTTTTGCGAAATCCCGGCAACAGGGCCTCATAAGGTTCCGACGGCTCACGATAGATGAGGCCCGTGATCAGCTCGTCGGTTTCATCCAGGCGCGCCAGGGCGGTGGTGCGGCTGGACGGGTCATAGCTGGGATCGTCGTCCAGATTGGCTAACGTCTTCTTATACCAGTCGTAGGTGTTGACTTTGTTATAGGTGACGCAGGGCGAAATCACGTTGATCAACGAGAAGCCCGGATGTTCGATGCCCATCTGGATAAGTTTGGCCAACTGCGGCTGCCAGCTCGAGAACCCTTGGGCGACAAAGGTGGCGCCCGCCGAGACAGCTAACATGAGAGGATGCACCGGCCGATCAATGCTGCCCTTTGGTGTCGTCTTGGTTTGAAACCCGCTTTCCGAAGTTGGCGAGGTTTGGCCTTTGGTCAGGCCGTAGACATGATTGTCCATGACAATGTAGGTGACATTGACGTTTCGCCTGAGAGCGTGCATGAAGTGGCCCATCCCTATCGCATAAGCGTCGCCGTCACCCCCGGCCGCCAGCACCAACAAGTCTCGGTTGGCCAGCTTAATCCCCAGCGCGGCTGGCAGGGTTCGCCCGTGGGTGGCGTGGATGTTATAGGAGTTGATGTAGTTGCCCAGTTTTCCCGAGCAGCCGATACCGGCCACAATGGCGGTGGTGCTGGGCTCCGCGCCCACGGCGACCAAGGCCTTCTGCATGGCCGCCAAGACGCCAAAATCGCCGCAGCCGGGACACCACCACGACTTCTCGGTGGTTTTGAATTGCTGCAATGTGGCCATTAGGACTTCACCTCCGCGAAGGATTCCAACAGGGGGCGTGCCGCCTCCACGATTTCCGATGGAAAAAATTGCACCCCATCATATTTAAGCAGGCTGTGACAACGCTTGGGGTCGTAAACTCCAGCCTGGCGCATCAAATGCGCAACCTGGCCGGTGGCGTTTTGCTCAACAATCAGAATTTGACGAGCGCGCCGGAAAAGGCGCTCGAACTGGGCGATCGGGAAGGGAGACAGGGTGCGAAGCCAGCTTGCTGCCACCCGGTGGCGTTCCGTGGTTAAGATGTCGCGCGCTTCCTTGATGGCTCCCACGGTGGCACCGATGGCGAGAAGGACCAAGTCGGCGTCGTCTGGCCCCTCATAGCGTACGCCATCGCGAAGAGCGTGTACGCGCTGGATTTTGGTCAAACGCTTTTCCATCATGCGGGTGCGATTGGCGGGGTCCTCCGATACTTTGCCATTCGGTTGATGCTCGACACCGGTGGCCAGAAACTGTCCGTTTTGGGTGCCGGGCAATGAGCGAGGGGAGACCCCGTCATCGGTCATTTGATACCGCAAGAACACATTTTCTCCCAAAGCCGTCAAGTCGTCCGAGCTTACGATGGGCCCACGCTCGATCGGAACTCGGGGCCCATTCAACTTAGCGCGGTCAACGCTCTGCGACCAGAGCGAAAGCGAGAGGTCTGTCGCAATCAATACGGGCGTCTGCAATTGATCGGCAATGTTGAAGGCCTGCCATCCGTCTTCAAAGGCTTCTTCGACGGAACTCGGAGCCAGCACCACGCGCGGTCCTTCGCCATGGCCGCCATTGATAATGGCCATGAGGTCGGATTGCTCCTGCTTTGTCGGCATCCCGGTGGACGGCCCGCTGCGCTGCGTGTCAACAATGACGACGGGGATTTCCGCCATGGAGGCGAGGCCAATGCCTTCCTGCATCAACGAGAATCCGGGACCGGAGGTGGCCGTCATGGCCCGAGCGCCGGCGTAACCCGCTCCGATGCAGGCCGTGATAGAGCCCAACTCGTCCTCCATTTGCACCACCGTTCCCCCGACCATCGGAAGCCACTTGGAAAGAGCCTCCATGATGTCGGTGGCCGGGGTAATGGGATATCCGCACATGATGCGGCATCCGCCCGCCACCGCACCCAACGCGATGGCGTCGTTGCCGGTAATCACCACACGGTCTCCGGGTACGGGAGCGTCTAATTTCAGTTGGGAAACGCCTTGAAATTGATCGTGGACGCGATTGAACCCATCCAAGAGTGCCTCCTGGTTGGCCTTGACAATCTCGGTCCCCTTGCGGGAAAACTTGGACTCCACATACTCCAAAAAAGGATCGGCAGGAAGGTTTAAGAGTGCGGCTGACGCGCCTACCGAAACCATGTTGCGCATGACCACCGAGCCGTGCTGTTTGGCAATTTCCGTGAGCGGCAAGGCGATGAGGTGGGCCTTGAGGCCTTCCGGCAGCGTGGGCGAGAAGGCGCTATCCGCCAACAAGAGCCCGCCATCCAACTCCCACACGTGTTTGTTGATGGTTTCTTGGTTTAATGCCACAAGAATATCGGTCGCTTCGGCTGCCGCTTCTACGCGGCGATTGGCGATGCGTACCTTGTACGTGGTGTGGCCGCCTTTAATGCGCGACGAAAACGATTTGTATCCATAGACGAAGTATCCCATGCGATTTGCGACCGTGGCCAGCACATCGCCGGTGGAATCAATGCCTTCGCCCTGTTCGCCACCAATCTTCCAGGCAATCATGGAAAAGCCCCCTAGACAAGAATCCGAAGTCTTCTTGATATTAATTCAATCCTACGCAGGGGGAAACGGCTAGGGTTCTTTTTGGGGAGATTTGGTGGAGAATTTCTCGGGGCGAGGATGGTAAGGGGCTACTCAAAAGGGACCTGGGCCCTGATGCCGTCCCTAAAATGTGCCCGTTTTACCCCGATTAGTGGAGGAAGCGGGCCATCTTCTTCCCTGTTTTCGGGAGTCAAGTGGGAGAGAATTTAAGGGCAAAGGCCTTTTGAGTCAGCCCCTGTTAACGGACCTCTTGGGTTTCCAATACCCCTTCATAAAGAGGCGCCAAATGCCGGATGGCATTATGGGCGCGGGTGACAAACTCGGCGCTCCGCAAAAGCGGAGTTTCGCGATCAAAAATGAGCCCAACGGTAAATCCGCGGCTTTTCAGAGCGGTCCGCTTCAGAATGTCCGAGAGATCCTGCCCAGTGAGACTCTCCACATTCTCGGCGCCTTGTCCATGGTCATCCTGATAATAGTAAATGGGTTCAGGATCCTTAAGTTTCAGGGCCCCAATGCCTTGGCGCTCAAGGTATTGAATTAACGACGCTTTGTCCTCTTCCCCTTCCGGCTTGACGACGAAACGGACAAAGACATAATCCAGACAAATTCCTACTTCAAAATGCGCGTACCGCTTGTAGCCTCGTTCCGATCGGGAGAAGGCGACCCAGGTGTCGTCGGGCGGATTAACTCGGCGCCGGGCGTGAGAAGCCGTATGCGGATACATGGGGTGCCCAGTAATCTCCTCCAGGCGGGGCGCCAAATCATCGCCAAGCATAGCCAACTTGGGACGCACTTGCGTGCGTAGGGCGCTCATACGATCATGAAATTCGGGGATGAGAAAGACGTCGAAGTCCAACTTCGAAAATCCGGCAAACTGGTACATGGCGGGTTCCTTTCTGGGCAGCGAATTCCCCTTCATGGTATCAAGTGCGTGGCCAATTCACAACCTGAACTCAGATATTGGAAAGGGATTTTTGTCGAGGGTCGCGAATAGAGGCGGGCAGGGGGGAATTCCGTGCGGTGGCAGAATGTGGCCCAACAAGAGTGGGAAAGTCGGTTGGCGGAGCATGTCGAGCAAGGGATTCGGGCATTGCTGGAGCCGCTGCCGCAAGCGGTGCGCATCAGTTGGCTGCGAAGACTGGAACACCCGGCACACCCTGTAGCCCAAGGTATGGCGCGATGGTTGTCGATGATGGACAGCCGCCCTTGGACGGTGGCTCCGGGTGACGACTGGCAGGTGCTGGAGGACAATGACGGGGTGCTCATGAGCTATCCGGAAGCACTGGGGTTTGATCCGGTGGCCATGTCCGCGTTTGGGGCGCTGTGGGCGGATGACAGGAGCGAGCGATGGCAAGCGTTGGTGTCGAGACTCGGTGCGATGGCGATTATTTCCGCTTGGGAGGCAAGCATCCGTTCAGAGGGCGTCCTTCGTCGCTTGCAGAGCTTTCGCTCTGCCTACCCCGCTCTTTTTGACACGTTGGGGGCGGCATCCGGAGCTGGGCAGCCTCTGAAGGTGAATTGGCCGGCATTGCCGGACTTTTCCGCCTATCAACAGCAATTGGCCTATGGGGTAGTGCCCCACGAAGCGGGTGGCCACGGCGTGGATAATGAGATCGCGGTTCTTTTAGCGCTCCATATGGTAGGTGACGCCGATCGTCCGTTAATGGCCGGGCTGGCTTATAAAGCGCTTGAAGGCCGTTGGCTTTGGGAAGCCTGGCAGAAGACGAGGTGACAGAGATATGGTGGTGAGTGAGGAGACGCTTTGGGATCGCATGAGGCGGCCATTGGCGGAGCGGCTTATTGTCACACCGCTCTTAAGTCCCGATCAGTTGCGCGGCGGCTCTGTGGACGTACGGTTGGGACAAGACTTCATCCTCATGAAGCGGTCGGCCAAAGGACCTATCGATCCATTGGAAATGGCTCAGGATCCGGAAGACTATCAGGAGCGCGTGCGGGTGCCGATTGGCGACAAAATGATTTTGCATCCCAATCAATTGGTGTTGGGGGCAACGTTCGAGTTTTTGCAGGTGCCGCGAGACTTGATGGCCTATGTGATTGGCCGCTCGTCCTGGGGGCGGCTTGGTTTGATTGTGGCTACTGCCATTATGGTATCGCCGGGATACCGTGGCAGTCTGACGCTGGAGTTGGCTAATTTGGGAGATACCCCCGTGTACCTGTATCCAGGGACGCGGGTCGCACAGCTGGTGTTTCACACTTTGACGGAAAGTGGCGCCGCATATCCGGCGCAGGGCGGCAAGTACACCGGCCCCGTGGGACCGGAGTTTTCCAAACTGTCGTTAGACCGCGATTGGGCCATTATTCGCTCCTTCGCGGAGGGAGACCATCCCGCCGCACCATGACTGAGCAGCCCTATCGGCCGGCCACCCTTTGGCCGCGAGTGTTTTTGCTGGGAGCGCTCGGCATCTTTGTGATCGTGGTTGAGAT
Organism: Sulfobacillus harzensis; assembly: GCF_012933365.1. Classification (GTDB taxonomy): domain Bacteria; phylum Bacillota; class Sulfobacillia; order Sulfobacillales; family Sulfobacillaceae; genus Sulfobacillus_B; species Sulfobacillus_B harzensis. The sequence continues at coordinate 10,006 of NZ_JABBVZ010000006.1, read as the reverse complement.
GCGCACTGTGGTGAATTTAGCGGGGGTGGCCGGAGGGCTCATCATCGGTCTGGCACTTGGGGGGTACAGTCTTACGCATACCGAGTTTCACACCAATCCGCCTCGCTACAAGACCAACCCCTATGTTGGCGCTCTGGTGGCCACACTGTTTGCCGTCCGTCTTTTATATGATGCGGCCATGGCGCATGCCCAACTAGGACACCAAGGCGCCGTCAATCCCATTGGCGCCAGCTGGATTTCCGCTTTGCTGTACTTCCTCTTTGTTGCTTACTGGGAAGTCTTTTATCTTGGCGTCATCCGGCGACTCAAGGGACAGTCGGGACCGCATCAAAGCGCGTCATAAACTCGCCATGGTCTCCGTCAGATCCGCTTCGGCCGCTTGCCGTATCGCAGCCTTGTCCGACGCCAACTGCACCAGATCCACGGCTAGGCCGATAATGGGAAAGGTCTGTAAAAACGCCGCCTCAACGGTCCGGTCCGCCTCATATCCCGCCAAGAGAGCCTCGCGCTCCCGGGGCGTCCAGCGCCGCAAATCCCAGGCCGGGTGGGTGACGAACGCATCGCCGAAGTCAATTAGCCCTTGAAACTCGCCCGTGACGGGATCGACAAAGGTATGGGTGGGACCGGGATTGGAGTGGATGGCGGTGCGAAGCGGGGTTCGCGGTAACGCATCGGTGGCGCGGCGGACCAGGTCGTCAGGGGTCAAGCCTGCAATGGGCCAATGGATGCCAAAGTCATAAATTCGCCGTGCCCCCTCCAGAAGCACCTCGGCCACGTGGTCGCGAAACGTATCGTGGGCCATTTCGGTGGGAAACAGGCCTGATTCTAAAAACGGGGCTTGGGGAACCGCGTGAATGCGCGCCAAGGTCCGCCCGAGCTGAAACAGCATCTGTTGGCGGGCTTGAGGCGGAATGCTGGCGTGAATAACGGCTACGCCAGGAATCCGGGTCATAACAATATATTCGATAAAGCCCTCGCGTCCATAGCCCAACACCCGCGGCACGGCAATGCCCTGATCTTTGAGCGCATCCAAAAAGACCGTCTCTTTAGCCAAGCTGGTGCGCGGGCGCAGGCGATGGGGCCGTTGCGTCTTGACTATGATGGAGTCGTCCACTACATAGACGCGGGCTTCACCGCCGGATTCATCAATGGCTGTGATGCTTTGAAGGCCCGATACATGACGTCCGGCGAGCGACAGCACTAAATCTGAGTCGAGAACCGGGTCCGGCGCATCAGGTTGCAGGTAGACATCTTTAGGCATGGCGGTCTCCTTCATCAATCAACTCGAATCAAAGGGTACCACCCGTTGGCGGCTAGTACCAGAGAGAAACGTCGGAAAACAATTTTCCAAAGGATTCGCACGATCCGCGCCATTTGCGCAAAAGGGCTTTCCTCACGGGTTTTTCGAGGGTGATGAGCGCCAAGCGCTTGCGGTATAATGGACGGTGCAGTCTTATCGGGGTATTCGATCTATTCGTACGGAGGTAAATGGTGCGCGTTTTCGCGGAACTCATGTGGTTTTTTCGAGCTCACCGGCGGCGATATGCCTCCGGGATTATCTATTTAATTGTGGTCACGCTGCTATCCTTGGTTCCTCCCGCACTGGTGGGAATGACTGTCAACCGGCTGGTCCACCACCAAATGACGGCAGGAGCGCTGTGGGGGATGCTGGCCCTAATTCTGGCCATCGCGCTGGTATCGTATGGCCTTCGCTATCTATGGCGGGTGCGGCTTTTTGGGGGCTCGATTTTGTTGGCCACCGAGCTTCGCGATCGCCTTTATGAGCATTTCACCCGCCTATCTCCCGAGTTCTACCATCACCACCGCATCGGCGATCTGATGGCGCACGCTACTAACGACGTGCTGGCTATTCAAGATACCGCTGGGGAGGGTGTCTTTATGATGGTCGATTCCTTGGTCAGTGGCATCACATTGGTGGGCATCATGGCTATCTGGATCAGTTGGAAGCTGACCCTGATCTCCCTTCTTCCGCTGCCCATCATGGCCTTCGTTATCTCGCGCTATGGCCGCATGCTGCATGCGCGTTTCATGTTGGCACAAGCTGCCTTTTCGGACATCAACGATCGGGTGCAAGAGTACATCTCGGGCATTCGCGTGGTGCGCGCCTTCGGGCAAGAGGCCTGGGAGCGAGAGAACTTCGTGGCCTTGTCCAAGGACGTGGTGGAGAAGAACGTGGCGGTAGCCCAGATTGACGCCTTGTTTGATCCCACCATTTCGGTGATCGTCGGCTTTTCCTACTTTTTGTCGGTGGCTGTAGGGGCACTGTTTGTGGTTCATGGCTCGATGAACCTTGGCAGCCTCACCACCTTCACCTTGTATCTCGGCATGCTAATTTGGCCGATGATGGCGTTCGGCTTTTTATTCAATGTGGTTGAGCGCGGCAGCGCATCCCATGATCGGGTCCAAACGCTTTTGGCCGTACAACCGACGGTGGTGGAAAGGCCCGATGCCGAGGCTGAAGTTCCGGTGGGTGACATCCGGTTTGACGTTCCCGCGTTCTACTACCCGGAAACCGACCGGCCGGCACTGACCGATATTCACTTAGAAATTCCCCGCGGCACCACGCTCGGCATTGTAGGCCGCACCGGGTCCGGCAAAACAACCTTGATACGGCTCCTATTGCGGGAATTTGACCTTTCCCAAGGCGACATCAGCATCGGCGGCCGGTCTATTTACGCTTACCGGCTGCATGCGCTGAGACAGGCTCTCGCCTATGCTCCCCAAGATGATTTCTTGTTCTCCCTCTCCATTCGGGACAACATCGCCTTTCAAGACCCTGAGGCAGATTTTGATCGGGTTGTCGAGGTGGCGCGGATTGCCGATGTTCATGAGGATATTTTGCGATTCCCGGAGGGATACGACACTATTGTTGGCGAGCGGGGGGTAACCCTATCCGGAGGCCAAAAGCAGCGGGTGTCCATCGCGCGAGCTTTGTTGGCCGACGCGGAAATTTTAATTTTGGACGATACCCTGTCGGCGGTTGACGCCCGCACCGAGGCGGCGATTTTGTCAGCCTTAAAGGAAAATCGCCAGCAGCGCACCACGCTCATTGCGACGCATCGTCTGAGTGCTGTGGAACATGCGGACAACATTATCGTGCTGGAGCATGGGCGGATCGTGGAGCAAGGCAGCCACGAGGCTCTGTTGCGCTTGGGCGGCCGTTATTGGGATATGTATCAGCGGCAGCAATTGGAGGATTTGGTGGAACAGGGAGGCCACGTGGGATGACCGAGATAGGGTTGGATGAATCGCAAAATCAAACCGTGGCGCCCGGCACCTTCTGGCGCTTAATGGGCTATCTGCGGCCGCACAAAGGGCGGCTGCTGGTAGCGTTCTTGCTGTTGGGGTTAGCCACCGCGGCTGACGTGCTGCAACCCATTTTGGTCAAGATTTTCATTGACCAAAATCTGATTCCGCGCCACTTTCCCGAGACCCCACTGGTGGAATTGGGTGCCGGATATTTGCTCTTGGTTCTCTTGACGGCTTGCTTCAACGTGTTGCAGTTGTATCTTTTTCAGGTGCTGGCGCTGGACATCATCCAGCGACTTCGCGTGGATCTGTTCGACCGGGTGCAAACCTTGGCGCTGTCCTTTTTTGACAAAACTCCGGTGGGGGTCCTGGTCTCCCGTATTACCAATGATACCCAGTCCATCTTAGACATGTTCATGTCGGTGCTCTCCACCTTCGTGCAAAATGTGGCGGTGCTGATCGGGGTTATGGTGGCCATGTTTGTCTTGGATGTTCGGCTGGCACTCTATTGTTTGGCACTCTTTCCCGTCATTTTTGCGGTTATGTGGCTTTATCAGAAGGTGACCAGCCCTGTCTTTTGGGCGACTCGTCAGCGAGTGGCGCTCATCAACGCCAAATTGAACGAGTCGCTACAAGGCATGGGAATTATCCAGGCCATGCGCCAGGAGCCTCGTCTTCGCCGTGAGTTTGGCGAGATAAACGAAGCGCATCGTCGAGTGCGATATAGGAACACCCAGTTGAATGGACTCTTGACCCGCCCCCTGATGGAGGTTATCTATCTCCTGACGCTCATGCTGGTGTTGGGATTCTTCGGGTTGCGCTCCTTTTCCCACGTGGTGAATATTGGTATTCTCTATGCCTTTGTCAGTTATCTGAGCCGCTTCTTTGAGCCGATTAACAACATGATGCAGCGGTTGAATTTCTTCCAAACGGCCATGGTGTCCGCCAATCGGGTGTTTCAGATACTGGACAATCCATCGCGCCGGCCAATGTCGGAAGGGGACCGGGCGCCGACCATCACGCGGGGGGAGGTTGCCTTTGAGGATGTCTCCTTCTCCTATGACGGCGAGAAAGACGTGCTGGAGCACATCAGCTTCACCGCCAAGCCGGGGCAAACGGTCGCGCTGGTCGGTCACACGGGAAGCGGGAAGAGTTCGACGATTAACCTCTTAATGCGTTTTTATCCGGTCAATCGAGGCCGCATCACCATTGACGGCCATGACCTACGCGAATTTCAAGAGGAAGAACTGCGCCAAAAGATGGGGCTGGTGCTGCAAGATCCGTTTTTGTTTGTAGGGGATATCAGCTCCAACATCCGTCTAGGCGATACGCAGATCACTGATCAAGAGGTCAAGGCGGCGGCCGAGTTTGTGCAGGCGGACGGCTTCATCCAGCGCCTCCCGGGAGGGTATAACGCACCCATCGGCGAACGCGGGGCCACCCTCTCCACGGGGCAGCGGCAGCTCATCTCTTTTGCCCGCACCATGGCCCACAACCCGACCATATTGGTACTGGATGAGGCCACCGCCAGCGTGGACACAGAGACCGAGGACGCCATTCAAGACGCACTCCGCCGAATGCGCAAGGGCCGGACTACCATTGCCATCGCCCATCGCCTCTCCACCATTCAGGACGCCGATTTAATTTTGGTCTTGCACCATGGCAAAGTGGTGGAGCGCGGCACGCATCAACAACTGTTGGCGGAACGAGGCCTGTATCATGCCATGTACCTTTTGCAGCAGGGGGGTTCCGAGGACTCTGCTTAAGCAAGAAAACGGACGGGGGATTCCCCGTCCGTCCTAGAAGGTCAGGACATCGTCGTGCAAAACCGAGTCCACCATGCCGTCCATGTCCAGCGGCTTATCCAGCCGTTCGTCAATGGTGACGTTGGTGATGACGCGATCTACGCCGCTGTAGAAGGGCGATTGGTGCATGGCCTCCACAACTGGCAGCACATCATCCAAATCGCCTTCCAAGAGCGTTGCCGTCGGGGTCAGAACCGCCTCCACGCCCAAGGCTGACGAGGCGATTTCGAAGCAGTCTTGGATATAGCTGGAAATACTGGCTTCGTCCGTCCCTATGGGAAGGACCCTCACTTCGACGACTGGCATAGGAATCGGCCTCCTCGTGTCAAAGTACGATGCCCGTTCTTAGCCTCTCCGAAAGCGGGACTAATCAGTCGTTGGGCCCATCGAAAACGGTTTTTCTCCCGCTACGATTTGGGTAATTTGATTGTTCTCGTCAACAAATACCACCCGTGCGTGGAGTCCTGCTTTGATTTCCTCGGGTGTGTACTGTCCATATGCCATAACAATCACCGGGTCGCCGGGATGAAAATGGCGCGCCGCGGTGCCATTAAGGCATACCGAGTTGGGGTGCTGACGGTCTTCGATGACATAGGTCACCCAGTGAGTGCCATCGTTGATGTTGGTGATGTGCACAAACTCGTAGGGTAAAATGTCAGCCGCTTCCGTCAGCGCATAGCCTAAGGTGAGACTGCCAACATAATTCAAGTTGGCCTCGGTCACCGTTGCGCGGTGGATTTTGGACTTCAGCATCTCGCGATACAATAGGTTCTCTCCTCCCGTGCGGCAAAGCGCCCATATCATCTCGCTGCCCGCTTCCATCCTATGACACAAGCCCATGAAGATTGACAAAGGATGCATAAATAGCGGGGGTCGTGAGACGCTAGAGGCAGGACGGACGGAGAAGGAAGGGAGCATATGGAACACCGCGAGCATGAGGACCAAGAGAGCCAGCATCGTCGGAAGCCGGTGCGCGAGCATCCCAAGCCGCCGATTGGCCAAGTGAATTCGCTAAATCAAGCGGTCCGCCAGGAATTATGGTATGTCGATACCGTGGTGGCATCGCCATTTCGCACCCTTCGGCGACAGTTGGGCACGTCGCGGGGTGCTTGGGCGCAGGGGGCGGACGAGGCACTGTGGGCCTTCGAAGGGATGGCCCGCCTGCCCATCAAGCTGCTGCAGTCCGCCTTCGGCGAGCAGCTTAACACATCAAGCAACGCTTCACCAGCTAAAGACGCCTCCGAGTAGGCGTCTTCTGTGTGTCCTCCTAAGCAACAGCTCCTTTCGGTATCGCGGAGGATGGGCCTGCCTGTTCGACCATGTGGCAGGCCCTATGCTCATTTCGTTGGCCGCCTTCGCCATGCCCCATATTTTGTTGGCACGGCCAATGCGTTCTGCTATGGTGGAAATAGCTTCCAGAAACACAACGGGAGGTTTTGACCATGGCTTCAAAAGTTCTCATCATCCTATCCACCGGGGAAAAGGAAAAGGCATTAACGGGCTTGTTGTATGCCAACAACGCGATTCGGCACAAGTGGCTCGACGACGTCAAAGTGTGCATGTTTGGGCCTTTTGAAAAGCTCCTGGCCGAAGACCCAGAGGTCCAGGATTGGGTGCGCTCCTGGCGTATCAAATGCCTGTGGCCTGCAAATATGTGGCGGACAATAGCGGGGTGTCGGATAAGCTTTCACAAATTGGGATCCAGGTTGAGTATGTGGGAACCTTTGTTTCCGACGCTATTAAAGAGGGATACCTTCCCATGGTATGGTGAAGAATCAAATCCCGGCGAAGTTCGCAGGAACAACACGAACGCCTCGCCGGGCCTTTGTCGTTGGAACCAATTCTTGTCATGAATGGATAGGAAATGCTTCCAAATCACTTGGGCCAAGAAATGTTTCCGAACCTCCATCACCTCGCCCTAACTTGGTTGATGGAAAAATTGTCCACACATCTCTATTGAGCAGTCCCTTCCACGAGCAATCTCAATACTTAGCAGCCTTGAAGAACTGGTAGTTGCAGGACTAACCCAGCTCGTTTGTTAGCACCTGTCAATCCTCGGGGGCCAAGAATCGTGCCAGGGCGTCCGAGAACAAGGTCAAGGCCGGCGAATCCGCCCGCAGGGGCGCCTTGACCTTCACCGAGGACGTCCTATGCTGTCCCATCCCCAGAGGTTCAACGCACAGGCCGGCTCCGTGCAGGAAGGTCACTACGGAGAATCTCTCTTGACGACGGCGGATCAGTCTCGTTTCCGCGGGCTTGACTGGGGTCGGACGACCCTCACACGCAAGTTATTAGATCCGATCGCGAGCAGTCTCAATCTAATGGCGCGGGCTCAAGGCCGCAGCCTCTACCGCAAACTGGGATCGAGGGCTCTCGCGCACACACTCCGTCCGCTTCCTGCACAGGGCCCACCCGTGATGGCTGGGACACTGGTTGTGATGGTCAGGCTAGGCCACCCCTGTCATCTCCGGCTGGGCCCGGACCCAGACCGCAATCTCCCAAATGTACCCGCAGAGCTCGCGGGCCACGGCGGCCAAGGCTTTGGGTTTGCCCCGGCGCGCCATGACCCGGCGCAACCGGTTATGGAGCCGCTGTTGGCAGCGCCAGCTAATCGCACTGAGGTCGGTCTGCCACGGTCCACACGCGGCCAAGCGGCGTCCCACGAGGCCATGCAACGACGGCACAAACCGATACGTCTGGGCGCTTTGCGTCAACACCCGCCGCACATGGGCATTGCCGGTTTTGCTGAGCCCGCCTTTCCGGCGAGTCTCCCCGCTTGATGCCTCGGTGGGGACCAACCCCAAGAAGGCCATCAGTTGGCGCGGATGCGGGAATTGACGAAAGTCGCCATACTCCGCCACGAGCGTGGCGGCTGTGAGCCAATCGATGCCGCGCAAGGCTTGCAGTGCCTGAATGAGGCGAGCGAGCGGATGGGTCGGCCAAGCGAGCTCAATTGCGGTCGTCAGGCGTTCCAGCCGGGCATCGGCTTCCTCCAATTGGCTGAGCAATTCGGCCCATGCCATCTGACGGGGAGCCTCGGGGGGCTTCCACTGGCGAATCCACCCCATATAGGCCACCGTCCACACGCGGCGTTCCACGGGAACCCGTACCCCCCAGCGTAGGAGGGCACTTTTGATGCGATGTCGCGCCCGCGTTTGATCCTCGACGGCCTGAGTACGGGCCCGGATGAGATCCCGAAAGGCCTCTTCCGCAGGCGTCGGAATCCGTACCGGAGTCAAGGATCCGGCGCGCAACGCCTGCGCCAACTTGATGGCATCCCGCCGATCCGTCTTGATGCGATCGGTGGGTTTTGTTGGGACGAGTCCCGGCGCGACGACTTGACAGGTCACTCCCAGATCGATAAGGAGTCGCGCCATCTCATAGCCCGTCGGTCCGGCTTCATAGCACACCAACAACGTCGGGGCGTCCGGCTGACGCTGGACCCATTGCCGGACAGCCTCCGGCGTCGCGGGCAAGGTCCCTTCAAAGTGCGCCGGGTCGCGCCCGGCATCCGCGACCGCCACCGCAATGGTGGCGGCATGTACGTCCCATCCCACAAATCGGGTATACTCCACGGTATCACCAGCTCCTTCGTATGCGGCTCTGCCTGTTTGGACAATCCTGCCCCACAGTGTAGCCCGCGACATATACGACGAAACGGGGCTGGTGCTAACATGCTAATGGTTGTCAAGTCATCCCGTCGAAACTTTCTATGGGGTTGTGATACAGTATTCGGGGTACACTAAAGGAACCTTCTCGGGAATGGAAGGTTTTGGCTATGCTCGGAATGGACTAGGCGACGTCGGCGACCGCTTCCTGACGCGTGAGGACGGCGTAGATCCAGTGCAACAACTTGTTGATGCAGGCCACCACCGCCACCTTGTACGGCTTCCCTGCCGCGCGTTTGGCTTGGTAGAAGGCCTGCATTCGTTTGCTCCCGGTTGGGCGTAAGCTACAAAGGACTGCGATGTAAAGGGCGTGCCGGAGGCGGTGGGACCCCCGCTTGGTGATGCGGTTCACCGACGCGGTAAAATCGCCCGATTGATGCACGCTCGGGTCCACACCAGCAAACGCCACGAGCTTCTTCGGGTCCTCGAAGCGTGCAATCTCCCCAATTTCCGCCATCGCGGTCGCAGCGAGGGTTGCGCCATCCCCGGAATCGACTGGATGAGGCGGCATTCCTCGATGTCACGGGTGAGGGCGTCTATCTCATCGTCCAAGGATTTCAGATGCGCTTTGTACTCCTCGATCATCCGGATGTACAAGCGCAAGCTGAACGCCTGATGAGGGACGTCCGCCGCCCGCAGCTTCTTCGCCTTGGTGTCTACCCATTCCGGAGACTGACTGGGACAGGCGCCGCGAATCGTTTCGGCGACCGCCGTGTCGGAGGCTGCCAGTACCTCCGCGGCGGTTGGGAAGGCCGCTAAGGTCTTCAGCGCCACATGGGAAAATAGGGTGCCGAACACGTCCGCATAGGCCGGAAATACGGCATCCAAGGCGGATTGGAACTGGAGTTTCGCTTGGATAAAGAGGCCGGTGACGGCCTCACGCTGCGTGCGACTGGCAGGTACAGAAGCTTGCAGGTGAAAGTCCTGCTCCTGCGAATTACCCCATTCAAGTGGGATAGCCAAGAGCGGCAGGGTGTTCGGAGTAATCCGAAATCTGGTGGGCCTGAGGCAAAAGAGCGAGCCGTAACGAACTGTGAACCCGTGGTGGCTTGGCAGTCGCGACCAACCTTCGTAGATGGGCGAAGTCCTCTGCTGCAGAGGTTTTGCGCCACATCGCAAGATGTGGTTGGAATGGGTGAACACCCCTGCGGGCGCTGCTGAGTGGTTAGGGATGGCACGCTTGGAAAGGTTCTGTACTGACCCAGTGAGACCCTGCCTGTCCAAGAGTCGACACAAGTGGGCAATGCGATGACCGCCAATCCC
>NZ_JABBVZ010000069.1 GCF_012933365.1 Sulfobacillus harzensis | reverse complement strand
TGTGCGGTTGCCAACCTGGCCAAAATCCTACGGAATGCCGGGGGCCACAAGTCCGCTCGCCCCAGTGGGACACCGCGTCCGGTCTGAGGGTCGAGTTAACGGGCTACTCTACATGCGGAGCGACGGCATCACGGACCGACTACGCACACAAGCTGCTAGGAGCTTTTCTCCCGGCGCTCGGGGAGCGCGTCTAGCGCCTCTGCTGTCTCCCACAGCTGATCCTCAATGGCCGGAAAACGTGGTAAAGCGGGTATCCGTACCTCGGCGTCACTACGGTCTTCGACCCGGTCGGCCAACTGGTTAAACACCGGGCCCACGTCGTCCGCCAACAACGCGTCTAAGGCACGGGGGGCATCACAGACAGCCATCACCAGATATCCCAGACGCTCCACCGAAAAGAGGGCGGGGGTATTGGCTGGCGGATGAGGAAGCTCGCCCAACGAGGTGACATAGAGGTGGCGGAGAGCCAACAGCGAATCCAGGCAAGCCGTGCGCAGACGGATTATCTGTTTCGGGGAACTCCCTTTGAGGACCGCTTGAAACAAGTGACCTGCCCGCCGTAACGAGCGGGCCATAGCCACAGGCAGCCGCGCCGACGAGGCTTGGCCCCAAAGCAGAAAGGCAGCCAAAAGTCCCCACGCGCCTCCAATCAGAGTGTCAATGAAGCGGGCGAAAATCATGGGGGCCACCGCCGTGTGGGTGCCGGCATAGATAATGACCAGGGCCATGGTGGTAATAAAAATGACGGATATGCCGTAGTTCTTGGCGATAAAGAATAGCATGCTCAATTGCAAAACCACCACCAGGACGGCGGTCAGAATCGGTATGGGGTGCAACAACAGCAACAGAGCGGTCAGGGCCAGACCCAGCGTCGTCCCGATGGCGCGCTGAATGGTGCGCTGGGTAATCACCACTGTCGACACCCCTTGAAGCACTGCGGCCGCCGTCAACGGTGTCCAAAATGGGTGGGTAATACCCAGCAGCCGCGCCAGCGCCACGGCGGTGGCGGTGGCGATGCCGATTCGCAACACCGCCGGCAGAATCATGGAGTCTTGGTCTAATCCACGGGCCAAGCGCTCTTTTACCGTGGGGCGGTAGAGAGCGGGTCGGGTTTGGGGGACCTCTTCGGATTGGGCCACCCGAAGGGTTTCCTCCACGGTCTCTATGAAGCGGCCCACCGTGTGGCAATGGCGATCCGGGAACAAGGGGAGCCCGGGCCGGGAATCGAGTGGTTTGGTGATGTGTGCCGCGACGATCGCCAACACGTGAGCCCATTTGGGATCCAATGGCCGCTGAATATCCGAGGACAAAGCCACGGCAGCCCGAAAGATTTTTTCCGCTTGCACGGCCATCGCTCGAATACGGCGATCATTGCTGCTCAAAGCCACCCGGTGGGCCAGAGCAACCGCCTGCGCAGCATGGAACTCGCGTGCTTTGGCTTTGCCTCCGCCGATGGCCGCAACATAGTGGGAGAGCGCCGTGAAGGCGCCTTTCACCGGAGCTGAGGTGGGACCCCGTCGGTCCCATAGCCAATCGCTCATGCCGACAAGCCAGGCCAGGGAGGCCCCGCCGAGCACGCATAACACACGGACGCCCACGATGCCCGGGGGATGCAGGGGGAGCGCGGCGCTGATACAGGCTACCAGCACAAACATGAAGCCGGCCGGCAGGGGTACGTCAAAGGATCCGGTGAGATAGGTGGACGCGGCGCTGACAAATCCCAGTGCCAACGCCATTTCCCACCATACGGCAGACAATGCGCCCAGCGCCATGGAGGCAGCCAAGCCCATCCCTACTAAAGCGAGCGTTATCGCCCGCGTGCGATAGGGCTGTTTTTGCACGTAGAGTGAGGTGAATCCGCCCATGAACGCCCAAATTCCCCATTCTAAGTGGCCGAGCAGCAGACCGATTACCAAGCCCAAGGACGTGGTGAGTCCCGTTCCCCATAATCGTCGCCACGGCGTGGGGGTGTTCTTTAGGGCGAGGACCTGAACGCGGGGTGAATCCATGGATGGCCCTCCCTTCGGTTTTAGTGTCAGCCTTCCCCAAGAGGCGCGCCGTCACCACGGGGCTTTTTTCCATCTTAGGAGAGGGTATCCCGATGAGCGACCTCGGACACCGCGTCATAAATTTCCTGGTAGCTGGTGCAGCGGCAGATGTTGGAGCGGAGCCACTCGACCGTTCGTTCCGGACTGGCGTTGGCCACATCTTGGCTCAGGGCGTGCCCCACCATGAGAAAACCCGACGTGCAATACCCGCATTGAAAGGCTTGATGATCGATGAAGGCGCGCTGAATAGGGGCCTCTTGCAATCCTTCCACGGTGAGGATGTCACGGTCTTCCACTTCGGCCGTGAGGACCAGGCAGCTTTTCGTGGGAACGCCATCTACCAGCACGGTGCAGGCGCCGCAATCCCCATTTTCACACCCCGGCTTGGCTCCGGTGAGTCCCAGCGCATCGCCGCGCAGCGTGTACAACAGCGTCTCACCGGGATAAATCACCACATCCCGGGGCTCCCCATTGACGGTGAGGGATACTTCTTCAGGTTTGGTGAGGGATTTCATTGGGCATCCTCCAATTCCTTCAAAATGTTGGTCAAGGTGTACTCGGTGACAAACTCCCGATATTCGCGGGACCCGCGGATGTCGTCGAGGGCCGCCTGCGGCATGCTGCGGGTGGCGCGAGCGGCCCGATCCTGCGGGGCCTTGCCCGTCTCGGAGAGAATCTGGTTGACCCGGCTGGAGGTGAAGGGATAGCTGGCCCAGCCGGAGAAGGCGGCGCGAATGGATCCGTCATCGCGCTTGGCAACGGCAATGGTCACCAACGGGTAGTCAATCCAATCCTGACGTGTCATCTTGTAGCTTCGAAAGGCCATGGCTTTGGCTTCGTTGCCGTCTACCGTAACGGAAACCAGAAATTCTCCCGGTTTAAGGTTGATCTGGTGATCGTACAAATCCTTCAAGGTGCGATTTTCCACCCCGCCCTTGGTGGCAATGATGGCCGTGCTGCTGTCGGCCAAGAGAAGCGGCAGAAGGGCCTCCTTGTAGGGCAGCGTACTCATGAGATTGCCGCCCAAGGTAATATGCCCGCGGGTGGTATGATCGGCGATACGATCCGCCGTAGCAGTCATAAATGGCCAGAGATCGCGATCCGCCAGCTCGGTCAAACGAAGCCCAGCCCCGAAGCGCAGCTTGCCCCGGTCTTGGCCGTGCACACGCGTTTCGGGAATATGCTTCAGGTCGATGACGGCATCGAAGCGGCCGTCGTTCAGCCGTGAGCGCGTCAAGATCTCGCTGCCGCCGCCATAATAGACTGGCTGCTTTCCCTCCCGCATGACTTGGTCGTAAATGCCCAGAGCCTCCTCAATGGTGTCAGGGCGAAAGTAGGCAAAGGGATGAATAATCATGAACGAGCCCTCCTTTCTTTCCAAATCATCTCAGGGGTGATGGGGAGCGTGTTGAGAGGCGTGTCAGCCGCGCGAGACAGCGCGTTGGCCAGTGCCGCGCCGATGGCCAGTACGGCGTGCTCACCGAGCGGCCGCGCGCCGTAGGGGGAATCCATCTGCGGCGTTTCCACAAACTCGACCAAATATTGCTGCGGCTGCTCGCCCATCCGCATGACCTTATAGGACCGGAACTGGGGGTTAAGAAACTCGCCGTCAGGCCCATAATGCACCCCTTCTCGACTCGCTACCCCAATGCCCATATTCATGCCGCCCATGACCTGGCCCGTCGCCACCTGGGGATTGATGACCCGGCCGGCGTCCAACACGGTGGCAGCCTTCAATATGCGATATTGGTGGGTTTCCTGGTCATATTCCACCTCGACCGCCTGCACACCGACGGTCCAGGCGGGACCCGGCTTGCCGTGGCCCGTTTCCTGGTCGAGGAGATTTAAGTGGCGAATCATGAACCTCCCGCGACCCATGAGTTGTCCCCCGATGGAATCGCCTTCAGCATACTTGTAGCCCAAAGCCAAGTCCGAAAATTTGATGTTGATACTGGGATCGTCGCGCACAAACACTTTTTCATCCCCATAGTCGAGATCATCCGGGGCGCACCGTAATACCACCGCCGCCAAACTGATGAGCTGGCGCAGGAGATCGTTGGCTGCATCCAGCACGGCACGCCCCACCATGTAAGTGGACAGGCTGGCGACGGTCTTCCAGTGCTCAGGGTCGACGCTGGTGTTGACGTCTTCATGAACAAAAACCCGGTCCAACGGGATGCGCAGCTTCTCAGCGAGAATCATGGCCGCGGTCGTCTTTGTGCCGGGCCCAAATTCCACCGCGCCGGTGGAGAGGTTGACGCTGCCATCCGAGTTCATGGTGATGATGGCGCCCGACACGGCATTGGGGGGGCTGGATGACGTCTTCCAGAAGGCGGCGACCCCCTGGGTGCGCACGCGGTGCGGGCCGACGGCTTCCACTCGCCCACCCTGCCAGCCGATCAGGCGGCGCATTTCCTTGAGACAGGCCGGGAGGTCGCCAAGATTACTCCGGGTCAACCGAGCCTTGGTCGGCGTGATGTCGTCAATGTGGATGGCGTTTTTGAGGCGCAAATCCAAGGAGTCCATGTTGAGTGCCCGCGCCAGCTCATCCATGGCCCGCTCGACCGCAAAGGTCATGGGCATATGTCCGAATCCGCGAAAGGCGGTGGTATAGGTGTGGTTGGTGTATACGCAGAACACGTCGGTGTGCACGTTGGCGATATGGTACGGCCCGGTGCATTGGGCGGCGATGGCGCGGGCAATGCGAGGCGCGGAGTCAGTGTATGCGCCAATATCCATATAAAACGACATGTTGGCGGCCTGAATGTGGCCGTCTTTGCTGGCGCCCAGCGTAATGTCGGCCTCCAGCCCCAAACCCAATGGCGACATGGTTAGGTCTTCCTCACGGGTGTTGACGATTTTGACCATCTGTCCGCCAACCGCCTTCGAGGCGATGTAAGCCAAAATTTCTAGTTGGATGGCGGCTTTTCCGCCGAAAGCACCGCCCACCAACGGAGCGGTCACAATGACCTGGCCGGGATTCAAGTGAAAGTACTGCGCCACCAGCTTTTGCACCTCAAAGGGAGCTTGGGTGCTGGCGTGAATCAGCACGCGGCCGTCGGCCAGAATCTCGGCCTTGGCAACCCGTGGCTCCATAGCGGCGTGGTCAATTTGAGGCAGGGAGACATGCACCGTGACCTTCACGTCGCTTTTTTTCATTCCTTGGTCGATGTCGCCCTTCTTGACGTTGGCGTGGTCGGCCACGTTGCTCTTCTTCTTGGGGTAAACCGGTGGGGTGGCGACCGTGTAGTCCCCATTTTTTTCATGAACGAGCGGGGCTCCGGGGGCGAGTGCCTCCTGGATACTGTTGACCGCCGGCAAAGGCTTAATGCGCACTTTGACCAGCGCCGCCGCCCGCCGGGCGGCGCTTTCGTCACGAGCCACCACCAGGGCCACGGGCTCGCCCCAATAGCGCACTTTATCTTTGGCTAGAGGTGGACGGTCCTGGGTAACATCGCCAGTCAACACTGACAGGTCATCGCCGGTGATGACCGTCTTGACTCCGGGAACTTTTTTCGCCTCGGTGGTATCAATGCTGAGAATTTCTCCATGCGCCCGCCGGGCGGGAACAATGACGGCGCTTAACGTGCCGGGAATATTAATGTCATTGGTATAGCGTGCGCGCCCCGTGACTTTGTTGGGCGCTTCTTTGCGTGGAACTCTTGTGCCAATAATGCTCATGGGTACCTCCTGATGTTGGATACGGTTAGCCTGTCTTTCCTCCGGTCGCGATATTCCTTTCAGGGCTGGTCGTCTGTCAAAATCTGTTGAGTCGCGCATAGCTGAAGGCGGCATGGTATCATACTGGTAGAGAGTCGGCACCGGGTGTCGCTTTATGCTGGAAGATTGAAGGTGCAAGGAACGTGAAGATTCAGGTTGTGGGCATTAACCACCGGGATGCGCCGCTGGCCGTGCGTGAGCGCGCCGCCATTGCGCCGGAACGTTTGCCCGATGTCTATCGCCAAGCGTCGAACCTGAGCGGACAAGAGGGTCTGGTTGTGTTGTCCACCTGCAACCGGACCGAAATCTACGCAGCGGGGCCGGTGGCGTTGGTGGATTTGTTTGCCTGGTGGGAGGAACAGGCCGGGGTGCCGCGCGGTGAATTTGCCGAGGCTGCTTTCTGGAAGCAGGATGGCGAGGCGGCTCAGCATTTAATGCGGGTGGCGTCAGGGATTGACTCCATGGTATTAGGCGAGACGCAGATTCTTGGCCAAGTGAAAGATGCCTATCACGTGGCTCAGGAACAGGGCGCGGTGGGGCGTTTGCACCGGTTGTTTCATTATGCGTTTCGCGCTGGGAAGCGGGCCCACAGTGAGACTGACATTGGCAAGAACGCCTTGTCTCTGGGCTATGCGGTGGTTGAATTGTCGAAAAAGGTCTTTGGCCGCATCGATGATCGCACGGTATTGGTCATTGGGGCGGGAGAAACGGGTGGTTTGGTGGCGCGTCACCTCGGGGCGCAAGGAGCCGGGCGGCTATTTATCGCCAATCGCACCTCCTCCCGGGCAGCCGCATTGGCCCAAGAGGTGGGCGGAAGCCCGGTGTCGTGGGACGAACTTTTCCCGGCGTTGGAAATGGCGGACATCGTGGTCTCATGCACCAGTGCGCCGGGCACCATCATTACCCGGGAGATGATTCAGCGGCTTGTTAAAGGACAAGCCCATAAGTTTCGCTTCTTTTTCGATATGGCGGTGCCGCGGGATATCGATCCCGCCATTCAAGAGGTCTCACGGTCAATCTTTCTCTACGACATTGACGATGTGACCCGGGTGGTGGACGCTAACCTGGCCAAACGGCAACGGGAGGTGCGGAAGGTGGAGAAAATCATCACCCAGGAGACGGCGCAACTGGAAGCGGAACTGGGGGCCAGCCAAGTGGCGCCAGTGATCCGGTCACTCCGGGAAAAAGCGGAAGCCATTCGCCAGGAGGAGTTGGCCAAGGCATTGAATCGGCTTCCCAATCTCAGCCCTGATGAACAGGCGGTGGTGGCCGAAACGACTCGCCTCATCATGAACAAGTTTCTCAATGATGCCATGGTGTCCATGCGCAGTTGGGGTGGCGACGAAGCCAAGCGTTCCTATCTGGATGCGGTGCGGGAATTGTTCCGACTGCCGGAGGAAACGCGCATCGACGGCCGTATGGTCTAACCGCGGGATCGGAACCGGGAGGACGTTGTGGGAGTGTTGCTGGTCGCGCTCATTTCACTGGGATATGTGAGCGCGGCAGTTTTATTTGTGGCCCAACTGTACAATCTTAAGCAGACGCGGCGGGCGATGGCGGCAGGGTGGATCGGGTTTGGAGCCGAGAGCCTGTGGTTGGTGTGGATTGCCATCCGCACCCGCGCCTTTCCCGCCACCACCATGGAAACTTGGGTCGCCTTTTTCATTTGGCTAGCTGTGGGCCTCTACCTCCTGTTTTCGCAGCGTTTCCGCCTACGCCCGGTCGGAGCCTTTTTGTTCCCCGTCACGGCGCTCGTATGGCTGGCCAGCCAATTGGTGTTGGCGCCATCACATCCCCGGGCCGCCTCAGGATGGCTGGTGGTCCACATTGTGTCTGCCGCGCTCAGCGACGCTGCCTTTTTGCTGGCTTGTGTTTTCGGTATTATGTACATAGAAAAAGAGCGGGAACTGCAGTCGAAGCGGGTGCGGTTGTTCTATTATCAACTGCCTCCGCTGGAGGACATGGATGTATGGTTGGGACGGTTCCTGGTAGCGGGTTGGCTGCTATTTACCCTGACGCTGATATCGGGGGCGCTATGGGCTTTTACCAGCCATACGGGGCTGGTGATGGGCCTGGCCACGGAAGTCTGGGCGCTGGCAACCTGGGTCGTGTACGGCTTTTTGTTGGTGGCTCGCATCGGATTGCACTGGCGCGGCCACCGTTTGGCTGTGAGTTCGATGGTGGCATTTCTCGTGGTGTTGGGAAACGTTTTTGGCGTGAGCCTTTTGTTCCCTGGACCGCACCATGCCGGGTTTTGACCGCTCTAGATTGGGGGACAGGCATTGGCAGATTACAAAATTGGCACCCGTTCCAGTCAACTGGCGGTAGCTCAAACTCAGGCGGCGGCCCAGTTGATTGAAGCACTGGGGCACCGCGTAGAATTGGTCACCATGGAAACCAAGGGTGACCGGGTGCTGGATCGGGCGCTTCATCAGGTGGGAGGCAAGGGGCTCTTTACTGAGGAGCTGGAGCGGGCCCTCTTAAATGATACCATCGACTTGGCGGTGCACTCCTTAAAGGATTTGCCTACCCAATTAGCGCCGGGCCTTGAGATTGGCGCCTACGTTTTGCCCGAGGATCGCCGGGACGTGGTGTTGGCGGGCATGCCCTTGTCAGAATGGCGCCCAGGGATGGCGGCGGGCACCTCGTCGCTTCGCCGGGCCGCCTTTTTACGCCACTTCTGGCCGGAGATTGAGGTGAAACCCATCCGTGGCAATTTGCAGACCCGAGCAGCCAAGTGGCATCAAGGGCAGGTCGATGGGCTGGTTTTGGCGGCCGCAGGTGTCATCCGCATGGGATGGGAGAATCAGATTACCCAATATCTTGATCCCCTGGTGATGGTGCCCTCTCCCGGTCAGGGCATCTTGGCTATTGAGGCGGCTCATCACCGGACCGATTTGAGGGAATTGTTAGCCGCCATCAATGACGTGCGCTCGGAGCGCATCGCCATCATGGAACGCGCCGTGTTGGACGAGTTGGGCGGGGGCTGCCAGGTTCCCTTGGGAGCGTTCGCTGAGTGGGTCGATGTGGACCGGTTGCGCTTGACGGCCCATGTTGCCTCGGTCGATGGCGGAGTACTCTTGCGGGAGACCGTGGAAAGTTCATCTCGGGAGGCGGAATCCGTGGGACGGGCGGTGGGCCGAAAACTGCGGGAGCAGGGAGCGCTGGCTCTCATTCAAACCCAGGAAGGGTGATGCAGGTGTTGACCATTGTCGGCGGAGGGCCAGGGAACCCGGAACTGTTGACCCAGGCCGCTGAGACGGCGCTGGACCGGGCGGAAATCATTTACGTCGGTTCGGGAGCTCTGTCAGCTCTTGATGGCCACGCCGATTGGCTGCGACGGGTGCGATCGGAGGAGGATCTTGCAGAGGAATTCCGGCTCGACGGTATTCAAGCGGCCTGGCTAGTGCCGGGAACCCCCTCCCTATGTCCGGCGGTCAAGCACTTTCTAGAAAAGCTCGATCCCACTGAGTGGCAACACGTATCGGTAGTGTCCGGCATCCCGGAGGCCATTTCGATGCTGGATGAAGAGGGCTGGATGATTCCCGCCCAGGGAGCCGCCCTAACGGACGGCAGCGGTCGCGAACTACTCGTCTGGCGCAATCATCGCTGGAGCGGCATGCTGGCAAATGCGCGCATCGCCTGGCGCCAGAAAAAGCCGCTGGCGGGCCGAAAGCTGGCGGTATTGCGTTCCGGGGCTAAGAGTCGGCGCATGGTTCGCTGGTTGGAGGAGTGGGGCGCTGAGGTTATCCTGTGTCCCGTGTCTCGGCTGGTGGATCCCCCGTCTTGGGAGTCGTGCGATCGGGTGATTGAACGCGTGGAGCGTTTTGACTGGGTCATTTTCACCAGCGGCGAAGCAGTGGAACGTTGGTTTGAGCGCATGCGCAGCACGGGACAGGATGTGCGTCAGTTGCGAGCCAAGATCGCCGTAGTCGGGCCGGAAACGGCTGTGCGGGTCCGAGAGCGCGGGCTTGTGCCGGAACTCATGCCGGAGAGTGAATATAGCCAAGAGGGATTGGCCCAGGCGTTCAGCGCCGTTCCGGTGCGCGGCAGCGTTGTGCTCTTTCCGGGCGGCCAAAAGAATCGCACCTTTCTCGGGGACTATCTTCGAGGACGCGGGGCCCTGGTCGAAGAGCTGCTGATTTATGAAAATCAACCCGCCCCTCTGGAGGTGGCCTTCTATCAGGCGTTGAAGGGCGGCTCCTTGGACGGAATCCTGTTTACTGCCTCGTCCCAGGTCGAATATCTGATTGATCAGTTGAAAGCCGAGGACCGGCGCCATTTGGCCCGCGTGGCTAGCTTTTCGATTGGCCCATTGACTAGCCGTACCCTGATGCACTATGGACTCGAGGCCAAGGCGGAGGCGTCTGAACCGTCTTTGCGCCTTTTGGCCGAATGCGTCAAATCCTATTTTGTGAAGGAGAATGACAATCATGTTTCCCATTGAACGACCGCGCCGGCTGAGGCGAACCGAGAATTTGCGCCGACTGGTGCAAGAAACGCGCTTATCATCAGACGCGTTGATCTACCCCGTGTTTGTGCGCCCGGGCTCGGCGGTTCAAAGCCCGATAAGTGCTATGCCGGGCATTTTTCAATGGTCCCCGGACTTATTAGTGAAGCACTTAACGTCGGTGTACGAGGGCGGCGTGCGGGTTTTTTTACTGTTCGGGATTCCGGAGAGCAAGGATTCCCGTGGGTCGGGAGCCTATGATCCGAATGGTATCGTTCAAGAGACCCTGAGACTTCTGAAAGAGAAGCTTCCCGAGGCCGTGTTGATTGCGGATCTCTGTCTCTGTGAATATACCGACCATGGCCATTGCGGAATCATTGCGTCGAACGGTGTGGTCGATAATGACGGCACATTGGATTTGTTGGCGCAGGCGGCCGTTGAGCAGGCACGGGCGGGGGCCGACGTCGTGGCGCCCTCCGACATGATGGATGGGCGCGTGTCGGCCATTCGCCGTGCTCTGGACCAAGCGGGCTTTCATCATATCCCCATCATGTCCTACGCGGCCAAGTACGCTTCCGGTTTTTATGGCCCGTTTCGCGAGGCGGCGGAAAACACTCCTCAGTTCGGCGACCGCCGAACCTATCAAATGGATCCCGCCAATCGCCGGGAAGCGCTCCGCGAGGTGCGGCTGGACCTTCAAGAAGGGGCGGATATGATTATCGCCAAGCCGGCTTTGCCGTACTTGGACGTGCTAGCGGACATTCGGGCGGAGGTGTCCGTGCCCATTGCTGCCTACCAGGTTTCCGGAGAATTTGCGATGATAGAGGCAGCGGCACAGAATGGCTGGATTGAGCGAGAACGAGTGATTATGGAGTCGCTCACCGCCATCCGGCGGGCCGGCGCCGACATGATTATCACTTATTGGGCTCCAGAGGTGAGTCGCTGGCTTAAGGCATGATAGAGGAATGAGCTGGCGGTCAGGCTAGAGATATTCCAAGGAGGCGAGAACGATGCGTGAACCTGAGGTTCATGAGACAAAAAAGCCGTTCAACTATGCGATTTATCTCTATGACATGAATGCTGATGATGTGTTCGACCACGACCGCCATATCATTGTAGATTCCAGTCTCGGGGTCATCGAGGAGGAAGAAGAGCACCTCGAGCATCACTAAGGTGGAGGCGACGCTGATTGTCAGATGATGGGCGGTTGCGGCAAATCCCGGCCGTACAGACGGTCATCCGGGGGATAGGGGATATTCCCGGGGTGGCTTCAACCTGGGTGCATACCGGGGCCCGGCAAGTGTTGGCGGAGATTCGTCAAGGGGTGCGCCAAGGACACCCGGTTCCTGACCTTGATGAGATTATGGGGCGGGTTCGGGCACGAGCTCGGGACTTGGCGCGGCCTCATTTGCGGTCGGTGATTAATGCCACAGGGGTGATGATCCACACCAATTTGGGACGGGCGCCACTCCCAATGGAGATGATGGCCCATTTGGGCGCCATCGCGACCCAGTATTCCACCTTGGAATATCGCCTGGAGCAAGGGGTGCGGGGATCCCGCCATGAGCATGTTGCTGGCCTGTTGGCGGAGTTGGTGGGGGCCGAAGCGGCCATGGTGGTGAATAACAACGCCGCCGCCGTGCTGTTGGCGCTCTCCACCTTGGCAGCGGGCAAGGAGGTGGTGGTTTCGCGCGGCGAGTTGGTGGAGATTGGCGGATCATTTCGCATTCCCGACGTGATGGCGCTTTCAGGAGCCCGGCTGGTGGAAGTCGGAGCCACCAACAAGACCCACGATTATGATTACGCCCGAGCTATCAATGAAGAGACCGCGCTGCTGCTGAAAGTGCATCAGTCCAACTTCCGGCAAATCGGTTTTGTGGACAGCGTCGATCGGGCGACATTAACCGCTCTGGCCCACTCCCACCAGCTTCCCGTGATGGAGGATCTCGGCAGCGGCGTGTTGCTGCCTATCCGCTTGGATGGCTGGGAGGAACCGACCGTGCAGCAGGTGGTGGAAGCCGGGGTCGATGTCACCACATTTTCCGGGGACAAACTCTTGGGTGGTCCGCAGGCCGGCTTGGTGGTGGGGCGGCGGGACATCGTTGAGCGCATGAAGAAGCATCCGTTGGCCCGCGCTGTGCGGGTTGACAAAATGACCTTGGCCGTATTGGAGCTGGTACTGCGCCAATATCGTGAAGGGCGCGGCGAGCAACTGCCGCTCTGGCAAATGATTCGTATGCCGGCGGAGGGCATCAAGGTGCGGGCCGAGGCCTTGCGGGACGCGTTGGGGGTGCAGGCACCGGGATTGGTGCTTGACATCGAACCCGATTGGTCGGAAATTGGAGGAGGTTCCATGCCTGGCACGCGGGTGCCAAGCTGGGTTTTGACCGTCGCTCTACCGACTGATCGGTTGACGGCTGTGGAAGAGGCGCTCCGCCGGGGAACGGTGCCGGTGGTGGTACGCGTCAAAGGCGGAAAGCTGGTTATTGACCTGCGCACCGTGTTCCCAGAACAGGAGCGGCCGTTGTTGAATGCCTTGGTCGAAGCGATTCAGCGAGGACATCAAGGATCGGGGGAGGGGCATCATGAAGATACTGGTTATGATCAAGCAGGTGCCGGACACGGCCACTAAAATCCGCTTAAATCCGGGGGATGTGGCCATCCAAACAGACGGCATCAAATGGGTGATTAATCCCTATGACGAATTCGCTATTGAAGAATGTCTGAGGCTACGGGAAAAATTTGGTGGAGAAGTGGTCGCCGTGTCTTTGGGCCCGTCGCGGGTTGAAGAGGCCCTGCGGCAAGCTCTGGCCATGGGAGCGGATCGGGCCGTGCACATCACCACGGACGCCGCTTTGGACAGCTTAGCGGCAGCCAAAGCCTTGGCGCAAGTGGCCCGAGATGAGGGCTTTGACTTGGTGGTAACCGGCAAGCAGGCTGTGGATGACGACCAGGCGCAGGTTGGGCCATTGGTGGCGGTGGAACTTGGCTTGCCGCAGGTAACTGTGGTCATCAAGCTGGAGGTTGACCCCGAGGCGAAGACCATTCGGGCGGAGCGCGAGTTGGAGGGAGCCTCTGAAATTGTCGAACTCCCCATGCCGGCGGTGATAACGGCCCAGCGCGGCTTGAACGAACCGCGCTACCCGACTTTGCCAAACATCATGAAGGCGAAAAAGAAGGAACTCAAGCCGATTGCTCTGGATTCCCTGGGGATTGACACCACGCCGGTGGTACGCATTGAAGCGTTGACGCTGCCGCCAGAACGGCCAGCGGCAAAGATTTTGACCGGCGAGCCGGAGGAAACGGCGAAGGAATTGGCACGGCTTCTGCACGAAGAGGCTAAGGTCATTTAAGGAGGCGTCCCCATGGCATCAGGTATTTTAGTTGTTTTCAATCAAGAAGGCGGTCGGGTACGCCGGGTTGCCTATGAAATGCTGTCGCTGGCGCAAAAGCTGGCTCCCGGCTCCATCACCGCGTTAACCTTCGGCGAGGGCGCGGACCAGGTGCGGGAAGCGGTTGGCCGCTATGGGGCGGACCGTGTGATCTTATTGTCCTCACCCACCTATCACCGCTATTCCTCGGACGGATTTGCTCAAGCCGTGGCCCAGGCCGTGGAAGCCGTGGATCCGGAAGCGTTATTTTTCCCCGCCAACGCCTGGGGCAAGGACTTGGCGCCGCGCGTGGCGGGACTTTTGGGCGCAGGACTGGCCAGTGATTGCACGGAAGTGCATCGTCGTGAGGATGGCCGTCTCGGCGCCATTCGTCCGATATACGCGGGCAAGGCGTACGCGCGGGTAGCGATTGATTCGCCCCGGCAAATTTTCTCGCTGCGCCCTAATATTCAGGCGGTAGAGGAGAGCGGCCGCGCGGCCGATGTTCTCACCGTTGACCCTGGGTTGGATGCGTCAAGCTTCCAAGCCGTGGTCTCCGAGGTCATTCAAAGCCAAGGCGGCCAAATGGAGCTAACGGAGGCCGACATCATTGTCTCCGGCGGTCGCGGGATTAAGGCGCCGGAGAACTTTAAGGTGTTGGAAGACCTGGCCGAGGCTGTGGGAGCGGCGCTGGGCTCCTCACGGCCGGTGGCCGATGAGGGCTGGGTGCCCCATTCCTATCACAT
Source organism: Sulfobacillus harzensis (assembly GCF_012933365.1). Lineage (GTDB taxonomy): Bacteria > Bacillota > Sulfobacillia > Sulfobacillales > Sulfobacillaceae > Sulfobacillus_B > Sulfobacillus_B harzensis. The sequence continues at coordinate 5,059 of NZ_JABBVZ010000069.1, read as the reverse complement.
CGGACAGACCGGCAAGGTGGTCAGCCCCACCGTTTACTTTGCCGTGGGCATTTCGGGAGCCATTCAACATTTGGCGGGCATTTCCGGATCCAAATACATTGTGGCCATTAACAATGATCCCGATGCGCCGATATTTAAGGCGGCCAACTACGGGATTGTGGGTGACCTGTTCAAGGTGGTGCCAGCCTTGGCTAACGAGGTGCGGCGGATCAAGCAGGACGCGTAACGGCGCATCATTCGGGGACGGCCGCGAGACCGTCCCTTTTTGTTTCAGCATATTTGGACATGATGGACATAGGGTAGGGTGAGACCAACTCGGGGAGGGTTCATCTGTGAAACGCCCGGTGTCACTCCTGCTCTTGTTTGTGTTTGCGGCCATTCAAATTTATTTTGCACGCGTTCCCTTGTCACACCAAGTGCAGGGATCTAGTTGGATCGAGGTCAGCCGCCAGGCGGGCGGATTGGTGGAACGGCAGGGCCGCTATTATCTCGTGACGCCCACCGACGCCTTTCATCTGTCGGCCAATCAAGCGCATATTACCGCCACGAAAGATCGTTTGAGTTGGGTGGATGTGCCGGAACCATCGGGCGCCGGGGTGTGGAAGCTGGCGGTAGGCCCTTCGTCTCTTCCTTTGGTCGGAGTGGGGGCGCCGGTCTATCCTGCACCCGATGGGCAATCGGTCTTATGGATTGATGGGTCCACCAGGATTGGTTATTTGTCGATGAATGGTGAAGATGGCATGCGGCCCATATCATCCAAGATGGGGTCCATTCAGTCAGCGGTGTGGGCGCCTGATAGCCAGGCATTGGGCGTTGCTGGCCAAGGGCCACAGGGATTTGGCGCCTATATTTGGGATCGCGATGGTAATTTAACGCCCATGGCACTGCCTTCCCCCGGAATCGGCATCGCCGCCCTGGGATTTTCTCAGGACGACCGGCTGCTGGTCGGCTTAAAAAACGGCAAGGTCCTGTATCAAGGTCGAGGTGTGGTATCGCTTCCCCCGTTGTCTCCCCTAGCTTTGGCGAAAAATCATGCCGATATTCTTGGCGAGACGGCCAATAACGTCATTTTTTGGCAAAACGGGACGGCCTCACGCTATCCGCGGCCTGATTTAAAATGGGTGGGACGGGTGGCATTTTCGGCCGATGGGCATACGGCTGCCACACTTTCGCAGTCGGTTTCCGGCGGATGGCACCTGTTGATTTATGGGTCAAAGCAGCATTTGGAGATTTCGTTGCCATTTGCGAAAGATGCCGAGTATCATCTGGTGGGATTCCTGGGGAGTCACTGGATTTTGGTGACGGTTCCGTCTGGTCCGCATCACGGCACTTATGCATGGTGGGTGCAAGGGTAATTTTAGCTGTCCTGGGAGGAGAAAACGGCGTCGGATTTCAGTCGACGTCTTTTCTTTTTGGCTCCGGCATGGTATGATTGTCCTCGTGACTCGGGCGCAACAGTAGTTGACAGCTCACCACAAAGCGGGTAAACTAGGCTTCGCAAGTTTCCCGGGCGGATAGCTCAGCGGTAGAGCACCTGCCTTACAAGCAGGGGGTCACAGGTTCGAACCCTGTTTCGCCCACCATTTATCGCCTATGAGTGGGAATCGAGTGATTCCGCTGAAGTGCATGCCGCGGTAGCTCAGTCGGTAGAGCAGAGGACTGAAAATCCTCGTGTCGGCGGTTCGATTCCGCCCTGCGGCACCATACAATACGGTCCCGTCGGTTAGAGGCCTAAGCCGCCGCGTTGTCAGCGCGGAGATCAGGGGTTCGAATCCCCTCGGGACCGCCATTTTATCTCCCTAACACGTGGGAGATTTTTGTTTTTGCGTGATGCTCCCAGCGTTTCTTTGGACACGATTGCCCTACGGTGCCAAAAAAATAAGCGGGGCTAGAGGAAGCCCCGCTCAGATTATGGTGATATTTGATCCAGTGGCAGTCCGCGGGTGCGAACACCGAATTGGGCAATCAGGGCCCCGAGGACGAGAAACCCTCCGATGACCAGGAATGCCGGGAGGACCGGCAGCCCAGCGACAAATGGCACCACCAGCAGCACACCGAGGCCGCCGCCCAGGTGACCTACCCCGTCAACTAAAGCGAACCCCGTGGCTCGGGCGCGGGTGGGATAATGCTCGGTGGACCAGGCATAGGAGATGGGCACCCAGAGGTTAAACCCGAAGAAGGCGATGCCCGAACCAACCATACTTAACCACAAGAGGGTGCCAGCTTCGGCCACGATGACGCCCCCGAGCAGCGTGAGCACCGCGGACAAGATGATCCAGTACTTGCGTTCCATCATCTCGCCGAAGAGATAGGCGACGATAGCGCAAAGGATGAACCCGAACGTACCAAATGCAGCGATAAGTCCCGCTTCAGGCGGGGGATAGTGGAGGGACGACAGAAGCGACGTAAAGCCTGACGCGTAGCAGTACACCGTGACGTAGCTGATGAACCACATGGCCACCAAAATGAGAGTGCGGTTGCGGTAGACCACGTTGCCAAAGACTGTGCTATACGGAATTTTCGGCTCCTCTTGGGTGATCGGTGTCACCGTCTGCACGGGGGACAACGACTGCTTGCTTGCGGCGCGCCGTTCCATGGCGGTCACGATTTGGTCGGCCTCGTCCACCCGCCCGCGAGAAATGAGCCAGCGCGGAGATTCTGGCATGCGGTAGCGCAGCAGCAGTCCGACGACCGCAAGTACCGCACCGATGATGTACATCCACCGCCATCCGTTGACGAAGTGCGCACCGGCGATGGCGAACGGCAGTCCCAGAGGGAATGGGGTCGCGGGGGTGGTTAAAAATAGGCCAAGCCAAATGCCGAAGAAGGCGCCAAAGGCTGACATGATAAAAATCAGGGATGTGTATCGGGCTCGGCTGCCAGCCGGAGCCACTTCGTTGATGTAGGTGTTGACGATAGCTAGGTCGGCACCAATCCCAATCCCGGTCACCGCGCGCGCCAGCGTGAACATGGCATAATGTCCGGCCAACGCGTTCCACAACGAGCCCAACCCCGTGATAATCATGGTTACCAGCAGCATGTCCCGCCGGCCAAATTTGTCGGCCAGCGGGCTTAAGACCAGCGTGCCGACTACGTATCCGCCCAAGTTGAGCAACACCGGTAAACCAAGAAACTTGGAGGCGGTGGCGGGACTGCATCCGTGGACAATCGCGGTGCAGGTTTGAATGAAGGACACATTGATATTGAAGATGTCATAAAACGTGAACAGAAACCCCGCTCCAATAACCACAATGAACAAATAGGGAAACGACCATACGGAAAGCCGATCCAGCCGCGCAATGATGTGGGCTGGAGAATCGACCGCCGCCTTAGCGCTCATGACGTAACCTCCCAAGACACAAAGTGACTTTCCACTACCTATCGCCCGTTCGGGCGGGCGATTCGATCTGGGCCCGCGGTGTCTTTCACGGTCGGTTGCAGCGCTTCACGGATGCGGGCCTTGGCCAGCTTCCCGGTTGGGGTGGTGGGAAGCCGATCCCACACTTCCAATCGTTCAGGCCATTTGAATTTTGCGATGTCGAGTTGCCTTAGATGTTCTTTGATGTGTTCCAACGTCAGGGTCGCCCCTGGCTCCAACTCCACGACCAGGGTGGCCCGCTCTCCCAAGCGGGCGTCCGGAACGGCGACTAATGCGGCTTGGTGGACGCCCGGTATGGTCATCACCGCATGCTCAATTTCCAGCGCGTCGACTTTCATGCCGCCGCGGTTGATGATGTCTTTCAGACGCCCCCGATACTGGAGGCGGCCGTCATCGTCCCACGAAGCCAGGTCGCCGGTTTTAAGCCACCATTGACCTTTGGCGTCCTGATACAGGGCATCGGAGGTGGCTGATGGGTTGTTGTAGTAACCGTAAAAAAGCGAAGGGCCGCGAAAGAGCATCTCAGCTGGCTGGCCAGGCGCTACAATCACCTGCCCATCCGCATCAAGCAGCATAATGGCGACGCCGGTGCCATGGCGGCCAATGCTGTTAGATGCCACCTGAACCGCGTCTTGCCAATGGGTGTAAGTGCCTCCGCCAATCTCTGACATCCCCCAGTGGTTGACGAGCCGGGCGCCGAGATGCTGGTCGGTGCGGGCTGCCAAATCTGGGGAGACAGCAGCGCCTGCGACCCGGACTTCACGGAGTTTCAGCCCCTTGGATGCCTGGGGATGCTCCTGGAGATATCCGAGCAGGTCACGAAGGTGCGTGGGCACCATGAACGCGACGGTGGCTTCATGCCGAACCGCCTGGTCAAGAAAGTCTTGGGGGCGAAAATGCTCAATCAGTATTTGCGCGGCGCCCAGCACCCAAGCTAAGTGGCAGGACAGGATTCCGAATAAGTGAGTAAAAGGGCTGGCCGAGATGAATCGATCTTGGGCATCCATGCCCGCGTCCTGCGCCACGGCGCGCGCGTTGCCTAATAAGGTTTGGTGGCTGTGCAGGCAGGGCTTGGGCATGAGCGATTGGGTACCGGAGGTGAAAAAGATCGCCAGCGGCCATTCCGCGCTCTCTAGGGATTCGCCTTCTGGGCGGTCAGCCGTTTCTAGACTGTCTCCCACCGATGTCACCTGGCTGTGACGGATCCAATGGCGAGCCCCGACAAAGGCCATCAATGCGTGGCATTCGCCTTCCGTCAGCGGCTGGTGTAGGGTCGCCGTGACGGCGCCGAGTGCGGCCAAGGCAGCATGAGCGGACAAAAAATCCCAGGTGTTGGGGCTTTGCAGACCGACAACGTTCCCCGACCGGATTCCGGCCCGTCGGTACTCTTGGCTCCGATCGTGCATGGCCTCGACCAGGTCTCGGTAGGTATAGGTGTGTTGGCCCACAATGGCCGCGATGCGATCGGGTGGGACGGATGTCAACTGGAGCGCTAGGAGAGTTTTCATAAAGTCTAAGTAATGCACCAGACGGAACTTTCCGCCTGCCCTCCCTCGGCATTTTCTAACACCAGCAAATGGCAACTGATCATCTGGGCGTGATGACACTAGGAGCTTTTTCAAAAATTGACCCGGACGGCTCCGCGGACGGGTGTCAAAATTCGCTGGGGTGGGCGGCCAT
>NZ_JABBVZ010000068.1 GCF_012933365.1 Sulfobacillus harzensis | reverse complement strand
GTTTTTATTTCGCCATCCGGGTCGCGAAGTCCTTTTTGCGCCGGATGTTCGGGACTATTCACACAAGCTGCTAGGCGGATCGGTCTCGGACAAATGGGGTGTGCGTCCGGTGTTGGTGGGATCGTTAATCGGGGCCAGTATCTCTGCGGCAGTGGGCGGCATGGCCACGACCGGCACCGGGTGGGCGTTTTGGATCGCGGTGGCTGTCTGGGGTTTTACGGTCAATGGGGCGGGAGCTGCGATGCTCGTCTATGGCCAGTCGCTGTTTCCGGGTAAGTTGGGGTTAGCGTCCGGGCTGACCATGGGCCTGGGCAATACGGTGGGCGCGTTCGGAGCCTGGGGCGTGGGGGCGATCGCCCAATGGCACGGACTGTCCATGGCGATTGACGTCGCTGCAGGATGTTTAATTTTAGGTATAATCCCCGCCTTGGGGTCTATCAAGGACGTCAAAGAACTGCACGATGGGGCATGAAAAATCATCAAATATAGTCGAACGCGGATGGGAATCAGAGAGGTTCTGTTGGCCGCCCATTATGGACAAATTTCCAATAACGCCAGCGATGCTGACTCCCTTGCCACAACCGGATAGACAACCCAAGCGGGCATGAGTAGGGACGTTACGGAAGGGCGTTTGGGGGTCACTGCAGTGGCTCCCGGCGGGCCACTCTCATTGCATTTAGGAATTCCACGACCGGCATCGGTTGGCGTAAAATACTGGCCCCAAATACCCGCGGCCACGAGGCTTAGTCCGAAGTTTTGATTCGGCATGTCGACACTTGGGATAACGGGAGCATCGTTTTACACTTTGTACCGATGAACCAAATCGCCTCCGTGAGCCGCCGTGAAAAGCATCATGACCACTGCTCCCGTGACCAATAGCAACGACCAGATGGTAAGCCGGCCACGGCCGGTCCCGCCCCAGCTCCAAGCGCCTTCCACATGGGGCGGCTTGCATCGAACTTAGTGAGGAATTGAGTTAACCATGCAAGAGCGGCTAAGCCGGCAGTTGCAAAAGCATCTAGTTCGTGCCGCCCCCCCTTTGCATCACCACTATTCCACGGGCTCAGCATTGCCTCTCCTGTGGGGGGCTGGGTTTTGATTCTGTACGATGATGCCGTTTTCCGCCTGGTAAGACAAAGCCGAAAAACCGCATTGCATGGAGGGCGGGCGGTCAGATCATCATGCCGTCCTGGTCCGTCCGGTCGTGCATTGGTCCAGGAATTCTCCGAATGACGAAATCGGCCAGACGAGTGCTCCCAATTGACGACAGACTTCCATCATACCGCCGAAAGACGATCCCGGAAACGGTAAAACCACAGGGGGATTCCATAAAAATTTGCGGTCTAATACGGTAAGCTTGATGAGAGTGTCGGGAATTTTTGAGAAAACGCTTAGGGAAGGAGCACATTTTCGATGCGAACCCGTGATCGCATGACGGTGGCCGTGGTTCAAGCGGCATCCGTTCTAATGGATCGAGAACAAAGTGTGCAAAAAGCCTGCCGATACCTTGAGGAGGCATCTAATCGAGGGGCCGATCTTATCGTGTTTCCCGAGGCCTTTATACCCGGCTATCCCCGAGGGCTGACGTTTGGGAGTGTGGTTGGTGCGCGCCGGCCGGAAGGACGCAAAGATTGGGGGAGGTATTGGCGTTCGGCAGTAAGCATCCCGAGCCCTGACATTGACCGGTTGAAGGAGGCTATTGCCCGAACGAAGGCCTATGTGGTCATGGGGGTGATTGAACGGGCCGACCACGGAGGCCATGCAACCCTGTACGGGACCACGTTGTATTTCGGCCCGGACGGGACACTGTTGGGGCGGCATCGCAAGCTGAAGCCGACAGGATCGGAACGACTGATTTGGGGGGAAGGCGATGGCAGCACCTTGACTGCGGTGCCGACGCCGTTTGGAATTTTAGGCGGGTTGATTTGTTGGGAAAATTACATGCCGCTAGCGCGCGCGGCGATGTACGAAAAAGGGGTCACCTTATACGTGGCCCCCACGGCCGATGCTCGGGACTCCTGGCAAGCGACACTCCAGCATATCGCGTGCGAGGGACGCTGCTTTGTGATCGGGGCCAATCAATATGTGACGAAGCACGACTACCCCGAGGACTTGGCTTGCGCTGGCGATCTAGTTCATGAGCCAGAGGAGTTGTGCCGAGGCGGAAGCGCGATTGTCGACCCGCTGGGGCAGTATCTTGCCGGGCCTTTGTATCACGAGGAAGGCCTTGTGGTGGCCGAGCTTGACCTCACCGCGGTGGAAGCGGCGCGGTTTGACTTCGATGTGACGGGTCATTATGCCCGCCCCGACGTGTTTACCTTATGGGTTAACGAGGAGCCCCAACGGAACGTCACACTTCGTGCTGACCGACAGGGCGTGAATCCGCGGACACCAGGCCCCGCTTAGAAGGACGCCGTCACTGGTGGGAAACTCGGATCGGTTGTTGGTGAATGCCCGTAGGGTTCCGGTCAATCAAAACGATTGCCAAATTCATGCAAAAATTGGTTAATATGGAGGCGTGACAGGTTATAGGGTTAGGGTGCGGTTACGCAGGGGTTGTTCTTGGGGAATGCCGTAACCAATGCACAAATAGGGCCTCCAGGCGTTCTAAAAAGGTGCGGGAACCGAAACGGAGTGATCGGTTGTGATAGATCAGTACGCGGCTCAGGCGCGCCGATTTCGCTGGTACATTCCTGAGTCATTCAACATTGGCCAGGCGATTTTGGAAGGCAAGGCTGATGATGCGGTAGCGCTGTGGGATGTCGCCGAAGACTTTTCTTTTCGTACCTACACCTTTGGCGATTTGCGCCGCGATGCCAACCGGGTTGCCAATGGACTTGCTCATCTAGGCGTATCACGAGGGGACCGCGTCGGCATTTTGCTGTCGCAAAGTATGGAACTGGTCGTCACGCACCTGGCCACATATCTGATCGGGGCGATTGCCGTTCCCCTATTCGTGCTGTTCGGGGATGAGGCCATCAGCTATCGTATCAACGATGCCCAGTGCCGATTGCTGGTTGCGGATGCGGCGGACTGGGCCAGGCTTTCCTCGCTGCGGCCGGAGTGGAATTCTGTTACCCATGTTCTCTTGACGCATAGTTCGGAGCACATCGACCCAGAAGTTCTGTCCTGGGACCGTATACGCGACGGGGCTTCCGATCGCCTGGCACACCAACCGACCAATGCCAACGATCCGGCGTTGGTGATTTACACTTCCGGAACGACAGGAAGCCCCAAAGGCGCACTGCATGCGCACCGTGTGCTGTTGGGGCATCTTCCCGGTGTTGTCATGCCGCATCAAAGTTTTCCGATGCCGGGCGATGCGATGTGGACTCCCGCCGACTGGGCGTGGATTGGCGGTCTCTTGGATGTTCTCCTCCCGAGCCTTTTCTATGGGGTTCCCGTTGTGGCGTACCGAGCGCGAAAATTCGATCCGGAGCGCACGACGGGGTTGTTAAGGAAGATGCCCATCCGCAATGTCTTTTTTCCGCCTACCGCGCTGCGCTTGTTAAGGTCCATGGTAGACCAACCGATCCCCGGCGTGTCGCTCCGTACATTGGCCAGCGGCGGCGAATCGTTGGGCGCCGACTTGACGGATTGGATTCGACGCGTGTTTGGCGTGGTACCCGCCGAGTTCTATGGACAAACCGAGGCAAACCTTTTGATTAGCAATGCCCCGGATGTATTCCCTCCTGTTGCCGGTTCGATAGGTCGACCCGTGTGGGGCCATGAGATTCACTTGCTCACCGAGCGTGGGGAAAAAGTCCTCCCCGGCGAGGTAGGGGAAATCACCTTGGCCTTGCCTGACCCCGTGGCCTTCTTGCGTTATTGGAACCGGCCTGATGCGACAGAAGCTAAGACGGCCGGCCAACGCATCCATACCGGCGATTTGGCCCGTCAGGACGAATTGGGCAATGTCTTTTTTGTCGGGCGATCGGATGATGTCATTAACTCGGCCGGTTACCGAATGGGGCCGACCGAAATTGAGGGCGTGATTGCGACACACCCCGAAGTCGCGATGGTCGCGGTCATTGGAAAACCTGATCCTATTCGGGGGGAAATCGTCAAAGCTTTCATTGTACCGCGAGCCGCTTCGGTCAACCAGAAACAGGTCGCACGCGAGGTTCAGGACTTGGTCCGCCAGCGACTAGGCGCGCATGAGTATCCTCGCGAAGTGGAATTTGTCGAGTCCCTGCCCGTAACCGCAACGGGCAAGGTGGAGCGACGCACCTTGCGCCTTCGCGAACAGGCGCCGTGATACCCATGTAAGGCGGTACAGCGGCAGCCAGGATAGGAATAAGAGGTGGCCAGCTTCTTTAGCGCTGAAGATTACGGATGGCAAACCACCCACCGCACGACCGTGAAAGGAAAGCGCGGTTAACTCATCTAGGCGGTCCCACGGATTACGAGTTCGGGCTTGATAATCTGGCGCACGGTGCTGACGGATCCGTCGATGAGACCTAATAAGCCGTCCAAAGCTGTCTGGATCATGAGGTCTTGACGTTGAGACATTGTCGTCAGGTCAATGCCACGCAGCGATGACCAGGATATGTCGTCGAACCCGACGACTGCAATGTCCGTCTTCGGATGAATGCCGTAGTGGGTCAGAGAATCAAGTACGGCAAACGCCATCTGGTCGTTTGCCGCAAAAATGGCCGAGGGCCGTTTTTCGGGATTGTCGAGGACCCTCTGCATCACTTGGTAGGTTTGGCCGTAATCGAAATTGCCGTGCACGATTGATGGTGCGAGATTTGCCTCCGCCATTGCTTCACGATAGCCGGCAAGCCGATCCAACGCGGTGGAATAGGTGGTATCGCCTGAGATAAACAGGATGTCACGGTGGCCCCGAGCCAATAAGTAGTTGGTGACTTCGACCGCGCCAAGCTTATTGTCGACAACGACCCAGTTGCCGGCGCCGTCGGCGAGACGCCGATTGTACATGACATAGGGGACGACGGGGTCTGCACAATAAGCCCGCATATAGGCATCATGAGACGAAGTGGACGCCATCAACAAACCTTCGACCCGGTGGCCGAGCAAGTCCTTGACAATGGTTTGATTGGACCGTGGGTCATTCAGCGTCAATTGGATGAGCGGTATGCGCCCGGCTTGTTTGGCGCGAGCATAGAGGGCATGGGCGCTTTCAGCATAAAAGGGGTTGTAGAGTGAGGGCAAAACGATTCCGATGCTTCGGCTCCGCCTGGTGCGCATCCGGCGGGCTGCTTCGTTGACATAATACCCCAGACTTTCAGCCGCCTCCAGCACCCGTCGACGGGTTTCTTCACTGACATTGCCTTTTCCCGACACCACCCGAGAGACGGTGGATTGTGACACGCAGGCCAACTTGGCCACGTCCCGGGATGTGGGAATACCAGGCATTCAGTTGTCGCATCCTCTCTTGAAAATAGTAACCAACTGGAAGTTTACCATAAAATTGACAAAAAAGGCAAAACGTTCTATTATGCAATGCATTACCGCTGAATACGTATTCCTGGTTTCTGATGCTTTGTTGGTCTGAACGGGACTGCGTGCCTCTTACAACAATTGCAGCATGGGTTAGCGCAAACGGCGGTATTGGCGCTTTAGGCTCCCCCGCATGGTACGAATGGGGTGAAGGAACCCTTGATGAGATACCGCAAACGAAGTGCAAGTCATACTCATGCTGCCGCGTGTCAAGCTGGTGCGGAAAAGGTTCGCACACAGGAAACAGTGGCACGACCGCGCTGCATGTCTGTAAAGTCCGGCGGGAGCATGGGCGTCAAGCGAATTTTCCCATTCGCCCAACCGCCAGCCGGAAGGGTGCTGGTGACGACAATGGCGGGGCGGCTTGTCGTTGACCACATCGACGCGGTCGCGGATCATCCCCAGCGCCTTGGAACCCTGCCCAATTACGGATGGGCCGGCGTGGGTGCCGAAACAACCGTCGCTTATCGTGAACAAGCCACTGAAACCAACCATATTGTTCCGACCAATGACGCAGCACCCCGGGTCGGACAAGCCCTAACACCGTGCACGCATCAACGTCCAACATTAACATCTATCCCCTTCATTGAACGATCCGCTGAAGGGTTCTCTGTTCCAGAAGGGCCTTTGAACCCTAGACAACAAGTGGAGTCGTTGCACCTGAGACCACACAGTCAGAACATTGGAAGGCAGCAACCCCATACCTTACGGTCCTAATCGTTGGGAAAGTGCCTCTCGGGACTGAGAGGGCCGTTACGTGTAGAACGAAAGGAGTTAACAGATGATTTTGAAAACAAAAGTCGGTGCCGGAGCCGCAGCGGCTTTGCTAAGCGCCAGTTTCTTGGCCGGGTGCGGTTCGACCACGACCTCTGCCTCCGGGGGATCCTCCAAGGGTGGAAGCGTCACGATTGTTTCGCTCCGGGGTACATCCGGGCCTACGGCATCGTTAGGCGTTCCGGGGAACAACGCGCTGCAAACGGAAGTGAATGCCATCAACGCCAAAGGCGGGCTTTTAGGCAAGAAGATTACGCTAAAACTGCTCAACACGGAGGGCAGTCCCAACATTGCCAGCACGGATGCCCGACAGGCCGTCTTATCCGACAATGCCGTGGCCATGTTTGGTGGAGTGAGCAGTGGAGACGGCGTATATGAAGAAGAGGTCGCGAAAAAGTATAAGACCCTCTTGTTCTCGTATACCTTCAACGACGCCGTGTTCACACGCACGTCCGATTTTACGCCTTACTTCTTCTCCGTCGTTCCCAACACCAACATGGAGCCGATGGCGGCAGCGTTGGTGTTTAAGAAGGAAGGCTGGACCAAAATCTATACCATTTCCCCAAACTACAACTACGGGCGCGCAGAGGTTAAGGGATTCCTTGCCGCCCTAAAGAAGCTGGGTGTTCACTACACGCTATTGGGCCAGCAATGGCCAGCGTTGGGGGCATCGAACTTCACCAGCAACATCACGGCCATTTTAGCGGCGCATCCCCAGGCTGTATATGGCGGCATTTATGGCTCAGACCTGTTAACCTTTACCAAAGAAGCGGAAGGGTACGGGTTCTTCAAGAAGACGCACTTTGCTGCGCAGTATGGGTCGATTGACCTGCAAGCCTTAGGAAGTGCCGCGCCCGTTGGGGCGGTGGGATTCGCCCGCGGCGGTTGGTGGACGATTAACAACCCTCAAGTTACGGCATGGGCCAAGCAGTATCATAGCCAATACGGCGCGTGGCCGTCCTCGTATTCGATGCTGGGCACCATGGCGTTTGACGCGTGGGTCTATGGGGTCAAGAAGGCTCACTCCTTCAACTCAACCAAGGTGAGTCAAGCTTTAGCCGGAGCCAATATTCCTTCCATCTTCGGTTCCTTTACCATCCGGGGCTGCGATCACCAGGCGGAAATTCCGGAGTCTATCGGGGTCATCAGCAACAAGCCAAATCCGTACGGATTTGACACCTACAGCCCGACGTACAACGCGTCTTGGAGCAATATCTCGCAAGCATGCCCGGCCAGTAACTAGTTCGGTGGGCGCCTGCAGGGATTGTTTTCGTTGTCAAAATGGTTGAAAAGGAGTTGGCTGGATGTCCGGGGGAACTCTCTTAGTGCAAGTGTTGTCGGGGCTCTCGCTCGCTGCGATATTGTTTATCGTCTCTAGTGGCATGACCCTGGTATTTGGGACGATGCGGGTTATCAATATGACGCACGGCTCCTTTTACATGTTTGGTGCCTATCTCCTGGCCATCACCTTCGACAAATTCGATCAGCATCTCGTCGGCTTTGTTGGAGCGTTCCTATTGTCGGCTCTGGTGGTTTTGGTTCTGGGGATTATCATCGAGTTTGTGGTATTGCGTCGTTTGTACAAGGGGGAGCATTTGCTGCAACTGCTCGCGACGTGGGCGCTGATGCTCATATTTGAGCAGTTGGCTTTGGATGTATGGGGCTCGGCGACCGTTACGCCGCCGAGCCCCGCCTCCTTGTCGGGCACGATGACCTTAGGGGCCGCATCCATTCCCGTGTTTTATGTCTTTCTCATTCTGTTCGCAGCCCTGATTTTCGTTGCGCTGTGGATCTTCAACAATCGGATGGGGATCGGCAGGTTGCTCAGGGCCGCGGTGGAAGATCATGAGCTTTTGTCCACCATAGGGGTCAATGTACGCCGATTGTATACCGTGGCCTTTGCCGTAGGCGCATTTTTAGCGGCATTGGGCGGTGCCCTCATTGCACCGGAGATTTCGGTGGGGCCGGGCATTGACTTAAGTATTCTGGTGGAATCGTTTGTGGTCGCAGTGGTGGGAGGACTAGGCAATATCAATGGGGCTGTAATTGGCGCGATCATTATCGGGTTAGCCCAATCCTTTGGGGCTACCTACATTCCGAATATGGCGGAAGCGTCCATTTATTTCGTGATGGTCGTGGTCCTCATTGTTCGCCCGCGCGGACTTTTTGGTCGGGAGGAGTTTTAAGATGCAGCCAGATATCCAGATGATACCGCATGCACAGCCTCGGCGCAGGCGGAAGATTGTCCCCATTGCGATTTGGGTGGGAGTGCTCATCGTATTGGGGTTGGATCCGCTGGTGCTGTCGCCGGCGGCGCAATTTCTCAGCCAAACCATGATCGTCTTTGCCTTGTTCGCCGTTGCCACCAACTTTCTGGTGGGATTTAGTGGGCTGTTAAGCTTCGGGCAAGCTGTGTTCTTCGGCTTTGGCGCATACAGCGCGGCACTGTTATGGACCCACGGATTCCCCTTTTGGCCGGGATTCATTATCGCCCCGTTTATGGCTGCCGGGGTGGCGGCGTTCGTCGCCATTGTGTCACTGAGAACATCGCGCCTGTACTTCGCCTTGCTGACCTTAGGATTTTCTCAACTAGCCTACGAGATTTGCGACGCGCTGTACCACTTTACTGGGGGGGAGACCGGGATACCGGGGATCAATATACCCAACGCCATCTCAGCACCCTTCGTCAACTTCGAGTTCGTTCTGGTCTTTGCTGCGGCGGGAGCTTTGGGACTGTTTTGGGTGCGGCGTTCGTCGTTTGGACTGGCACTGCAAGCGATTCGCGAGAACCCCACGCGTGCTCAGGCGGTGGGCATTCACATTTACTGGCATCATGTGCTCGCGTACGTCATTGCCGGGTTTATTTGCGGGTTGGCCGGAGTCCTGTACGTCGTCTATCAGCAGCAGGTCAATCCGGCTCTTCTTAATTGGACGACATCGGGAGAACCGGTACTGATGGCTGTTCTCGGGGGCATGGGGCTCTATCTCGGCCCAGCCATCGGGTCGTTTATCTATGTCTTCTTGGAGCAATTTGTGGGGACGTTTACAACCCAGTGGCCTCTCTTGGTAGGCGCGGTCGTGCTGGTGCTGGTGCTGCTCTACCCCAAAGGATTCGGCGGTGGCGTCATCGACCTCATTCAATTCGTGCGCCGGCGCCCTCGAGAAAGGCGTGAAGTCGCTGCCGGGAAGGGGGGGACCGCGTAATGGAATTGACCACCGCCGCCTCGCTGACCACAACCGGGCTCACACGCCGGTTCGGCAACTTCACGGCTGTCGACGATGTCAATATGACCGTGGGTGAAGGGGAGATCCGAGCGGTTATCGGGCCTAACGGCGCTGGGAAAACCACCCTGTTCAACCTCTTAACGGGGCACCTGCGGCCGACGGCCGGGGAGGTTCGCCTGGGAAACCAGGTGATTAGCGGCCGACGGGCTCACGAGGTCGCCCAACATGGTATTACCCGAGCCTTTCAGACCACTAACATCTTTCCTTCCATGACGGTTCACGAGAATGTGGTGACGGCATTGCTGGGGGTCTCACATGCGTCCTTGCGCTTTTGGACGCCGGCGAGCGACCATCTTGAGAAAGCCGCCGACGAGGTGCTGGATCTGGTCGGCATTTACGACCAAAGGAGTCGCCAAGCAGGCATCTTGGCCCATGGGGATCAGCGGGCGTTGGAACTGGCCATCGCCTTGGCTCCCTCGCCAAAGATTTTGCTGTTGGATGAGCCCACCGCGGGCATGTCGCCTTACGAGACGCAACGCAGTGTCGAGTTGCTTCGTAAGATCTGGCGCGAGTTGAAGCTGACCATCATTCTGAGCGAACACGATATGGAAGTCGTGTTTGGTCTGGCTCAACAGGTTACGGTGCTGGTTTCGGGGCGCGTGTTGGCTGATGGCGAGCCGAGTGCGGTGCGCTCCAATCGCGAGGTGATTAGCGCATATCTGGGGGGAGTTGAGGAGTGATGGGGGAAAAGAGCCTCGAGGTTCGAGATCTGCACGCGTATTATGGGCAGAGCCACGTCCTGCAGGGCATTTCGCTGACCGTGAAAGAGGCCGAATGTGTGGCCCTGCTAGGGCGAAACGGTGTGGGCAAGACAACCACCTTTCTATCGATCGCCGGACTGATGGCCAAGGCTCAGGGTCATGTCACCCTCGGGGAAACGTCTCTTTTGGGGCTCCCTCCCCATCGTATCGCCCAATCCGGCATTGTCTATGTTCCAGCGGGCCGCCGTGCATTTGCCCGCCTCACAGTCAGGGATAACTTGCAGATGGCTGTGCCTCGTTCAGTCAATAAACAGCGTGCGATCGAGGATGTGCTGACGGTATTCCCGGGACTTCGCGAGCGCCTGAATGTGCAAGCCGGGGTGCTGTCTGGCGGTCAAAATCAAATGCTCAAAATGGCCCGAGCGCTCCTCGTCAATCCCAGCTTTTTGCTTCTCGACGAGCCGACGGAGGGCCTGGCGCCCCTCGTGGTTCAACAAATGGGGGAACACATTCGGCAGCTTATGGATCGCGGCGTCGGGGTTTTGATCGCGGAGCAAAATGCGCGCTTCACGTTGAAACTATCCCGGCACCTCTATGTGTTGGACAAAGGTGTCATTAAGTTGGAGCGCACCGGCGACAAGCTGTATGACGACCAGGAGGTGCTGTCCCATCTCGGCATCTGAGACACGGGAAGAAGGAATATTGCAGGGGATCCGCATTCTGGATTTCACTCAGGTGCTGTCGGGGCCTTTTGCGACTATGCTGCTGAGCGATGCGGGAGCCGACGTCGTCAAGGTCGAGCGGCCGCCGCAGGGGGACATCACACGCCAATGGGGGCCGCCGTTTCTCTGCGGGAAAAGCATTTACTTCGCTGCGTTCAATCGTGGCAAGAAAAGTATCACGGCCGATTTTCGGAACTCTCATGATCGCGATGTTGTCCGTCAGTTAGCTGCCAGAGCTGACGTGGTGATTGAAAATCTTAGGCCCGGTACCCTTGAACGGTTTGGCTTGGGATATTTGGATCTGAAGTCGGAGTGTTCCAGATTGGTCTACGTATCAATTCGGGGGTATCGGGAGAACTCGCCCCGGGCCCGGGATCCCGCACTCGAAGTGGTTCTTGAAGGGGAATCGGGACTCATGGCGATCACGGGAAACCCTGATCAACCTGCACGACAGGGTATTGCGGTCATCGATATGATGACCGGAGCTCTCGCCGTAGCCAAGATTATGGAAGCCCTCTATGCGAGAGAACGCCGGGGTCAGGGTGATCACGTGGTACTGAGCTTAGAAGAAACCGCGCAGCTTCTCATGACCCATCCGTATCTCATGCATACCGCGACGCAGTCGCCATATCCCGCTGCCGGGACAACACACCCTAGCATTGCGCCGTACGAACACTTTGCGACGGCCGACACCCCCATCATCGTCGGCGCGGTCAACGACGCCGAGTTTGCGCGACTGTCCCAGCTACTGGGCCATCCCGAATGGGCACGGGGACCGTGGTCGAGCAATGCGGGACGCGTGGCCGACCGGCTTAAACTGCATGCGGCGTTGGAGGCGATTTTTCGGACGGAACCCGGTCCAGTATGGGTGGATCGGCTGGGCCAAGCCAAGCTGGTCGTCGGCCTCGTGCGGCCTTTAGCCGACGCGGCCGAGGCGTGGCGAAACGACGACCTGCCGAAGCTGTCGTCGCATGATAATCGTTGGGGTAGTTTAGTCTATCCAGCCTCGCCATGGAAAAAAGCCGGCTTGGTGACGTCCGCCCCGGATTTAGGGGAAGACGGTTTGGAGGTCGTTAGTCGCTGGTTGGAGAAGAGGGATGGGAGAAAAGACACGGGTAGTCCAGCCGGGGTGTGAGCGTTACCGGCTTGCCGCAGCAGCACACGGCAGGTGTTGATGGTGTTGATGTTTGACCAACAAAGTCTCGTCGACTGCTCTTGCCATAGGGCGCCGCACCCTGTGGTGGGTATGCACCCATGGCGTGTCCAGTGCTTCGATCGGCCGTCTCGTTGAAATTCGGGACCGGCCGAAGGATGACAGCCGGCATTGGAGGAATCCTCGGCGCCCCTCCCCGGGCAGGGAGGGGCGCCTTATATTACCGCGACCATCTTGGGAATGACGCGGCGTTCGTGAGCCACTTCACCAGGATCCAATGTCATGATGGCCACAAGAAAGCCCTCCGCTTGAGATTGCGCGACGCTGATTTCCCCAGTATCGCAGAGGTCGAACATGAGAACCTCAACGGCCTATTCCTGGAAAAGATAACAACGTTGGTATTGACAAAATTAGGAAGTTTGCGATATCTTCCAGGCATTGTTTGGTGTTGCTGGGTTGTTTTGCCTCTGAAAACGGTAGACCGCTTCCCTACCTCAACGCAGATCCGGACCGAACGCGGCTGGCTCCCCAAGCCTCTTTCCCGTAATCGCCAATAGTGCGCCGCCTATTGGGCTGGGTCCATTTGTTGAGTTTGGAGTGGCTCTACGCGATGCAGAGAGCAAAGAGTTTATCGATTAAAAGGGGGAGGAACTCGATGAAAGCATTGCGAAAGATATCACTGGGAAAACTGGGCCTTTTGGCGTCTGCGTCGGTAGGGCTGGTGCTCGCCGGTTTGGCTGGCGACGCCAGTGCTCAGAGCAGGGCGCAATCACCCGCCCCAAGCGTTTGGGCAAATCCGCTTGGCCTCCAGTTGCACTTAACCCCGTTGACGCCGTATTTGCAAAACCTGCCCTTTGCGCGGCCGACCATATACTATCCGAGCATTCCGGGCCGCCTGTTCAACATCGTCAAGTACGGCGCCCAATCGAACGCACTGTCAACGGGTGCCATCGCGGCCAACACGAAAGCCATCAATAACGCCATTCAAGCCGCCTCCCAAGCTGGCGGAGGCGAAGTCGTGATTCCTGCGGGATTATGGATTACCGGTCCGATTGTGATGAAAAGCAACGTCAACCTTCACGCCGATCGGGGGGCTATTGTCCAGTTTACGGATGATCATTCGTTTTACCCGCTCATCTCGCGGTTTGGACAAAAGTCTTATCAGTCTCCCATTTATGCGGTGGGGGTGAAAAACATTGCGATAACCGGCCGCGGTGAGTTTAACGGCGCGGGCAACACGTGGAACGCGGTAAAGAAAAATTACGTGACCGCTACACAATGGACCACATTGGTGAATTCAGGAGGGGTGGTGCAGAACGGATCGATGTGGTGGCCGTCTGAACAGATCATGAACGATCACAACCTGATTCCCTTCATGGTGTTCGTATTGAACGACCAAAACGTTCTCATCGACGGGCCCACGTTTGAGAACTCGCCAACCGAGGCCTTTTACCTCAACTATTCCACTAATGTCATCGTTGGGAATACCAAGGTGTTAAATCCCTGGGATACCCAAAATACCGTGGGCGTCGACGTGTCCAATGATCAGGACGTGCTGATGTTTCACGACACCATTAATACGGGCGATGACGATATCGCGTTGAATTCCAGCCCCAGCAGTTCTGCGGATGCACTGAAGAACATCCTCATCGAGAATTCGAATCTTTATAACGGACATGGTGGTATTGCGGTGGGCAGTTATACGAGTGGCGGCATCAAGAACGTGTATGTTAACAACATAAACGAGGTCGGCACCGAGGACGGCATCCGGTTCAAGAGCGCGGTGGGGCGCGGCGGATTGGTCCATGACTTCTACTTGGACAATATCCACATGCGCAATATCCAGAACTACGCCATTACCTTCAATTCCAACTACGGGAACAAGAGTCCGGCGTCCGGAACGTTAAGTTCGCTGAAGTACGTGCCGCAGTTCGAGAATATCCAGATTAATAACGTAGTCGACGATTACGCAGGGGTGGCGCTCCGGATTCAGGGGCTGTCCTATGCGCCGGTCAAAGACATTACCCTGACCAACGTGCACTTCAAGTCGGTTCAGAAGTACAGCTTGCAAAACGCCCAGAACATTACCATGAATAATGTCACATGGGTTTATGGCAAAGAGTTGGGGATGCTATACCACTACGGCGTAGGCGGCCAGGACTTTTCCAATCCCGCATAGCCTGCGTGTTGGCGTGTATCTGGTTTTTTGGCGGTCCGACGGTCCATTGGGCGGCTTGGTATAATCTGGGGGGCGCGTACGCTGGGGTCAGTGTGCGCACCTAACCTGGATAGCAGTCCGAAGGGATTTTGGTTGCTGTGCGTGCGATGGGGATGCCTGGATCATTGGAGCGAGCACCTGATACTTCCAAGACCCACGAATACGAACCGGTTTTGCACACAGTACCCGCCGGTCGTCCTGCCCTGCGAGCGGCGACGGCGCGCCGATGGGGCGTTTAGGCCGATGGGCGAATTTACCGACGCGGCCAATCGTTGCTGGTGATGGCCGATGAATCAAAACAATAAGCTTACTGGGATCGGAGGTGCATTCACACATTTGTCTTCTTCCGTGTCGGTGCATACGGAAATGGGGGATGCGGGACGATACCCCAAAAACCGGGGGCAGAAATCCGGCGGCGCGGCTTCCTCGTGGCGCACGGACTGTTTCTGTGACTGATACCGATTGCCTGCTTGGCTCAATACGACCGCATTGGTATAGGTGGCGGTCGGCGATACCCGTGTCGCTGTCAACGATTGGGGCATGATTCCACCTCAACGAAAGTGCCAGGCGAAAGTTTCTTCGGAGGGACGTTTCTTCAGGGCGAGTTTCACGGATGAAGGAGGGTGTTCGGTTGGGTAACACCGGATATTTAAAGAAGGAGATGGGCTTTTGGTCTCTAACTGCGGCCGCGCTCGGGGGCGTCATCGGCTCCGGATGGTTGTTTGGAGCATGGAAAGCGGCCCAGTTGGCCGGACCCGAATCCATTGTGACATGGGTTATCGGCGGCATTGCGATGCTGTTGATAGGCCTTGTTTTTTCGGAATTAGGGATGGTCAAACCGGAGTCCGGTGGTTTAGTGAGGTATCCAAGATACTCCAATGGGCGAATGGTCTCAGCGGTGATCGGATTGGGGATTTGGTTCGCTTTCACGTCCAATCCGCCCACAGAGGCGTCAGGCGTCGTGCAATACGTCAGCAAGTTCTGGCCTAGTCTCTATAGCGCTTCCTCGGGTCATTTGACGGCTGTCGGCCTTGTGGTGGCCCTTTTTTTAATGGCCATCTTCGTCGCTGTCAACTATTTCGGCGTCATCCTTTTTGCCAGGGTGAATACGTTTGTCACAGCCCTCAAGTTCATCGTCCCATCTCTGACGATCGTGGCCCTCTTCGTATCCGGATTTCACGGAAGCCATTTTAGCCAGTATGGGGGCTTTGCGCCCAACGGGATTGGCGCCGGTTTAAGTGCCGTGGCGACAGCAGGAATTATTTTTGCTTATACGGGATTCCGGAATGCCATCGACTTGTCGGGCGAAGTCAAAAATCCCCGACGCAATGTGCCCATGGCTATTTTAACAACGATACTGATTTCGATCGTGCTTTACATCTTGCTGGAAGTCGTGTTCATCGGAGATGTGCCAGGCAAAGAGCTGATCCATGGATGGTCGGGCGTCAACCTGCGGTCTCCGTTCTTGGACATCGCGCTGTCCCTTAACATTATGTGGCTATACTGGGTATTGGCTGCCGATTCCATCGTGTCGCCAGCCGGCTCGAGTTTTAGCTACACCGCCTCCAACGCTCGAAACGTTCTAGGATTAGCAAAGAACCGGTTTTTTCCGGCGTTCTTCGATCACGTCCACCCGCGTTTCGGCGTGCCGACACGAGCGCTGCTGCTTAACTTCGTTGTCGGCGCATTGTGGCTTATCCCCTTCAAAAGTTGGTATGGCATCATCTCGCTGACCGGTGTGCTTTCTGTTTACACATTTTCTGTGGGGGCTATTTCTGTCATGGTGTTCCGCAAGGTCGGCTTGTCCAAAGGCAAAACCATCAAGGGCATGAGGGTGTGGGCGCCACTGGCGTTCGTGGTGTCTACCCTCATCATTTACTGGGACAATTGGAGCAAACTGCAAGTTTCCATTTGGATTCTGTTGTTTTGTTTTGTGGTGTTCTTCGTGGTGCACTTTATCCGCAAAGACGCGTCAGTTGAAATTAAGGGGGGCCTCTGGCTCATCGGGTATTTTGTGCTCGTTATCTTCATGGCGCGAATAGGAAACTTTGGTGGACTCAAGTGGATTCCCGAACCATGGATGTCCATTATCGTCGGACTAGTCGCTTTGGGGGTATTCTACGCAGCAGTGGCCAACGGTGTGTGGTATATGCGCAAAACCGGGATGGATCAGATCCTGAGAGAGGAGGAGCTTCGTGACCCGCTATCTAACACCTAAGCGGACGTCGGCCACTAAGCCGGATGGCACGGTAAATTGGGTCAGGCACGGTATTGAGCACGTTCACTGGAAACGCTCAGCCTTCTTTCGCGCACGATTTCGCATTTGTCCAGAACGGCCTCTTTTCCAAACCCGTTCGCTCGGGCAAGGAACAGCCTGTCAACGGGCAAGAAACGGTTGGATCGGCTTCTTCAGACCCCGGGGTGCTTTGTCCAAATTTCAGTGGCACCTTTGCCTCGCCCGGCGAACGGTGGGCCGTTGTCGTGCCGGTGCCTTCAGGACTGCGCCGGTCTTTCTGATAGTGCGGCAAGGATTCCTTTCTTAAGCGATTGCGTGCTGCTTCAGCAGTTGGAAGCGGCTGGCATCGCTAAGAAGCTTCTGCCCAACGATGTGGGCCAGATGGGGTGGCGCATGTATCCCCCGTCGATGGGATATCTTAGTCTCGGGTTCCCCTGGGTCTATATGGTAAAATGAATTTACTCGCATCCATATTGCACCAGTGAGAGGATGTAGCCGCCAAGTATCCTCTAAGGGCCTCCTCCTGCTGTAGACTTCCACCGGGAACCGGTCGCCCCAGGCTGTACTGCTATCGCGATTTCACTGATTGACACATGCTGGGGGAGTCGCCTGCGCGAACGTGCCAATAGGAGGCACTCATGGAATCCTTATTGTTATTGGTAGCCGTGATTCTCCTAGCCGGCGTGTGGTCGGTGCGGGTCGGCAATCGCCTCGGGTTCCCGGTGATGCTCGGTTTCGTGGTGATCGGCGTCGTTTTAGGCCCCAACGCCTTAGGCTTCACGCATGTGGTCACGTTGCTATGGGCGAAAAACATCGGGTATGTCGCCCTTTTTTTGATTCTCTTTGAAGGCGGCCTTCATACGTCGTGGTCCCGTGTTCGCGCCGTCTGGCTGCCATCGTTATCCCTGGCGACCATCGGGGTCCTCATCAGTGCCGTGATTATGACGCTGTTGACGCATGAGTTGATGCAGCTGACATGGGTCCGTTCCGCGTTTGTCGGGGTCGCAGTCAGTTCCACCGATGCAGCCGCGGTGTTTTCGATTTTGGGTGAGCAGTCGCTCCCCCGCCGACTGGTGGGAGTTCTAGAAGTCGAGTCGGGCACCAATGACCCGATGGCCTTTTTCCTCACCATTATTCTCATTCAATGGGTTACGGATCATGGGTTTGGCGGCCCGGTGCCCGCTTTCTTCCATATAATCTTCACGTTTCTACTACAGATGGCCGTGGGCCTCGCCGTGGGCGTGGCCGTAGGATTTCTTAGCTCGGTCGCTAATCAGCGGGTGAAACTGGACACTGGTGGTCTCTATCCTACTCTGTCCCTGGCCTTTGCGATTCTGGCCTATGCGATTGCCACGCTGCTGCATGGGAGCGGGTTTCTCGCAGTGTATGTTGCGTCCATCGTCATGACTAGCCGCCGAATGGAACACCGCCATAGCATTGTCCGCTTTCACGAAGGGTTAGCGTGGACCATGCAAATTCTCATGTTCGTGGTCCTCGGGTTTCAACTAAACATCGGGGAACTGGCCCATATTATGGTGCCGGGCGTCGGTTTGGCCGTTGCCGCCCTCCTTGTCGCCCGACCCGTGGCGGTGTGGCTGTCAACGGCCGGGATGGCATTTTCTCATCAAGAGCGCGCCTTTCTCGCGTGGGCGGGTCTCCGGGGGGCTGTCCCCATCGTCCTCGTGCTGACGGCCGTCCTAGCTCCGGGCCCTGCCCATCGATTCTTGATTGACGCGGTATTCTTTGTGGTGATTGTCTCGACGCTGATTCAGGGCTGGACGGTTCGCCCGTTGACTGAACGTTTGGGGCTGTTAGAACCGGAAGCACCGGAGGATCTTTTGGAGTTGGTGGCGATTGCGCGGGAAAATGCTATCGTCCTGCCGGTCGAGATCTCCGACGGGTCTCCGTTGGCGGGCCGCAAAATGGTGGACGTGTCCTTTCCGCAGAACACCCTCTGCTATGCCATCATCCGGGACAACCGGGTGATTGTTCCCCGCGGTGCTACGCGACTCCACACCCATGATCATCTCTTGATTCTGTCGGACCGCCGCCACCTGGATGAGTTGAGGGCGGCCTTTGACGGGGAAATACTGGGACGGGCTGAGTTCGTACCGTAAGAGCGCATCCCGATCGACGAGGACTTTGTTCGAGTTCGCATGAGGCTATAGGATTTTGGAGTTAGTCCTCGACCGGAGTAGTCGCCCGTTCCCGTTGGCGGCGCAACTGCGCCAAGGATCCGATTGTGAGCCATAGGGCTAACAGCCCGTGTTGCAGGATTAAATATCCGAGGGCGATCGGATCGACCGTGTGGAGAATCCAGCGCGTGGCGGACGAGGGCGTCGGGAAGACGACAAGCGCGAGGCTGTAGACCAGCCCGAGCCCACCGATCCCCCAGATGGGCGGGGTCGCCCGGCGGGGTAGGAGCCATTGCATGATGAGGCGCAGGTGGGTCGCAAACGACAGCACCACCACCGCCGTCCAGAGAAAGATGACCGCAAGCCCCATGCGGCTGATGAAAAAGGTGCTGTCCAAGGTGATGGTCTCCAAACTGTAGACCAAGGGCCAATGCAGTTGCGGGATGACGTCGGGCCCCAGCATCATCATTACCAGCGCATAGATGGCAAGAAACGTAACGCCGATAACTCCGGCCGCAACAAGAAAGGCGCGTCGTACGATATGCGTCGCTGCGTTGACCCGGGGCGCGAGCAGCACGACGGCGGGGCCACATCACCCAACTGAGCAGGCGCCAGGTGCCCGTCAAATCGTAACTCGGGGCGGTAAAGAAGCTCAGCGCAGTGAGGGTCATCACAACAATAATCTGCGGGCTCACAAAGCCGGCTTTCACGACGGCTGTGCCGACCACGATGGCGCCGACGGTGCCGATGGTGGTGGCGAGCGGTTT
>NZ_JABBVZ010000067.1 GCF_012933365.1 Sulfobacillus harzensis | reverse complement strand
AAAGGCGAAAATCATGGCCTGTTCCGCCTGCCGTTGGGTGGGGCGTCGAGCCGCCAATTGTTGGCACGCGATTTCCAGGTCCCACGTCCAACAATCGAGATCGTCCAACAGACTCAAGAGCGCCTGGCGCGCTATCTCGGGGTGTTCCCGTTGCTGGGCCACGGTTCCGGCCAGGGGTTCCAACGTCTCGCTGAGTGCGTGGGCTTCGTGTTCCAATTGCCGCCACAGGTGTCCCATTGACGGTCGCTCCTTTCGATTAAATACACGGGCGGGTGCGGCCATTAGTCGTTCTCCCTCCGGGCCGCCCCCCATTCAAGGCCGCGACTCAACGCATTCGCCAGAATACCTATCAGCACGTACTTCATTACCGCGTGCAACGTGATCATCTCGTCCCCTCCTACGCACCCACGTCCCGACGATGGAGGCTGCTTGGTTGGCATTGTAAAAGTCACACCCCTTCATGTTCAGTCAGTTGTCGTCTTTCCGAGCAGGTCGTTTATTGGCGGTCCTAGCAGGCCTACGACGATTCCCCAACGGTACGGCGTTAATCCGATTGAATATTTCTTGCACCGATTTTCCTGTTTGTTGGGCCATCTGCTCCCTTCGTTCCTCTGTTTCTCGTTGATGCAACTCCAGGGCCTTCAAAAGCTTTTTATCGGCCATGACTATTTCTCCCTTCCGCTGCCGTTTTCCCCATCATCCCCATTTTTTGAGTTCATGCGCGGGTCTAATGACCGGGCCAAGCGTTTATAGACGGCAGGCACCAGCCGCTCGTATTGCGCGACCAGTGCCGTCATGTCCTGTTCGGGTAACGAGTCCATTGGGTTCACCTCCGGTTGTCTTCCCACTGGGCCCAGGCGGCAGCGCCAAAAATGCCCAACATGCCCAATCGGCTCCACGGGAACGGCAGCGCCACCAGCACTGCCCAGCCCGCTGGTGGCGCGCCATGCGATCGGCCGCATACGGGAGGCGGTCCTCATCATCCCGCACGGTGTACCGCAAGCCACACGTCGCGCAGGTGCCGCCCCAGCCTTCCGCCCCTTCCGCATCGGCGTATCCCGTCAGGACTAGGGTGGCCCCGCACGCACACGCAACCACGAGGGGCGGCGGTTCCCAGGGGCCTCTCCGGGGATACGGCACCGCGCGATCATACGCCTGCACCGCCGCCCACGCGGCATCATAGGCCGTATCTTGCCATTCCCAGTGATAGTCGATGTCGGGATTGGGATCGGGATCCGACTCGGTCAACTGGCCGAGGATGAGGGGAAACGCACGGGCATGACCGACCAACCGCCCGTGGCTGCAGGGCGCTTCCAGCACTATGGTCAGACTAAACACACCGACAATGGGACTCGGCAACTGCGCCAGCGTCCAGTCCTGGTGACAGGTCCGACAGGTTGCAGTAATCATGTTCATTCCTCGCTTTCTGCGCTGCGTGGCGCGTTATCCATCAAAGACTGCCCGCAGTACGGGCAATGGCTCAACCGCACAAAAGTTTGACCGTTCGTCGACAACGTGCCCCAGCCATGCCGCGTATCAGTCGCTGCGTCCCAAATCAGCGCAATCGCGCCGATGTCCCGCGCCAGCCTCAACGGACGACAGACCGCGTCATGCCACAACGGATCGCCCGGATGCGTGTCGAATCCCTTCGCCAATCGGTTGAAATCCATTCCTTACTCCTTTCTCGCGCCGCGTGGCGCGTTGCCCATGCGCTCCATGCACTCTCGTAGCCGTGTGGTGCGGTCTGCCAGTGTATGGCCGTCATAGACGCGCCCTGCGTAGAACGGGAGCGCCGCAGTGGGAATCTCCATATCGCCATAGGGGAAGGCGACTTGGCCCGTGGGCAGATCGATGATGAGGAGCCAATCCGCTGCGGGATCGAAGTGCGCCGTGTTCTGCTCGTAGGATGCCGGGAACAGCGTCGCCAAGAGGCCGATGACGGCGGCATTCGTCTCGCGTTCGGCGCGGAGCTCTTGGAGGGCTTGGCCGCGCATCGTTTGGGCGCGAATCATGAGATCGTAGTAGGTTTCGCGCTCACGGGCCACGGCCTCCTTCATGGTCTGTGCGGCTTCTACGGCCTCCAACAGGCGCAACATGTCGGCCCCGGTATACTCGCTCTCGTCCAGAAACCGCGCATAACGGGCGCGGGCACGCTGGATTTCCTCGTCAGTCACGGACGCTCTCTCCTTCCAGCCAAAACTCCACGTTACTGTCGATGTTCACTTTCCAGCGCGTGATCCTCTCCGTTATCCATGGAGCATGCGTCTTCATCATCAGCGATGAACAACGGTTCAGATCGTATTCGATAATCTCGAGGCCAGAATCTGGCGGTAATTCCTAACAGTACCGTTAGGAATCCCATCAATCCTATAAACCCCCAGCCAATGAATGGGTGCGTAATGAGACTAAGCCATACATCCACGGCTAACGCCGCGACTGTCAAAATACTTAATTCCCACGTCTGCCGGCGTTCCCATCGATCCCACCCAATATGAGTCGTCGGCATGCGGTGCATGGCCCGCTCAATAAGTCGTCGCCCCCATGCAGTTTTCGTAAACGGATCGCACACCCAAAAGACGGGATTCTTCATAAGAGCTCCTTCCGGAACATGCCAGGCCACCGTTGGGCCGCCTGTTCTAATCCGTGAAGCATTGGCGGAACAGCCGGGTAAAATCCCGATCCCTCGCCAATGGCGTTCCTTAACCACTGAGCCAACTCTTCCGCCGTCGGCCGCTCATCTTGCGGCATCTCCTTCACCACGCGCCAGTCCGTGGCCAACATCGCTGGAGAGCTAATCAAAATCGGTCCCCACGCCGTTGTGCGACCATCCGCCAAAATGGTCCGGGTCTCGTACTCATCTCCCTGACGCCGCATCTGCAAGTGGGCCAACTCGGGAGTCGTAATGCGTTCTACCGTCTGCCCCGCATCCATCGCGGCCACGGCCTCGGTGAAGGTGAGGGTGGGTTCTTCAATCTCCCAGTTTTCGTGCCAGAGTTCGTGGACCGTCACCCCATACGGCAGAGCATGTCCTCCGTGTTCGATGCTCGGTTCCAGTGTGTGACAGGTGGGACACCATCGTAGCCATCCGTAACGAGGCCCCATCCGCACACGCTTGCCGTTCAGCGCGGCCTGCAAGACTTCCAGTCCGCGGGCCATTTATTGCGCCCCTTTCTCGGGGGCAGGGCGCTGGATGAGCCACCCCACGTATTGCAAGGCCGCCTGGGCGCAGTGATCGCAATACCCGGCGTCTTTCAAGCGCGCCTGGACGTCGGCCAGCTTCTCTTGCTGCTCCGGATCCGGCGTCTTCGTGGTCAGCGCCCCCACCATCAGTTGCTTCGCATCGGCAAACAGCTTGTCGCTGAGCGCCTCCTTCAATCGCGGATGCGTGTCCCACTCAAAGCGACCGCCCCGCCGCGCCAACGCCCCGGCTTTCTTCAGAATCTCCTCGCGAAACGCCGACGCCGCGATTTCCGACACGCCAATCCGCTCTTCAATCTGCCGCAGGAACGCGGTATCGGGATCGCGCAGATCGCCCGTCACGGGATCCGGCACTTGCTCCTTCAGGCCCCAGGCTTCGGCATGGGTGAGATAGGCGTCTAACAGCGTCTGGGCGGACGTCTCAAACGCATGAATGAAGGCTTTTTGCACGTCCGTGCGCACCCGCTCGTCCCATTCCTCGCGAATCCACGTCCGGAATTGCTCCAGGTCGTCCCGCGCCTTCCCCACGGTGCCCACGAAGCGCTCATGCTGAATCCAGTCTTTCAGCGCCCGGAGGTAATCAATCGCATTCACGCAGGGGACGCCCGTTTCGCCCAACGCGTGGGTGAGCACGTTCATCGTGTCGCGGGGCGACAAGCCCGTCATGCCTTCATGCGGATGTTCCTCGCGGAGTGCCCGCACACTCGCATCCGTGACATCGCCAATGCGCTCCCCGTCATAGAGTCGCGACTTCAGGCGCAGGTCAATGCTCGCATCCGCCGCCGGCTCCAATCGCGTCAGGACCGCGAAGCGCGCCGCCAGAGCCAGCGTGTGCGGGGCCACGTGCGTCTGCCCCACCGCGCCCTGTGCGAGCATCCGCGTGTAGATGGTCTGTTCCTCGACCGTGTTCACGACGTAGGGCATATGCACCACGAATACGCGGTTCGCCATGGCCTCGTTGCTCTTGTCCGCCACAAACTTCGCGTACTCATGGTTGTTGGAATGCGCCAACACCACTTCATCCAGATACAGCATCGCGTAGCGGGGCAGTTTGATTTGCCGTTCCATTGCCAGGCTCAGGAGTTCGTATTGATACGTCTGCGGGAGTTTGAGCCACTCGGCCTGCTCCATAATCCCGCGGTTCGCCACTTCCAATTCGCCATCAAAGCGGAAGGCGCGGGGATCGGACTCGGACCCATATTCCGCAATCTTGCTAAAATCGAGGGAGCCTACCAGATGGTCCAACGACAGGTCCTTCTCGTTCCCCGGCACAAATGTCCCGACCCCTAACCGCTGCTCTTCACTCAGCACTAAGCGTTCAACCCGAAAGGCTTCGGGTCCCTCGGCGTCGTAGCGTTGCTGACAACGTGGACAGAGAGAGCCTTCGATGGTCACCCCGAGATCAGTGGCCACGGCATCGCGCAGATGCGGCGGAATCAGATGCAACGGCTCCTCGTGGATGGGACAATCCACGATCCCATACAGGGCACCCGCCTCGGTGCGCGAATAGTCCCCCACGAGCCGCTTCAACGCCGCCACTAAGGTGCTCTTGCCGCTCCCCGGCGGCCCGATGAGCAAGAGGATGCGCCGCCGGACATCGAGGCCCTGCGCTGCGCCGCCGAGATATTCCATCACCAAGCGCAAAGGGGCATCATCCCCCACCAACACCGGGTCAAAAAAGCGATAGCGCGGACCCTCCGGCGTGGTCTCTACGCCCGCCGCCCGAATCGCATCATTCAAGCGCTGATGTGCGAGCCGCGTAATCGTCGGCTGCTCTTTGACCAACGCCACATACTCCGCCAGCGTCCCCGTCCATCGGAGCCGCTGGGTGGCCCTATAGTCATCCATCAACTGCGCCATCCAGTCCATTGCGCCTCAGTCTCCTTTCGCGTCCACAACCCACGTGTAATCCCCGGCCACCAATCGGACGGGTCCGCCCCACAAATCCGCCACCGATCGCAAGGTCGCCAGGCCCCACGCCTCATCTAACGGCACCTGCGGCGTTTGGTACGTCAGCGTGAGCGTGCCGTGACTCACCGCTGTGACCCACACCTCCGGCACCGGGCGCACCAGGTGCGCGGCCAAGCTTTCCCGCCAGCGTACCCACGCCGCGTCCGTCGTGGGCCGCGCCGCCCGGCGTGCGACCCAGAGCGGCCCTTGGGGCGGCACCGGTTCTTCCTCCCACGTGTACTGGTAGAGGGCGAGCGCCTGGGCGGCTTCCGGCGTCAGCCAGTTCCGCACCAGACTCGCATCGGTCTCGGTGAGAATCGCCGCTATCGCCGTATCCCAGCCGTGTACGTCAATCAACCAACGAATGAAATTCCAGCCAAACCAATACGGGTTGAGATGGTCTTTCTGCACCGCCCCGACGCCGGCCCATAATCGCGCCATTTCGAGCTGTTCCCAGTCGGGCAGATCCAGTTCCGTGCAGAGCCGTTGCTGGACATATGCCGCCCAGCCTTCGTGGATCATCTTGACGTGGCGATTCGGGGCCAGCGCGAGGCCTTCTTGGCGCACACTCAACACCAGATCACGCTCCCAGTCGGCCAGCACCGGCGATTCGCGCCCGAGGAATCCCAGCACGTCCCGCGTCGGGAGCGCGTACTTCGGCGGACGCAACGGCGGCTTCGGCTGCGAACGCGGGAAGAGATCCGCATAGGGATCCGTCCGTTCGGGCGGCTTTTGCCAGACACGCGGCACTTCGTCGGCGACTTGGTCATCCAGCGCGTAGGCGCGATCCAGCACCCAATCCACGGCATCGGGGCCATACTCGGCCACATACGCTTGCCGGCGCCGTTCCTGCGCAGCCAGTCGAACCGGGTAGTCGGTCGGGTGGTCGCGGAAGATCGCATGCCGACGGAAGAGATCGGCGTGCCCGTAGCAATGGGCGATCACCAGTTTCTGCGCTGGGAGGGTATTGCCCTCCAGCAAATACGCAATCGGTGGCTCCGCATGGACGATCATTTCGTAGAGGCGTCCGCGCCCCCGACTCAAGCGCGAACGCTCGATCCAGTAGTCGCGCCCATGGGTCCAATGGCGCATCACCCCTGGCATGCCCACAGCGGCTAACTCATAGATCCGATCCGCGTCCACCAGCCGCCAGTCAATCGGTCGGGCATCGAGCGCCATCCGGTCCGCAGCGTCGGCCACCTGGGCATCCCACGCTTCTAAGGCGGCGATCATGCGTCTCCCTCCCCTAGCAAATAGCGCACCGCAGGCACCACGTCCGCCCGTTCCGCATCCACCGCCACGCGTACTGCATCCGTCGCCGCAATGCGCTTAGCCCAAACCAGTGCCCGCATGTCCGGATGTGCTGTCAGCACCACGCCGAACCGCGCCAGGGTGGGGGCCCACTGGGCAATCAGCGGCTCGGTCTGCGTCGCGTCCCACAGGTCGCCATCCGTAAAGTGGAAGACATAGCGGTTGTAACTGGTGAACGGGTAACCATGATCCATGTGTATCTGCATCGCCTGGTAAACCGGGACAGCCGCCGTGCCTCCCCCCTCGGTCAAGGTCAGAAAATCGGCTTCGGGCACTTCGCGGCCTGCGGTGTCATGCACCCAAAAGTGAATGGGGCATTGCGGATAGGCCCGTTGAATCACCGCCGCTAGATACCAGGCCGTGGCGCGGGCCAGATACGCCCGTTCGCCCCCCATACTGGCCGAGATATCGCGCAGGAAGTAAATCACCGCCGCCGTGGCCGGGCGGTCGCGCTCCACCCAGCTGTGATACCGGAGGTCGTCGGGCGTGAACCGAAGTGGCTGGCGTTGCTGCTGGCTCCGGCGCAGAGCTTCTTTCAGCGTGGCCCGCTTGTCCACCGTGGATTGGCTCCCCACCCGGCTCCGACTCGTCCACACGGTCTCCGGGTCTGTCAGCTGGTCGGTGGGCTTCGGGCGCAGCTCCGGCAACTGCAAGTCCTCCAGAATCCACTGACGCCACTCGTCTAGCGTCATGGTGAGGTCAATGTCGTGGTCACCGGGTTCCGTGCCTGGATCGCCGTCTCCACTGCCCGATCCGCCGGGTGGAATCACGCGAATAATGTCGCCGGGTTGTCCCGGGCCTTGCGCCCACCCATCGGGCGGGGTCTCAGGCGATGCCGGGACAAAATGTGGCAAGCCGAGGCCCCCGCCGGGAATCGGCACCGTCACCGGTTGATCGCCGGGGCCGCTAATGATGGGAGCGTTCCCCGGAATGCTGGGGAGAGCCTTCCGCACGCGGTCCCGGATCTTGTCCAGATAGCGCTGGCGATCCTGCACACCGTGGCCGGTACTGGTTTCGCGGCGAATCATGGCGTGTCCTCCTCCGGAGCCATGCTGATCGCCTGCGTCTGCACGACCCAGCGGGTGGGAACGGGCGCGTCCTGCGGCACACCCACTTCGCCCACCAGCGCATCCCCAGCATAGACGCGGTACGCCACCGATCCCGCGTCCTTCGCGTCTAGTCCGAGGGCTACGCGGTCGAGCGCTCCCATCAGCCGGTGCACCCCGTCATCCACGGCGTCACCCGGTTCGCCGGGCACCCCGTCCTTCGCCGCGTCCGAGGCCGGGGCCGCGTGGCGCGCCTTCCGCCATTCGTACAAGGTCGTGCGAGAAATGCCCGTTTTCTCGACAATCGTGGGCACGGAGAGGCCCGCATCCAGCAGGCGCAGGGCGTCGTCTTTCACCTGCGGATCAATCACACGATGCAAGGGAATCGTCTCCTTTCGGGGTTCCGGTTTCGGGCCAATGGTCACGGTCAGCAACGGGGGTTTCGTATCGTCGCCCGGGCTAAACCGCATGTCGGCGAGCGTGGATTGCCGGAAGGGCACGCGGGTCCGTTCAGTCATCGGCCGTATCCTCCTCGTCATCGGGTTCGGGTGCGGGTGTAAAGCTCGTCGGCTCCGTCAGCGGTAGTCCGGCGCAATACACATCAAAGCAGGGCATGCACAGGCGGAGGACATATTCCAAGCGGTCTTCGCGCAAGGCCCCGGTGTACCGATAGGGGAAGGCCGTCCCGCACTGCACACAGGGCAGCCACGCCGTTTCCACGGGGCCTGGCGGTTCGTTGCGTAACGGTGGCGGCTTCCGCGTCAGCACGGGCGGCAACGCCCCCTCCGCCTCGAATCGCTTCCGCCAGTTGCTGAGCGTGCTCGGATGGACCCCGTACCGTTCGGCCATCACGGCCAGCGACACACCCGCCTGAAAGTCCGCCAGCATCCGCTCACGCATCGCCGGGGTCACCGTTTGGCGTGCGGGCGGGATGAGGCCCGCGTGTACCCACTGCGCCCGCCAGTCCCGCACCGTCCACGGCGACAGACCGAAGCGCTGCGCCACCACATCGCGCCGCTGCCCCGCCCGTAACGCGGCCAACACGGCCGCTTTTTGGTCTGGATCGGCCTTTACGCCTTGCATCGCAATTCCGCCTCCATGAACGCAACGAGCGGCCCGCGCATGTGCTCGCGCAAATCCGGGTCCGCCTCCTGCCACACCCGGCGGACGCGCTGGATGGCTTGGTCCGCTTGCCGCCGCCGCTCTTCCGCCGGGTCCGCCGCGTGGGCCGCGCGGATCGCGTCTCGGAGATCGCGCGTGGACCATTGTTCGTCTTCGGCGCGGGCTACCCACTCTGCTGGATTTGCCGTACTGGCGGCAATACGGTAGTGGCTAAAGCTCAGCACCGGCGAGCGCTGCTCCGGCGAAAAGGTCCGCACCACGCGCACCAGCGTCCGGACGGTACTGGCGCTCAGGCCCCAGTCGCTTGCGACTTGGCGGGGCGAGACGCCGATCTCTTCGGCGGCCTCCCGTGCCAGGTCGGCCAAGGTCCATTGCGTGGCATGCTCAGCTTCGACGAGATTGAGGGCCAATTGGGTGAGATCTGCGTAAGTTCGCCGCGTCATCAGTCTTCGTCCTCCTCATCCTCTGCCGGCGGCCACGGCCAGCCATGATAGGCAAAGATCCGTTGCGCGATAAGACGACTATCGAGGGCCTGGGCGGCCTCCGATGGCTGCCAATCGGCCACCATGAGCGCTTCGACCGCGAGAGGTCCGTGTTGCGAGGCCCAGAGCCACATGCCCAGGATGACCTCAGCAATGAGAGGACCGTCTGGGTCGATAGGGCGTCGGTCGCCTTGTTGAATGGCCGTGAATAATCCCGACACAGCGTCGATTTCTCGCATCCCTCCAACGCCTCCTCCGGTAATCGCAGGGCCTCAGCGAGCTTCTTCAGACTCCCGCCGCGTGCCCCGCGCCACGTATGCCATGATGCTCTGGTGCAGCCGCAGAAACTCCGCTTCCAGTGGGGCAATCTCCTGTGTGTCGATGACATCGGCCTCCCCGGCTTCCTGACCTGCCACGCGGGCAAAATACGAGCGATACGCGCGGCGCAGGCGCGCTTTCGCCGCGGCTTTCTGCTCTAAGAGCAGTTCCAGTTCGGCGTCCGATACCACGGTCATAATCATCGGCGTGTCCTCCGTTTCCACGGCCAGCGCCAAGTCCCGTCCCAGGTGCGCGGTCCGAACAAGGTCTCGTGGGCCTCCATCGGCATCGGGTCCGGGAGCTGGGACCGGCGTTTCAACACCGCCAGGGCCACTTGCCCCTCGTGGCAATGCGGGCACCGAAAAATCCAACCGTAGCCGACTCGCGCTTCAATCTCGGCGGTCGTGTCGTCGTATTCCGCCCCGCATGCGGGACAGGTCAGCCGCAACGCCATCAGGATCACGTCGGTCATGGCGCGTCCTCCTCAATCAGCGCCTGCAAGACCGCCAGCACGATGGCACGGTCGCAGTCCTTGGCGGCTTCAGGCAGTTGGTCATAGGGCACCATACTGCGGTGATGCATCTCTGCGGGGCGGTCGCAACACACAGGCCGCACCTCAATGGAGCGTCCCGCCTGGAAGTTCCGATGGCTCATTGGCCGATCAGGATCCGGCGCCAGTTCCCCACTCGCTGCGTCGAATGCACGGATAATCTGCCGGGGGTGGTCCGCATAACCCTGCCGTTGCTTTTCGGCCATCCAGGCTTCGTGAACACGCTGAGCCAAGCGGTCAACCTCCGACGGACCTGTGTACACGGCTTCAAAGGTCGCGTCAGACGGCAATAGGATCACCGGGTGCTGAACCGAAGCCTCCCGCAAAGCGCGTATCAATTCTTCAGCTTCTGCTGCTGTCACGGCACTCGGCAGTTTCAGGAGTAGTACCTCTGAGGACTTCCCGCCATCAATAACCTTTGCCTTGACCCCTTCTGCAATCTCGGTCCAGTCCATGTCAATCCTCCTGCACCACGCCCGGCCAATGCTGCACCAAATGCTCGGCTTGCAAACGGGGACCCATGTTCCGCGTTTCGGCCAGAAACAGGGCCAGTTGGGCAAGCGTCGGGCGCAGGACTTCCGGCACCACCACATCCCACCCAGTACTATCCAGCCAGTCCCACGGGATGAGCACCAAGTCGTCCCACCCCGTCAACGCCTCGCGGCGCCCACTCCGTGTGGATATGTGTCCCGCCACCTGACAGAGTTGTGTTACCGTCCCGTCGGGCCACAGTTTTTCTACCGTGTTCCCGCGCCGCACCGCCATCCGTGCTTCGTCAAACGTCATTGGGCACCTTCTCCTTCCGCACTCCCGGCAACCACACCGGCAGTTGCGAATGTTGCAAGTCCTCCCAAGTAACCATGCTTGACCTACCGCCTTTCGAGTTGGTCCGCGGCCTCCCGCAGGAGGTCCGGCAGGTTCTTCACCGCTTGATGGCTCACATCGTATCCGGCTTCATCCAAGAGGGCTTCAAAGCGATCCAGTGGCAAAATGATGAGGGGTTTCCGGCGTCCTCCCGCGTCCAGCCGAATCGCGTCCGCGCCTTCTTGGGCCAGCCAGTCTTCGATGTACCCCATCGCGCCGACGCGCCGTTTGTTCTCAATCATGCGGATCATGCGTCCGTCGGGCACGTCCCGGCGAATGTCACCCGGCTGGCCTTCCAATGCCCCGCTCAACGGGACCCGATGAAACCCAAACCGCGCCAATTCGTGTTCCGCATCTTTCTCCGAGCGATAGCCGTTGCGCTTGTTGCGCTTGCCCCGCTTGCTGGCGTCCGACTGCTTCGCCTGCTTCCGTTGCGCCTTGCGCTCGGCCTTCCGCTGGGTGGTCCACGGATGTTCAATCTTTTTGTCACGCGGGATGTATTGCGTGGGACCGAGGGCGTCCTCCGGAAAGTAGCAGCCGAGGCATTGCGCGGGGTAATTCTTGCAGTTGGCCGCCACAGCGCAGGCGTCACCGGTTTGGAAGTCAGTCATCAGGCCCCCCCGCCATCAGCAACAGTCCGAGGCCCCCGGCGACCATCACAGCTACTATGACATTGCGGCCTCCCTGCGGTGGCACCACCCCGACGATGAGGAGGCTCACAATCCACACACTCGCCAGCAGGCTCAAGACGACCGTTCGCTCACGCCACCCCATGCCGTCCCTCCTCATTCGTCATCGGGCCGCCGATAATCACACGCCGCCTCCAGACATTCGATCCACGCATCCCCGGTCAGCGCTTGCACGTACCGAATCAGCGTGCCACCACAGCGCGGACACCGCACCCGCAACAGTTCGTCCGCCATGCGCTACTCCTTCCAATGCTCTACGCGCACCTGGGTGCCCGGCGTGACCGCATCCCACGTCACCGGACTCCAGTGGCCACACTCTGGGCATTGCGCTTCTCGCTTCCTCACGAGGGGCCATCCCCTTTCTCCTCTGCGCTGGCGACCAGAGTGCCTCGCGTTCCACCGTCTGCATCATCCGCGAAGTCCTTCTCAATGGCAGCTAACAGTGCAGGCGTCACCAGGTCGGGATGCCGATCCTCTAGCCACCGTGTCAGCAGTTGCCGCACGGCCTCATAGGGCAGAATCACCACATGCATCGGTTGTGGATTCCAGCCTTCCGCATTCTCGCCTTCGTTGTACGTTTGGGGGCTCGCAAGAATGGGCTCACGATCGGTGGGGGTGCGATCACTCCAGATATGCAAGCCTTCCCCGGACCAGATATAATACGGAAATCGCCCATAACTCATGGGGTCGCTCCTTTCTCCTTTCGTCGTGCGCCGTGGGGCGCGTTAGTCCATCACCAAACGGCTTCCATCCCGTTCACAGAAGTTTTCATCGGCCGCACCCACGAGTCCACAGCGTTGACAGCGTTTGTGCGCGCTTCGTTGGCAGGCCCGCGCCTGCGCTGCCGTGCGATAGCGGTTCCCGCAGATGCCACACGACCAGCGCCAGATCACATGCAATCGCATCTCACTTCCCCCCTTTCGCCACCCAGAGGAGGCCTTTGCGTGCCCATCCCGCCGCCTCCTGTCGCCGCTCCAGGTCCCGACACCGCGCGGCGTTCACCCGGCGGTGCTGGAGGGTATCGCACCCATGGCGCACCCCGACCGCGAGCACCAATCCCCCGACAAATCCCCCACTCCACCACAGCACCCTTATCGCCTCCCCATCCGATTGACCCGGATCGCCCACCATTGCGGCGACCACACACTCAAGAGGCGATAGCCGGTCGGCCGCTCTTTGTGATACCCCGGATGATACCGCCCGGCTTGGTAGCCGACCACCAGGATCCAATCTCCGACCTGGTAGCCGTAGGCCAGCACCGTCCGGCGCCCATGATACACATGGATGCGTGCGGTCCCGCGAAACACCGCCTCCTGCCACGCCGTATGCACGGCATGGGGCTCGTGGCCCGTCCGCTGGCACCAGCGCTCTAGCCCATGGGACGTCAAGTGGAGCGGGGGTCGCGCGCTCATCGGGTCCACCCTTCCACGGGCAGGGCTTGCCGGATGGCCTGCTCGGCGCCCCGCCAATCGGTGTCCCGGAGGGCGGCCAGCAGCAACGCCACGTCCACCCACACGCCTGCCGCCCGCGCCTGCTCCCGGACGTGCCCGAGAATCCGCGCCACGCGGCGCTCATCCGGAGTTTCCGGCCCACGGCCCGCGACGGCCACGCCGCCCGGATTCGTGTGCGCATACGGCGTTGTGCGCCGTTGGCGCGTGCTCCCCCGCCGATACCGCCATTGCGCCCGCACTTGCTCGCGATCCCGCTGCGGCAAGCGCGCACACGCCTCCCGGAACGTCCGAGCCGTCTGAATTACATGCCGTTCTGCGGCAGTCCATTTCGCCATTTACATCCCCTCCCTTTTCTGCGTCGGGTCATACGGGCTTTCCCCGCCGTCTTGCATGCGGCCGGTGTTCCGGTCCCAATCCACCAGCAATCCCACCCGACTGGGACCGCTCCGGTACGCCGCCACATAGCACTCAATGGGCATCACGTCGGGCGCCATGCGGCCATAGAAGCCGCCCAGGTCCATCGGCAACGGCTGCCACAGCATCAGGGCCAGATTCGCGGTTTGCTCGATCGTGCCGCTGTCGCGAAAGTCGTAGGGCTGCGGCCGTTTGTCCTGCCGGGCTTCGACGGCGCGGCTCAACTGCGAAATCACGACGACGGGGATCCGCAGTTCTTGGGCCAGATTCTTCGCCGGCTGGACGATTTGCGCCAATTCCTCGTTGCTGTTTTGGCGCCCGGGCCGACTAATCAGTCCGAGGTGATCAATCACCACGACCCCGGCTTCCCCCCGCGCGACATGCTGCCGGATCCGCGCGGCGATGTCGGGCCACGTCAGCGGGGTGTCGTACACGTGGATCGGTTGGGCGCTCAGCCAGCCGTTCGCATCCCGATAGCGGCCCCACTCGTCGTCCGCTAACAGGCCCTTTTCGACGGCCTTCGTGGGCAACCCAGACTCCATCGCGATGAGGCGCGCCGCGATCTCATCCCAGACCATCTCGAACGAAAAGAGGACGACGCCATGCCCGGTCTTGAGCCAGTGCCGCACCCAATTCAGGACGAAGGTGGTCTTGCCCGTCTTGGGGCGACCGCCCAGAAACACGACGTCGCCGGGACCCAGCCCCTGCACCAGCGCATCCAGGTGCGGCAGCCCGAACGTCAAGCCTCCGGTGGCCTCCGGATGCGCCATCCGCTCTTCGGTGAGGGTCCAGTGCGCCGTCGCCATGGCTGCCCCCGTGTGGGCCGTGACCGGTTGATGCGCGCCGAGCAGTTGCGCGGCTTGCGTCGCCACCCATCCCGCCGCGCCGAGGGGATCGTCCCACCGCCGTGGCAATTCCCGCAGCCAGGTCTGGAGTTGGTCGCGCACCGCGTATTGACGCAGCGCTTCGACGGCCGTCCGCAATGAGAACGTTTCGGCAATCAACGGATACTGCTCCGCCACCGACCCCCAATCGGGACCCAGCACGCCCACGAGGCTGGCGAGGTCAGCCGCCGTCCCCGCTTGCCGCCATTGCGCCACATGCTGCCACGCGCGGCGCGCCAAGCCGTTCTGAAACCACGTCTCTTGAACGGGTGCCTCGAGCGGGCGGTCCACATGGGTCAAGGCCAGCAAGACGACCGCGTTTTCCACCAGATCCCGGTTATCATCCGCCATGGGCTTTCCGCCACCTTCCTGCATTCGGATCGTTTTTCAGGGAGTGGGCCGGGAGGGGCGTCGGTTCGCGTGGCGAGGCGCGGGCCGCGCGGGTGTTCGGTTTCCCGACAAAGTCATCCAGCGTGCGTTTGCCTTCTTGGAACCAGTTTTTCAGCATGGTCAGTCCGTAGGCGAACGGCTTGTCCCGTTCCAGCACCAACGTCAGGCCGCGGTCAATGACGGCCCAGTCCATGCCCTGCACGTGCCATCGGATCAGGTCATCGGTATAGGCGGTCAAGATGGGGGTGTGATTCGCCCGGGCATCCAGGGTCGATAGCAGTTCCGCCGTCGGGGCCGGGATGCCTCGCCCCCATCCTCGCGTGGGCGCGGGATTCTCTCTCTCTTCTTTTTCTGAATCTGTATCTGTCTCTGGGGGCGTTGCAGCAACAACATTGGGACGTTGCAGGGACGTTGCATCGTCGTTGCGTCGCGAGTCCCCCTGCTTGGCTCGACTCTTGCGGGAGCGCGCCGTGCTGTCATCGGATTCGAATTGACGCTTATCCCATCCCGTCACGCGATAGTACCCTTCCGGCATTAACGTCAACATGGATTGCTCAACAAACGTGGCCAGCGCCTGCTCGACCTCGGCTTCCGATACCTTGGCGGCATCCGCGATGTCCTCCGTGGAGTACGGGAGCCCTGCTTCGATTTGCAGGGTACCTCGCTCCGGCGACGCGTTAGCCAGAGCGAGAACGGAGACCCAGATCCAGCGACTCGTCACAGGCAGTCGGCGAATCTTCGGGTTCGAGATCGTATCGGAGTAAAACCGAAACCATTCCATGGCGGTATCCCCTTAGCGCAATATGTCGAGCAGTAGCCCAATCCGTTCCCATTCCTCGAGGCCCCCGGGAGTGGCCAGTAGGGCCGGCGCCCGCATTAAGTCGCGTTGCCAACTCACCAAGCCCATCCGGAGCGTCCGCACCTCCGCGTGTGAGAGCGACGCTAGTTTGGCCCCCGCGGCCACACGCGGCCCCAGCGTGTCCTCCCTCATCTCTGCGTCGCCTCCTCCCACACGGTCCACAAATGGGCCGCTTCAGCCGGCGTGAGCATCCCGCGGTCTTGCGCCAGATCCAACACCGCCCGGACTTTCGCTTGTTGATCGGCCGTCAGCGGTGCGACGGGCTGCACCGGAAAGCGCGTCCCGCAATCCAAACACACAAACCCCTCACGGCCGCCCATCTGGCGGCCATGCTCACACATGGCGCGCCTCCGGTTCTACGTGCCGGTACTGCGCCAATAAGGCCAGCCGGTGCGCTTTCAAGCACGCGGGGCAGTAGCGGGGCACACCGGGGATGGCGAGCACTTGGGTTTTGCAGGTTTTATTGCGGCATTTCGTCCAGCGGGTCATCGATCATCCGTCCTTTCCTTGATTCCTACAAGTTTCCAATCTCGCAGGTTAAAATTTTTTCGAAGGCTTGTCCTAAAATGCGCCGAGCAGGATATACATGAGGAGCAGGGCTAAGATGAGCAATCCCACGGTGCCATAGAGCTCTTGCGCCCAGGGGGCCAGTCGCCAATGCGTCCGCTGAGACCCCCGGTGCGGGCGGGAGGCGCCGGGCGCCCCCACCCTGCTGTGCCGGGCCATCACAG
This sequence comes from Sulfobacillus harzensis, assembly GCF_012933365.1. Classification (GTDB taxonomy): domain Bacteria; phylum Bacillota; class Sulfobacillia; order Sulfobacillales; family Sulfobacillaceae; genus Sulfobacillus_B; species Sulfobacillus_B harzensis. The sequence continues at coordinate 3,619 of NZ_JABBVZ010000067.1, read as the reverse complement.
CAACTGTCCTTCCGTCACCGGGGGCTCGGCATCCTCCGGGTCGTGCGAAACCGGCACTTCGCCTAACTCGAGATCCCGCACTTCCGTGGCTGACACGTCGATCACATCGGTCATGTCCTCGGCAATCTCCGTCTTGACCGTTTCGTCGGCGGCAATGGCCCGTTGAATTTCGATGGCCAAGGGCAGGTACTTGGATCCGCGACGGACGACTGTCTTGCGGGCCATCTCTTCCCAGTCGGTGACCCACGGCCCATGGGTTCCAGCTTTCGAGCGGTGCCGAATCTTCTCGATTTCCTCGACGGTCATCACTTCGATGGCATAGGCACCATCCTTCAACCGCGCCACCATGTAGGCCAGTTTGGGCTTCCCGCGATTCTCAAAGACCGGCTTATGCACCAATGTTTCTTCCAGGCCATAGGTAATTTCGAAGTAATCGTTTTCATACACGATATGGGCGCTAATGGACCGAATTTGGTCGGATCGCCGGGCCAGGTCAATCAGGCCCTTGTAGCCGATAATGAGGGTGCACTCGCGGCCATATGGCACCAAGTAGGCATGTCCCAAGGGGCCGGGCTCCAGGCCCAGCTGCGCGGCTTGCATGATCGCGCCCATCAAACTTTCCACAGAACACTCCAGCAACTTGGGGGTCATGCGAATGTTGGTCAAAGCTATTCGAGCCAACCGGTCGGCTGTGAGGTGTTTCGGTAAAGCCAAGGCAATCTGCGGCTTCATCTTTTCCAGGTAGGTCGCAATGCTCCGGGCTGGATCCGGTTTAGCGGATGGATTAGCGCGCTGCACCAATTGTTCCTTCATGCGGGCATCTTGTTCTTTCATCGTTCCCATGGGTTACTCTCCCTTCGTTTCTTTGATATCGAATCGGCGGCTCACGGATTCTTCGGTGTACTGGGCATAGAGGTCCGGTTGGTCGGCCTTGAGTTTCTTGGCGTTTAACCGGTGGCTTACAGTGGTCTTCCAGAGGACCTGGTATCCGTCATAGGTGCCCGTTTCCGCGTCCGCGAGCAATTGCTTCAGCCGATTCTCGGCTTCGTCCTTACGCTTCTCAGCGGCTTTGAGGTCCGATTTGGCCACGTTCCATTGGGCAATGAGGGTGGCCGCTTCTGTCGGCAAACTGATGGTCTTGCCGGGATTGCTCTGGCGATAGAGCGCGTTGGCGAGTTTCGTGGAGGCGGCACTCCCATCCAACGGCGGCGGGGTGCGCGTCTCCACATGGTGCCAGAAGTCTTGGGCGATCTGGAGCAGGTAGCCGAAGATTTCTTTGTCAAACGGGACGAGAAATTGGCGGTACTGCTGGTCGAAAATTCCCGCCATGACCCCCCAGTCCACTCCCAGGATGCCTTCGTACCAGTACAATTGGGCTTTTTGGTAGTCCGGGGCATCGTCCTGGTCCCATTCCTTAAGGCGCCGCCAGCCGCCGGTTTTGCACTCCATAATGCCCTTGCCAGCCTCCGGGTCGAACACCAACCGATCAATGTTAGCGAGCGCCCACGGATACTCTGCATGTTGAAACATGGCATGGCGCCGTTGAATGCGCCAATGCGGGTTCCGACGTGCGGCCATTTCCGCGACGACCGGCTCCATCAATGTCCCGATTTCCATGCGGTCGGTGATTTCTTTCTCGGGCGCCTCGCCAATCTTTTCGAGGAACACATCCAACGGCGAACTAAACGGATTCAAGCCAGCAATCGCCCCGATGTCACTCCCGCCGATACCGCGCTTGCGCAATCGGAGCCACTCGTCACGGCCCATTTTTTGGGTGTGCGCCAAGACGCTCGCCATCCTTATCGCGCTCCTTCCTGCTCAGACTCGGGCCCCGAAATATCAATCACGACTTCGGCCCCATAGGACTGGGCCACGAACTGCCGCAAGCAGCGCGTGTGGACCAGCTGCCACCACCCGCCGTCTTGCGGCACGATGTCGACCGTGCCGGGATGCGTGACTTGCGCCTGGGTGATGAACCGGCGGCAGATGGGGCAATCTTTGCGGATCTTGTAGTCCACCGCTTGGGGCGGCTCTAATTGCGCGACCAGATCGCGGGCGAAGCTGAGCAACGCGGTGCGGTCGGAACTTTTCTCAAGAACGGAACTCATGGTATAATCACTCCTAGAAACGGATTTTTTGGTGCGCCCCGGTGTCCGCCGGGGTGTTGTTTTTTGCGTTATTTGGCCTCAGCGGCGTGCGCGCCGCGCGGCGCGTCTGGTATGCTGTCGGTATCGGCCAGAAGTTGGTCCGTGTTCACATTGAGAGCGGTTGCGAGGCGTTCCAGCGTGTCCAGCGAGCCATACTTCTTGCCGCGCTCCAGCATCGAGATGAACGCATCGGAGTAACCTGCTAGGCGGCCAAGGTCCGCCTGACTCAGACCACGGCGCTCTCGCCACGCCTTGAGCTGGCGCATGTACGTCTTCCGCATTGGCGGTCACCTCCTTTGCATTCGGCTAACTGCGAGTTAGCTTTCGATGTCATCATACCGCCTAACTCTAGGTTAGGCAAGGGGTTTGATGATGAATCCGAAAATAATTTTTGGCGACCGTTTGGCACAAGCCCGTCAAGCGAAGGGTTGGACCAAGCAGGCCCTGGCGGATCAGATCGGCGTGAGCGATGTCATGGTGGGCTACTGGGAACACGGGCACCGCTGGCCGTCGATTGACACGCTGGTCGCGTTGGCCGAAGCCTTGGACGTTTCCACCGATTGGTTGCTGGGCTTGTCTCCGCATGTCGATCCCTCCTGGAATGGGGGTGCTGACGCTCCGCACACCTAAAGGCGGTACGAGGAATCCCCTCACGTGCGCTTGACGCGCTCACGCTTCGCGCGTTGGGTCATACTCGTCGGCCTCCATGGCGAAACTCCATGCGACCGCTTCTCGCGCGGTCCGCACACTCGGTGGGACGCACAGATGATAGACGCGCCCGGTGGATGGACACGTGACGCGCACAAACTGGAGGTAGTCGCCCGCTACCGTATCCCGCTCGCGACTACGGAGCAGCGTATACGTTTGTCCGTTCCAGGCCTCTTCGTGAATTGGTTCAAGATCCAGCAGACTGGCGAACCGATCATGGCCGAGCCGCTCCATCATCGCGCGCCGTACTTCGGCATTCATTTCGGAGAGAATGTCGTCGCGGGTGATGAGGGATGGCGTGTCAATGAGCTGGGCCGGTACGCGCACCCCATGCCAGGCATAAATGCTCCAGCCATCCCGAAACCGCACCGCCGGGCCATCCGTCGCATGGAGGCGGTATATGCCGGACCATTGAGGATGTTCTTCCATCTGGATGATCTCCGGCCGCTCACAGGCGATACAGGCTCCCTCAAATGGATACCACCATCCGCAGGACTGCCCGATGGCATCCATGATGTCCAGTTTTTCGGCGGCATCGGGCGCATACGTGACGCCGAGGTATCGACCGAATTGATAGAAGGCAATCCACCAGAGATCTATCGATCCCCAAAAGGACGGGGACACGAGTCCCTGGCCTAAAAGACTGTCCCCGAGGCTGGCCCCGAGGCTGGCCCCGAGGCTGGTCCGGAGGCTGGCCCCGAGGCTGACCCCGAGGCTGGCCCCGAGGCTGGTCCGGAGGCTGGTCCGGAGGCTGGCCCCGAGGC
>NZ_JABBVZ010000066.1 GCF_012933365.1 Sulfobacillus harzensis | reverse complement strand
GCGCCCCTGTTGGAGTCTCGTATTTTCGTGTTCATACCCTTGGTGTAGCAGATTTTGGGATTTTCCGCCAGTATTACCGCCAAAATAGCGCCATCATCCCATTGTTACCGACTATGACGCAGCCCTGCGCCTTCACGCAGGACTCCGCCATAGTGGACAATAATGGGCGAATTTTACGATTTTGGCCGTAATACGGGCGCCTAACCCAAAAATTTGTGACACCAAGGGCACGACCACAAGAATGCCTGCCTCCGACCCGGGCGCGCACGCGCCCGCGGAGACGATGAACGAGCGGGTCCGTCGGGTGGTGGTGCGTCTGGTCACCAAAGATGAGCTACCCCGATGGATGGAATTGATGGCGCTATTTGGGCCGCCCCGATATGGTCGGTGAAGTGCTTTGTTATGTGCGGCTGTGATGGCGCGTGGGCCGCCTTGATCGGGTCGGCTAGCGCCGCGTTGCAGGTCAGGCCCGGGACCCGTGGATTGGCAGGATCGCTTTGAGCTACACAAGAATCTCGCGTAGGCCACGCGGTACTACAATGCGCATCGTCATGAGATGATGAGCCTCATCGGCGCCTAATTCCCGCCGCCGCACGATCGGCCGCCCCATGCCCCTCTGGCCCAGCTTCGGCGCACCGGGTTGGGCGGCCCTCCGATGTCAACTCACCCCGCCCCACCCCCGACTTTGACGAATCCCGGCGCCTTCACGCCCGAGGGCCATCGATACTAGGCTCACGCCGGGACAACATCCATATTCCGGCAACGCAGGCCCACCCTAGCGCCCCGGCCAAAAAAACGGCAAATCCCCAATCTGGGATGAGGGGGACCGGGGCGGACAAGAGTTGCGACACCCGTGCTGCTGTGGCGAAAGAAAAGCCGGTCGCCACACCGCCACCGAGGGCTGCGATCCCCAAAAGACTCCACACCCAACGCCCGGTGTGACGCCAGCGCACCAGAAAAAGAGCGCCAATATTGACAACCACCCATCCCCAGGCGTCGGGACTCAACTGCACCATATCGAGACGGGTCCCAGGGTGGGGCACAACCACTTGGAACCAGGGCAGAAAGGCCGAGCACAACGTGATGCCCGGCCACAGCAGCATCCAGAAGATTTTCTGCCTCAGCATCCCTTACCAGCCACTGGATCCGGAGGATCCCCCCGACGCGGTGGACGGAGCTGCCAGCGACGGTGTTGCCACCCACCACTCTTTCAGCAGTCCTTGCCCCTTGGCCTGCCCACTCTTGGCATGTTATAGGACACCTGATCGCCATTCGCGTCTTTCACCACTTGAATTTTGCCGCTGACACCCGAACCGACTTGTACGTTGCCCTGTGATGCCAACAATGGCGGCCACAATGACGTGCACGACCCGGTACACGCTGACTTAGACCCATGATCCTTCGTGAAATAATAAAGGGTCAGCCCCTTCTGATTGACCAAGACCCGTGTCGACTGCCCTTTCACGTCTGCCGTACCTGCCTTAACCGCCACCGCTTCTAACTGATGATGCACGGGCTTAGCGGGTGGGGAAGCGGCTGGCGCCGCACTCCCACAGCCGGCCGCGACGGTGGCCACTGCCAAAACCATTCCATAGCGGGCCCAGACTTTCATCGACGCGCCTCCTCTCTATCTCCAGGTACCGCCACTTTCACCAAAAAGATCAGTGCGAACAGCCCTACACTAAAAAAACGGGGATGGAACTTCGTGGAATAGGCAGCGCCGATGTGGCTGCCACGCTAGCATGTTCTCCCCGCCTAACGCGCCAACCGCTCTGCCAAGGCCATCCAGCCCACGTTCAAGCCGGCTTGTTGGCGGGATACCACGTCCAGCGGAACGGCTACCACCTGGCTCTTAGACAAGGCCATCATAGCGCTAGGGTTGCCATCACGAAGGCAGCGCAACGCCTCTTCCGCGAACAAAGCCGCCATGATGCGGTCGTGAGCGGAGGGGGGCCCCCCGCGCTGCGTGTGGCCTAACACCACCGTCTTCACCTCGTGGCCCGTTAAACTGCGCATTTCCTCAGCCACGTCAGCGGCGCGTGCTGCACCCTCCGCGACAACCAAAAAACTGTGCCGCTTGCCACGGGCATAGGTTTCGTCCAATCTCCTGGCAATGGCGTGATAGTCGGGGGCAATTTCCGGTACGATGACGGCCTCTGCTCCACCGGCTAATCCTGCCGCCACAGCTAATTGACCGCTCCGGTTGCCCATCACCTCAACGACGAAAATCCGTTCGTGGGCGGAGGCGGTATCGCGAATCTTGTCCATTGAGGCGGTGATATTATTGACGGCCGTGTCAAATCCCAAGGTATAGTCGGTGCCGGGCACGTCGCCATCGATGCTGGACGGGATGCCCACCACCGGAAGTCCTCTCTCCGCAATGTGGACGGCACCCGCCAGGGAGCCATTCCCCCCCAACACCACCAGGCCCGCGAGCTGCTGCTGACGAGCCCACTCGAAAGCCCGCTCGCGGGTAGACGGGTCTTCAAAGGCGCGGTAGCGCGAGGTGCGCAGCATCGTGCCTCCCCTCATCAGGATGTCGGCCACCGACGAGACCGTGAGCAGCCGGGCCAGGCCCTCGGCCATGCCTTCAAATCCGCGCTCAATGCCCAACACCTCGTCGCCTTCACCAATCGCCAAACGGACGAAAGCCCGAATGGCAGCATTCATCCCTGGGGCGTCGCCCCCCGACGTCAAAATGCCCCAACGCACCTTAGCACCCCTCCATAAGGTAGGCAAACGCCCGCACGGGCGAGCCCGTACCCTCACCGATAGCCAGGGGAATGCCAACGAAAGTAAATGCGCGGTCGATGAGGCGCCCCAAATTGGTTAGATTTTCGTAGATAACCACACCGGATCCCAGGAGCGCGTGATGAGCGGGAGCGTGGGAAGCGCCGGAAGCATCCATCGAGATGGCATCCGTGCCGACCGCCTTGACCCCTATTTCGGCCAGGTAGCGAGCTGCCGCACCTGAAAGTCCCGGCCAGCTATCGACATACTCCCGGCGCCGCGGCCGCAAATGCCAAAGGCGGTCCCAGTCGTACCGGAGTAACACCATTTTGCCCTTCAGCTCCAACGCCCTCTGCCCTAACGCGGTTTCTAGCGCCTCTCGGGACAGCGCCTGGCCGCCCTCAGAAAAGGACAAATCGACCACCAGCCCATCCCCCATAAAGGTGTCGAGGGGCAATTGGTCAATGGTTGCGCCGTCCGGGAAAAAATGCCGTGGTGCGTCCACATGCGTCCCAGCGTGCTCGCCCATGATGAGTTGGGCATGGGCTGACGAATCCCCGTCTTCCAGCTGGTTGTACATCATGCGAAAATAATGGGCGTGGGTCGGGTAGTACGGTTGCCCCACACGCAAACGGTGGCTTAATTCGACTATCTCGGATGCGCGCTTCATGAGAGAATCTCAGCCATCGGCACAATCTGAATCTGAGCCTCAGCAAAAGCTCGCCGCAGCCGCTCCACCAACCCGGCCGCTCCTGGTGTGTCGCCATGGACACACAGCGTATGAATAGGAAAGTCGAGACGCGACCCATCCACCGCCGTGATTGCCCCATCTTGCACCATGCGCACCGCCCGTTCCACCACCCGGTCCGGGTCGGTGATGACAGCCCCTGGCAATCGCCGTGACACTAAGGTGCCATCCGGATTGTATTCCCGGTCGGCAAAGGCCTCGTAGGCGACCCGCATGCCGCGCGCTTCCGCTGCGCGCGCCAGTTCCCCACCGTAGGCGACAATCAATAAATCTGGACTAAAATCGGCGATGCCTGCGACAATGGCATCGGCCAGACGCCGGTCATGCATGGCTAAATTGTTTAGCTGGCCATGCGGCTTTACATGTTGCAACGGCAGCTCGAAGCGGCGGCAAAAGCCCGCGAGAGCCCCAATTTGGTATAGTACGTCGGTGCGCGCCTCTTCAGGCGTGACATCCATGTTGCGTCGGCCAAACCCGACCAGGTCGGGAAATCCCGGATGGGCTCCCACGGCCACCCCATACGTTTTGGCTAGTTCCACGGTCCGGCCCATGATGCGCGGATCTCCACCATGAAATCCGCAAGCCACGTTGGCCGATGAAATATGGCGGAGCACATTCTCGTCATCGCCCATTTTCCAAGCCCCAAAGCTTTCTCCCATATCGCAGTTGAGATCCACTTTCTCTGCCATTTGTCTCGCCCCTTTCCGCTTATGAAAACGGCTGAATGCGAAATAACTCCTGTCCTTCGAGCACTTCCTGACCATCATCAAAGGAGACCGCCACCACTTTTCCCGAAAGCGGACTCACCACATCGAAGAAGTTTTTCATGACCTCCAGCACCGCCAACGGGTCGCCTTCATGAACCACTTGCCCCACCGAAGCCAAGGGCACGCCCCCCGGGGACGCGGCTCGATACGCGACCGCCCAGGTCGGCGCCGTCACTCGGGCATCGGTCCTTTGAGTTTCTACGGGCGCCAGCTCGTTCCCGCCAGTAGCCAACGGTTGCTTTAGCGCCTCCATCTGCGCATCCAACAAGACTTCCGCCTCGGTTAAATCCACGAGACGAAAACGGACCGCGTCGCCGGGTTTCAACTGCGCAAGCCGTGGCCAATCGGCTCGAATGACGTGGGCGAGCGCCGGATACCCGCCGATGCTGCCGCGCGACTTCAACAACACCAACAGTTCCCCGCTCGGTGGCACCTCAATGGCGCCAATAGCCATCCCTTCCGAAACGCCGCCGCTGGGCATCGGCTGGTCGGTCACCGGGGGCCCGTCAAGCCGCATCCCCACCCGATCAGACCGGGGGCTGACACGATACTCAGCGGCTAGCAGGCGGTTCAAGGCGGTGGCGGGAAACGCGTCGACCCGTACCCCAGGTAGCACCCGGATCTCCCCACCATTCATGAGTGTCTCGACCGGCGCCTTGCACGCGAAAACGTCGGTTGCCCCGGAAAAAAACAGGAGATCGCCTGACCGGAGACTCCGGCCTTCGATGCCGCCAAATTTGGCAACCAGGTCGGTCGAGCGGCTCTCGAATACCGGGTCCACCGCAATCCCACCGGAGAAAGCCAGATAGGTGCGGGCGCCCCGATGAGCTCGTGAAAACCGAACCACGTCGCCATCCTCGAGATATCGGTTGCTTCCCGGATTCCACCCCGCGCCATTAACCGAGGCCCCTAAATCCGCTCCCGTAAGGGCCGCCCATCCCCCCTCCTCGACCAGCAGCTCAGGCCCCATCAACGTCACCTCCAACAAGGCAGCGTTGGCGGGGTTGGCCACCAAACGATTGGCCCAGAGCGCCGCCCAATCGTCCAACCAACCGCCAACCATGACGCCCCAATGCTCGTAGCCTCGGCGTCCGGCGTCCTGTACGGTGGTGAGAAGCCCGGGTTTAACCACCTTAATGCGGCCCATTGGCTACCTCCCGAACCACCATCTCGCCTGCCAATGCTCGTGCCTCCAAATGCCGATATTCCTCCCCGCTAATCGGACGAAATTGGAGATAGTCGCCGGGTTGATACATCACCGGCGAAGTTCTTTCCAGATGAAAGAGCCGTCCTGGGGTACGCCCGATGAGGTGCCAGCCGCCCGGGCTTTCCGTGGGGTAGACGCCCGTTTGAAATCCGGCGATGGCCACTGCCCCGGACGGCACGGCGGTCCGGGGCGACGTTCGCCGGGGAAGCCGGAGGGCTTCAGGCAAAATCCCCGCCAGCGGAAAGCCCGGAGAGAATCCTAAACAATAGATTTGATAGCGATGTTTCGAATGCTGAGCGACCAGTTCTTCGGGGTCCAGGCCTAAGCGCGTCGCGGCGTCCGCCAAATCCTCGCCGAACGGACCGCCGTAGGCGGTGGGAATTTCAAAACAGCGCGGCGCCTCCACTACATCGTCAAGCGCAAGATTCTGGATCCGCTCCATGAGTGCCGCCGCCCGGATGATGAAGGGATCAAACTCCACCAAGAGCGTGGTATAGGCAGGAACAATCCCCCACACCCCCGCAATGGATGCACGCTGGAGCGCCCGCGCCGTTCGATGCACGTCCCGATTGATGGCCGGATCGGGTGTCTGGCCAAATTCCAGCAATATCGCCGCGTCACCCGCCAACCGCATGCGAGGATGGTGCGCCATAAGCCTCCCTCCTTTTAAGCTGCCTGCTCCAACGCCATTCCACGTGTCTCGGGAAGGAAAATCAGGGCAATCAGGCAAAGAACGTAGGCTGCGGGACCAAACACCGAGATGCCACCCGCTAATCCGTAGTGTACCGCCAAGACCCCCACCAAGGCGGGCGCGAACCCAGCCACGCCACGGCCAAAGTTATAGGTGAACCCCTGCCCGGCTCCACGCGCCTTAGTGGGATAGAGTTCCGCCAAAAAGGGGCCGAAACCGCTGAAGATGCCAGAGGCGAAAAATCCCAATGGAAAGCTCAGCACCAGCATGACGCCGTTGGAGATGGCGAAGTGCGTATATACCAATATGATAAGCCCACTGAAGACGGCGTAAAAGACAAAGGTTAATTTTCTGCCAATCCAGTCGTTAATCATGCCTGACAGCACATAACCGACAAACGAACCCACTATGACCACGAAGAGATAGCCGCCGGATCCCACCACGGATAAGTGCCGGTCGGTCTTCAGATATGTCGGGAGCCAGGTAAAGATGGCGTAATAGCCGGATTGCGCCCCTACTGCCAATAGGGCCGCAAAGACCGTCCGCTTGAGGAGCTTTCGAGAGAAGATATGAAAGAAGGAGACCGAGGCCGCCCGCTCAACGCGTGTCTTTTCCTTGGCCCAAATTGGCGGCTCAGGCACGCGGCGCATCACATAAATGCAAAGAAGCGCCGGCAAGAGGCCAATCCAAAACATCACCCGCCATCCTATGGCACCGGCATTCGGAAGAATGATGAGGGACGCGATGACCGCAAGTGCCCAGCCGAATGCCCAGGCTCCTTGAACCAGTCCCAGAACCCGTCCGCGCACATCGCCCCGCACCGTCTCGGCGATTAAGACGGCACCGACAGCCCACTCGCCACCGAACCCGAGACCTTCCAGTCCCCGAAACACCAGCATTTCCGGATAGGACGTGGCCAAGCCACTTAACGCCGTGAATAGCGAGTAAATGAAAACGGCCAGCGCCAAGGTGCGGGCGCGGCCCATGCGGTCAGCCATCGTCCCCGCCAATATGCCGCCTAGCGCGGAGAGAATCAGGGTTGTTGTGCCGAGCAGTCCACCTTCCGCATCGTTTAGGTGAAAGGCGCCCAAGATGGCCGTCAGCACCAACGCATACATCATATAATCGAAGCCATCCAGTCCCCAGCCGAAGAAGGTAGCCCAAAAAGTAGGGCGCTCTTCGGCGCTTAAGGGAAGAATCCCGTTTGTCGCCGCCATCGTCATCCCTCCTTAAACATCAGCCTCCACTTGGGTTGGTAGACTCTATGCCCGAATAGGACGACTATGCCGGTTTTCCGAGAGACCATCGCACCCCGCGGTCGCCCCACCCTATCCACGGCACCTCTATGGCGAGGATAAAAAAGGCCCCCCGGAGCCAAGGGCCGGAGGGCATCACTCGTGAAGCCGCTAGAAGGCGTTTTCCCCTAAAATGTCGCGGCCAATGATGAGCGTGTGTACCTCGTACGTGCCTTCGTAGGTGTCCACCGTCTCGAGATTGGCGGCATGGCGCATGGGCACATAGTCCACGCTAATGCCGTTTCCACCCAAGAGCTCGCGCGCCATCCGGGCGACTTCTAAGGCACCCCGCGCGTTGTCGCGCTTGGCCAGCGAGACCTGTGGATAGCGCATCATGCCTGCCTGGTACAGGCGGCCGAGCTGCAAGGCCTTAAGCTGCATGTTCACCACGCGCGATAGCATGTCGACAATCCGCTCCTGCACCATCTGAGTCGCCGCAATCGGCCGGCCAAAGGCGATGCGCGTTTTCGTATACTCGGCCGCTTCCTGCAAACAATCCAAGGCTGCGCCGACGGCGCCAAAGGCGATGCCAAAGCGCGCCTGCGTCAGACAACTGAGGGGTGATCCCAATCCCTTGGAGGCCGGCAACAGCGCCTCGTCGGCCAGCTCCACCTGGTCAAAATAGAGCTCCGACGTAACCGACATCCGCATGGATGCCTTGGTGTGAATCTCACGGGCGGAGAAACCCGGCGTATCCGTTGGCACGATGAATCCGCGGATGATCCCTTCGGGATCCTTGGCCCAGACAACGGCGATATGGGCCAGATTGCCATTGGTAATCCAGCGTTTCGCCCCGTTCAATACCCATCCCGAACCCCGCCGCTCGACATGCGTCCGCATAGCGCCGGGGTCAGACCCCGCGTCCGGTTCCGTGAGGCCAAAACAGCCGATTATCTCCCCCCGCGCCATTTGGGGCAGATACTGACGTTTTTGCTCCTCACTCCCGTAGCGGTAGATGGCATACATCGCCAGTCCGCTTTGCACCGAGGCAAACGAACGAAGCCCGGAATCCCCACGCTCTAATTCCTGCATCATCAGCCCATAGGCCATCCCACTGGCGCCGGCACCGCCATATTCCTCCGGCAGGGTCGGGCCAAAAACGCCCAACGCGCCCAGCTTCGGAATCAGATGGGTCGGAAACACCCCCTCTTGCCACCATTTCCCGGCATGGGGCCGCACTTCCTGATCTACAAAGCGCCGCACGGTCTCTCGGGCTTGTAGCTCCTCCGGGGCAAGATCGCGATCTAACCCATAAAAGTCATTAATTAAGGCTCCAAGGTCACTCACGATAGTCTTCCTCTCCTTGACTTCGGCGTATCGTCTCCACCAACGTCAAAATCTCCTGGCGATGCTCATCAATCCGGGGCGGCGGCATTCCGCGCGACCCTGAGCTGCGGGAAAAATTCCAGGGCAAGCGAATCGTCCAATAGCGGCCCGCCGTGGGATGCGCCACCTCCTCCAAGAGGTCGTGGCCGGAGGCTTGGGCATAATCAATCGCCTCGGGAATCGTGCGCACCGGCCCGGCGGGGACACCCTCAGCCTGTAACTCCGCCACCCATTCACCGGTCGTGCGGTGCTGAAGAACCGATTCGAGAGCCAAAATCAGCGCACCGCGATGGGCCACCCGATCGGGGTTGGTGCGAAACCGCGGATCGTCCGCCCATTCCCGTTTGCCCAGCACCCGACACAACGTCTGGAATTGGCTATCATTCCCCACCCCGAGCGCCATCCAGCCATCCGCCGTGCGCACTGTCTGATAGGGGGCGAGTTGGGCATGGGCGTTTCCATAGCGCTGGGGCGGGTCTCCGGTGACCAGATAGCTTTGTGCCACGTTAATTAAGCCCGCCAGTTGCGCCCCGAAGAGCGACACCTCGACATGATCGCCCTTTCCGGTCCGTTCCCGCTCATACATTGCCGCCAGGATACCATTTAACAAAAACAAGCCGGCCGTCAGATCGCTGACCGCCACCCCGACCTTAGCCGGTTCCCCATCGACGGGACCGGTGATGGACATGAGACCCGAGCCGGCCTGAATCACAAAATCATACCCGGGACTGTCGTCCGGGGCTGGATAGCCGCGAAGACTAGCCGTAATCAGCCGCGGGTTCGCCTGACGCAGGCTCTCTAAGCCCAGTCCCCAGCGCTCCAGTGTGCGGGGTTTAAAGTTTTCCACCACCACGTCGGCCCAATTCCGGGCCAAGTCGCGCACCACGGCTTGATCATCGGGATTTCGGAGATCGAGGGCAATGGATCGCTTATTCCGGTTGGCGGACAGAAAGTAGGTCGATTCTCCCGCAACAAACGGCGGACCCCATTGCCGCGTTTCATCGCCGTCGGGACGCCGTTCCACTTTGATGACGTCCGCGCCCAATTCTCCGAGAGCCATGGTGGCATAGGGCGCCGCCAAGACCCGGGACAAATCCAGCACATGAATATCACGTAGGGGTCCGCCGCTCACAAGACTCCGGAGGGCTTAGCGCCCTCCGACCTCCGCCAAGGTCCGCTCCAAAATGTCTAAAGCCTCGTCCAGCATGTCCAAAGGCGTGTTCAACGGAGCCAGGAAGCGAATCACATTGCCGTAGATACCGGACTTCAGCATGAGCACACCCCGCTGAATCATGGTTTGCAGCACGCGGTTGGTCTCCTCGTCGGCCGGCTCCTTGGTCTTGGGATTGCGAACCAGTTCGATGGCCACCATGGCACCCAGCCCACGAACGTCCCCAATGAGCGGATTCTTCTGCTGCATGGCCTTCAACCGCGAGATCAAGTGTTCGCCTTGACGCTTGGCCTGCTCCAACAGATTTTCCTGCTCAAAAACATCCAACACCGCATTGCCGGCCGCCGTCGCCAGCGGGTTGCCGACATAGGTGCCTCCAATCTGCGAATCGCCCGGACCATTCATCACCTCGGGCCGTCCCATCACACCCGACAACGGTACTCCGTCGGCAATAGACTTGGCCATCGTCAACAGGTCGGGGCGAATGCCGGCCTGCTCGGTGGCAAAGAAGGTGCCGGTGCGGCCAAACCCCGTCTGCACCTCATCTACGATTAAGAGGATATCGTGCTTTTCCGTGAACTTCCGTAGCCACGGCAAGAAGCTCTGGGGCGGCACCACAAACCCACCCTCGCCCTGTACGGGCTCGACAATGACGGCTGCCAAGTCCTCGGGCGCGATTTGCAACATGAGCGCCTTCTCAATGTTGGCGTAGCACTTCTCATTGCAGACATGATTGGGCTCGCCGCCGGAGAATTCACAGCGATACGGATAGGGATAGGGAGCACGGTACACTTCCGGAGCGTAGGGGCCCATGCCCGCCTTGTATGGATGAACCTTCGACGTCAGCGTCATAGCCATCAATGTGCGGCCGTGGAACGCCCGCTCGAAGGACAGGATGCCCTTGCGGCCCGTGTAGGAGCGCGCAATCTTGACGGCATTCTCCACGGCCTCGGCGCCGGAGTTGAAGAATATGCTGGTCGCCGGTCCACCGCCGGGAAATTTGGCGTTAAGTCTCTCGGCCAAGCGCACGTAGCTCTCATAGGGCAGATTGGTAAAGTCGGTGTGCAGAAACCGATCAACCTGCTCATGCAGCGCCTTCTTCACGAAATCGTGCGTGTGCCCGACGTTCAACACGCCCACGCCACCGGTAAGGTCAATGAAGGTGTTGCCGTCCACATCGGTGAGCAAACTGCCGTGCGCCCGATCCACGATTAAGGGGGCGTAAATGCCCACAGCGCGCGGGGTCGCCTTCTCGAGCCGCTCCAAAATGGGCTTCGACTTGGGACCGGGAATGGCAGTCTTTAAGTCAATGTACTTGGTCTGGGTGGCCATAATTTCCTCCTTTAATAACTGAGAGTCGGCTAGGCATCAATTTGCGCACGTTGCAGTTTGCCGCTAAAGTCCACGTAGACGGCCTTCCACTCCGAGAAGAAGTCGAGGGCCGCTGTCCCCGCCTCGCGATGACCATTTCCGGTTCCTCGAGTTCCGCCGAACGGCAGGTGAATTTCCGCCCCAGTCGTGCCGGCGTTGATATAGACAATACCCGTGGCCAAATCGCGAATGGCTTGGAACACGCGGTTGACATCCTGCGAGAAAATCGATGAGGACAATCCGTACGTCACCCGGTTGTTGATGGCGATGGCTTCCTCCAACGACTTAACTCGAATCATGGACAGCACAGGTCCAAAAATCTCCTCGCTGGCGATGCGCATCTCGGGGGTGACTTCGGTAAACAACGTAGGCTGGTAGAAATATCCGCGGGACAGATCGCCGTTCTCCGCCCGGCCTCCGCCCAGCACCAGCTTGGCCCCCTCCTGCTGGCCGATTTCCACGTAGCCGTGAACCTTTTCGAGGGCCTTTTGGGTGATCAAGGGACCGACATCGGTACTCTTTTCCAACCCGTGTCCCAACCTCAGTTTGGACATGCGGTCAGCCAGGCGGTCGCGCAATTCGTCATAGATCTTCTCATGCACAATCAACCGCGAACAGGCCGTGCACCGCTGGCCGGTGGTGCCGAAGGCGCTCCACAAAATACCCTCGACAGCCAGATCGAGATTGGCGTCGTCCATCACGATGATGGCATTCTTTCCGCCCAACTCCAACGACACGCGCTTCAACGCCTCGCCCGCCACCTTGGCCACATGGCGCCCGGTCTGGTTGGAGCCGGTGAAGGAGATTAAATCCACCCGGGGGTCGGCTAACAGCGCCTCGCCAACCACGGGCCCATCCCCGTGCACCAGGTTGACAACCCCGGCTGGCACGCCTGCTTCAATGAGTATGTTGACCAGTGCCTGTGCCGAAAGCGGCACCTCGCTCGCTGGCTTAAACACCACGGTGTTTCCGCAGACAAGTGCCGGGAATATCTTCCAAGTGGGAATGGCCATGGGAAAATTCCATGGGGTGATGATGCCGGCCACGCCAATGGAATCACGGGTGGCCATAGCAAACTTGTCGGGAAGTTCTGACGGCGTGGTGTAACCAAAGCTTCGGCGGCCTTCGCCCGCCATGTAGAAAGCCATGTCGATGCCTTCCTGCACGTCGCCGGCCGCCTCGGTGTACACTTTGCCCATTTCCCGCGTCATCTGTTGGGCAAGCTCATGCTTGCGCTCTTTCAAAATCTGGCCCACTTTAAAGAGAATCTCGCCGCGCTTGGGCGCGGGAACCTTCCGCCAGCTGTCATATGCGCTGCGGGCCGCCGCGATGGCGCGATCCGCATCCTTGACGCTGGACTTAGGCACCTCGGCCAAAATCTCGCCCGTCGCGGGATCGATTACTGGCTCGTAGGCACCGTTTTCCGGCTCTACCCACTGCCCGCCTATGTAATTCTTTAACTTCACGGAAATCCTCCTTAGGGTGCGGAGGCACCAGCAGTATCTACAAAATACCTGAACCCTTCCTCAAACGAGGCCCAACACCTAGTATAGCTGGGGATTCGAAAAATTTCCATCACAGGCAGGCCGCGGAAGATCCAGGCGTCTCTTTTGAAGTCCACAGCCGTGCGGTCATGGAAACTGGCGCAGTTCCCGGGCATTGCCCTCAGGTGCCCGATTTGGCCCCCATGGCGGCTTGGGTCTTCCCCCGGCGGCGTTTGGCCGGACTTTTCTCTTGAAAGACAAACTCGATGCGCCCGCTCTCCTGGCTGTACTTAAGCCGAGCCTGAAAACTTTTGCCGCTCTTGCTCTTAAAGCCTTTTAAAGTCGCGGTTGTCTTGCCGGCCATGAGAGTTTTGACTTGCGCTGGGGTGAGTTTCTTTCCTGCGACCGTCCGCCAAATCATGAAGGAACACCCCTCTCGCCAGCGTGAGCAACCCCACCCCTTGGCATTCCCGACCACACGGCCTATCTGGCACACCGGGCATGCACCCAAATCCTCCTCTGCCACCCGCGCCCCTTGCTGAGTGCGAGCGGTCTCCACCAATTCCTTTGTGTAGCTGCGAATCTGATGAAGGAAATGATCGGGGTCTTCCTGGCCCTCGGCCACGCCCTCCAGACTCCGCTCCCAACGCCCAGTCAGTTCGGGCGATTGAATGGTCTCCGGCAGCACCTCTAAAAGCTGCCTCCCTTTTTCCGTCGACTGAAGCGTCTTTTTTTCACGCATCACGTAGTCGCGAGCCAATAGCAGCTCGAGGATTCGCGCCCGCGTTGCGGGGGTGCCAAGCCCATGTTTTTCCATCAGCGCCAAGAGACTAGCATCGCTCAACCTGGGCGGTGCCTTGGTCTCCCGAGCGCGGATCTCGGCGTGGTCTACGTTGACCGCTTGTCCTTCGACGAGACCCGGGGGGATGGCAGCACCTTCCGCTTCATCGGCATCGCTATCCGACGCCGGAGCCGGCTTCAACACGCCGCGCCATCCTGCCTCAACTACGGCAACTCCTGTCGTCTTGAACCGGTGGGATGCCGCTTCGGTAATGAGGGTGGTACGGTCGTCCAACCCGGCCGGATACAAGGCGGCGAGAAAGCGGCGTGCGATTAAATCAAACAACGCGGCATCGCGGCCCGCGAGGGATCCAATGGACCCGCTGCCGGTGGGGATAATGGCGTGATGGCCAGCCCGATTCACATCGGCTTCATTAACTAACCGACGCGTGCGAAGCGGACGGGGAACCCCCTCAACCAGGTCCTGATACGCGGGCCACTGTCCGACCCCACGAAGCCGCTGAGTCACAGTGGCCGCGACATCCCCGGTCAAGTAGCGGCTGTCGGTTCGGGGATAGGTCACCAGGTGCTGATCATAAAGCCTTTGGGCCGCATCCAACGTCTGCTGCGCGGTCATCCCGAGACGCCGGTTGGCATCCTTTTGCAAATCATTCAATGAGTATAAGAGCGGCGGCTTGAGCGTAACCCGTTTGGTTTCCAGCGACAGAATCTGTCCCCTCGTGCCAGGCGTCAACGGCGCGAGAATTGCCTGGGCCTCATTTAAGCTCATGATGCGGTCCGGGTGCTCTTTCGCCGACCCCTGCCAAAGTCCCACGTAGGCTCCCTGGGTGGCTTGGAAAGTCACCGCCACTTGCCAATATGGCACCGGGGTGAAAGCAATAATTTCGCGGTCGCGGTCGGCGATGAGGCGAAGGGTAGGCGTCTGCACCCGTCCCACCGACAGCGGCGACCCGGGACGCCCGTGCCGGAGGGAAAACGCTCGTGTCGCGTTGAGGCCCACTAGCCAATCGGCTTCGGCGCGCGCTTTTGCCGCGGCAGCAAGATGGTCATAGGCGCCCAAGGGCTTCATTTGGGACAAAGCCCGGCGGATCGCTTCCGGCGTGTTCTCGGAAAGCCACAACCGGTCAACCGGCTTGGACACGCCAGCCAAAAGCAAAATATAACGGACAATAAGTTCGCGAATGTCTCCTGTGCATATGCAGAATGGTACGAAGACATTGGCAACGAAGGGCTTCTACGGCATTCTTCGCCTTCATTTTTACCGGACAGGCATTGCACATAGGTTTTTGACCCTAAACACAAAATTTTGGGTATCCGGGATTTATGATTGATCCGTCTCGTTCTGTCTTGAACAAACGCCGAGACGCCTCGTGTTGATCTAAAGCCTTCCGCTGCCTAACGACAATCGCTCAATATCGGTTGATCGGAGGCAAGCACTACTGTACTAACCCCCCGTTAGCAGCTGATACACCACGCTTACCTTCTGACTGCCGAACCGGTGTGGGACCGGCAATCAGAGAGGCATGCTTGCCCCGTCGTTTGCTAAGAGTTCAGGTCGCTAACGACGGGTCCAGGCTACACCGCCATCTCCACTGTACCAAACCTCTGGGGGAATCGATCTCGACGAGAATGCGATGGTTAACACCAACATCCCCTGCGCTCGTCGCAGGGCCACCGTGCCCGCTTCGGAGGGGAGTGAGATGCTGGTCAGGAACCACGTTTTGCCCCCATCCGTCGTCCGGTAGACAGAGGCGGCATTGTAGGCGAAATCGGTTTGGGCGATGACCCCATCCTCGGCGTTCCAAAACCGCAGGGTGGCGTCTCCGCCGGACATCGGAAACGCGCAGGCTGGCATCGAGGACACACAGTGACCCTGCAGTTGTGTCTGTCGCTCCAACCGCCACGTCCGACCGTGATCGGTGGTCTGAAAGAGGTCCCACATGGCTTGGGGACCCGCCCCGCCCCCGGGCGCTAAGAGCCAGCCCTCGTCGGCCGTACCGTAGCTCAAGCTGTAGGGGTAGTCTCCCCGTCGATGGAGTTGTTCCAGTTGGGTGACCGCCCGGTTCACGGTCATCAGTGGCGGATGGGTCCAGTTGCCTGCGATCGCCGGTATGAGGGATGCCCCGCCGAGTCCGGACCGGAGATGCACGGCGAGGGTGTCCTCCGTTCCCTTTTGGGTCGTCAACTGAACCAACACCTCACGGGGACCCGACGACGTCCGCAACACATAACGCCCATTGGGCCATGGCAGGAGTTGCTCGGGGTCTCGACGCGGGCTGAGCGGGGTCGACGTCAACTGAGCCTGACCCGAGGCGCCCCGAATGGTCCAAACCGTCGCGCCAGCGGACGTCTCTCGTGCCACGAGCTTCCATCCCTTCGGAACGCGCAACGACATATGCCACAGATGAATCGTTGGTCCCAGAGCGGTTGACCGACGGATGGTCCCGGCCGACGTCTTAGTGCGCGCTGCACCTTGGGGGCGAACCGTTGACGCGGGCCGTTCGGTTCCAGCGGGCCGGCTGGGTACACGGTGGCTCGTGACCGGATCTGTCTTCTGTGTGGACTGCCCCTGCAGGACGGTCGTCGTTCCGATTCCACATGCCGCCAGGGCTACCGCGCTCGCTACTAAGACGGCACCGCCGACAACCCACTTTTTCATCGCTAACCACATTCCCTTCCGCTGTCTCGCTTCTAACAACGACAGGTCGAGAACATGGTTACGACCGGGGCTACCCCCAAAACATGGAATATTATGAGACAATGGCCGACGCCCGCTGAGGTTTTCGGCGAGGAAAAGTTCACAGTATGATGACCATCCCGGCCCAATCATCTGCCGAACGCTTGCGGCAGTTTCGCCCCCTATAGTCCGGTATGGACTCTCACGGAGATTGGCTGGTGTGACGTCGAACCGCAGCCCCGATGGGGTCCAGCCAAGGCCAGTACTGCCCTCTGCACGCGGTTACCGAATACGCTGGGACTGGTGCCGGGCGTTATTCAATGCTCGTTGGCTCGTAAGCGCAGCCTCCCGAATACTGGCAAACACCTGGTCGATGGTCGCGTGTTTCCATTCCGGCGTCACCGCGCAATACCGATAGGTAATGCCGCGCGATGAGGACACGAGGGCACCCTGCCCCTGCGCATCAAAGTACCCCGTGAGATCATCGGCCCGTCCGCCCTGAGCCCCGAGACCCGGCACCAGCAGGATGGAGTGGGGCATGATGGAGCGGAGCGCGAGGGCGTCCTGCGGATACGTACTGCCGACCACCGCGCCAATGGCCGAATACCCGTGTTCACCACGATGGTTTCGGGCGATGTCCGCGATATAGGCCGCGATGCGCTGACTCAGCGTGCCGCCGTCGGCTGCGATCAAGTCTTGCCACTGGCCCGCCGATGGATTGGATGTCTTCACCAGGACAAAGATCCCTGTGGCATGTTGCATGGCCGCTTCCACAAAAGGATTCACACCATCCGCGCCCAGCAGGGGGTTGACCGTGAGGGCATCCCCGCATAAGGGACTCGACGGGTGTAGGTAGGCCTGGGCATAGGCGCTGGCCGTCGGGCCAATGTCCCCGCGCTTGGCATCCTGGACCACCAACAATCCCTTCGACCGGGCATATCGGATGGTGTCCTCCAAGGCGCAAATTCCGTCCGATCCGTAGACCTCGTAATACGCCAACTGCGGCTTCACCGCGACCGCGTGGTCCGCGACGGCGTCGATCACGAGGCGATTAAACTGGCTAATGGCTTCTGCCACCGCACGGCCCGATTCTTGCGTCGGCGCCAACACATTCGGTAAGTAGTCCACGTTGGGGTCCAAGCCGACAACTAGGACACTATCCTTGGACTCCGACGCGGCGATGACTCGATCGGCAAATCCCGCCATTTCGTGCACCTCATCCTCCGCATAAAATGTCTCGCCGAACCGCCAGCGACGTTTAAAGTTCCTATACGTGACGGCGGCACTCCCAAACACCGCGAGGCATGTATGGCCCGAGGAAAATTATGCCACGTTATGCGCCACGCTGCCTCCGGTACAATCTACTATTGGACGAAAATGGTCATCCTGGAATCACACATGCCTCAGCAGCCGCAAGGTATTGGTATTTTGCGCCCATTACCGATTGCCGGTTCCGACAAATTGCCGGCGGGATATGCCCTGGCGCCGCTGGTAGTTGACGAACATACGTCCGGGTAGAAGGGTGCCCGGTCTCCCGGGCACCGCAACCCCCACAGAACCCAGCGTGCGGATTTCCCGCACTGGGCTCTTCGACCAGAGATTCACAGAATGATGTACTGCGGCAAGGCGGTATAGGGAAGCGACAGCTTGGGCCGTTTCAGCGGAAACCGGCCGAGGATGTGGAGGAACTCGTCCCACGTCACCCGGCTCTTTTGACTACGTCGGCTCAACATGCGGCGCCAGTACCGTAGGACCACTTGGTAGACTTGGCGCAGGCTCGAATAATTGCCCGCCATGCCAAAGTACGCATAGTGCCCTTGAAGGAGCTGGTTAATCCAGCGCGCTTGGTCCTCGACACGCTCGTGAAGAATCTCGCGCATCAGGCTCTGCAAGTGCTGAAGCGTCCGCTTGACCCGGGACTTCTCGGTTTTCCGTCCGACCGCAAAGGCACCGTGCCGGTTCCGCGTACAGTAATGCGTAAACCCCAAGAAATACAGGGTCTCCGGCTTTCGGTGGCCCTGCTGCTGGGCATCGCGGTGGGCCCGTGGCCCAAAGGCAATCAAGCGGGTTTTCGTCGGTTCCAGTTCCAGACCGAACTTGTCGAGCCGTTGGCTCAACACGGCCTGAAACCGTTCGGCGTCCCGCTGATGCTCGAAGCACACGACAAAATCATCCACGTACCGCACGAGGTACGCCTCACCCTCCAACCGCGGCTTGATGGCCTTCTGGAACCAGAGGTCCAGCACATAGTGGAGGTAGACGTTACTGAGCAAGACGCTGATGCTGCCCCCCTGCGGTGTGCCGCGGTCGCTGGGCTGTATTGCGCCAGCTTCGAGGACCCCGGCTTTCAACCAGCGCCGGATGAGGCTCAGCACGCGCGGGTCGCCCACACGCTGCTCCATGAACTGCATCATCCACGCATGGTCGAGACTCCCAAAGAAGTTCTTGAGGTCGGCTTCCAGTACCCAGTTCACCCGCTTGCTGACGAGGATGTGGTTCAGGGTCGCCAGGGCATGATGTGCGCCCCGTCCGGGGCGCCCGCCAAACGAGACCGGCAGAAAGTCCTGCTCGTAGATGGCGGACAGCACATCGGCGACGCTCCGTTGGAGTGCCCGGTCGGCAATCGTCGGAACGCCCAGCGGACGCTTGGCGGCTTTTCCCGGCTTGGGAATCCACACGCGCCGCACCGGCGGCGGGTGATACCCTTTGCGGTGCATTGCATTCAGGACCTCCCGACTCCACTGGGGAAATGTCTCGACCGCCTCGTCATGGGCCACGCCATCGACCCCGGGAGCCGTGCCCTTCGGCATTTGGTGCAGGGCTTGCCACAGGTGTTCCGGCGTCAGATGGTGCGCCAAGGAGGTGAACTGGAGCGTCGGTTCCCGACGCGCCTTGTCTGCTATGCGTTCTAATTCGGTTGTCATGGTACGGTGCTCCTTCCGTTGAATGAAGGCCGGCGTCTCCCATTGTATGGAGGCCATGTTGCCTTAGAACGCGCCTCTGTTCGCTGACCCCTTCCCCATGTAGCCGGCTTTCCCGACCGCGGAGTACTATGAGTCAGTCAGACTTCCGATCAGTCATCGCGAGGTCCTTGCTTTGTAAGGCTTGTCCCCCGCTGTCCACCGATGAGTGGAAACCGACCGGCTCTCCCTTGTTCTCAAGGAATCCTTTGGTTGCATGCTGTAGGTACCAACCCCGGAAGTTTCCGCGCTCCCCTTGCCAATACGGTGAGCGGGATGCTGCCTTCTCCCTTCGGGGGACAGAATCGGCAACTTCGACCGCGACAGATTTCGGGGCTAATCTCCTCTTCACATGATTCCGGCCTACAACCTCCCTGTCTACGCTTCGCAGACGGGGTCACCCCCAACCACGCAAGACTCGGTACAGAACTGCTGGCTAGGCTTTGTTCTGGCCACCATTGCAGGCAGCACGTGTTCCTTGAGCTTTCAAGGCGCAACCCCCAATCGTCCGTGATTCACCACGTTAAGGAAATAAACGGCGGCACCGTCTGATAACAGTGCCGCCGTTTCGCCGCCGCATGCACGAGCTGTCCCGAGCGGCCACGTTTCCGGCGTCACTCGCCGCTGAGAATCATCCTGAAGCAATAGGTCAGTGAGTTTCGCCTGGTTAAAACCGACGATAACCTCGCGTTGGTCGTCCCATTCAATCACCGTGGTCGGGGTGGCGCTGGCACCCAGCGCCATTAACTCGTCCATCCACTGTTCGTTTTGCGTAAT
>NZ_JABBVZ010000065.1 GCF_012933365.1 Sulfobacillus harzensis | reverse complement strand
CACCACAACCGTACCAACGGGGGGATTTTTTCCTCAACTGTCAAAGTCCGCCGAAATCACATCTCTACAGGACGCTCTTGGGAAGAAGGGGTTAATCGGGCTATTATTCAACAAGGGAGGGATTACATGAGCGTACAAAGGGATCCGCATAGGCCGTCGGAGAGCGTGTTAGTTACGGGAACACGGGTCATGATCTCCGAGTTGGTTATTGACGAGCCAAAGTTGGCCCAATGGCTTGGCGAGCTAACCCCAGAGGATCGAGCACGCGAAATCGTGGACATTGTCCGACTCGGTCTCGCCATGAAGATGAACAATCAAATCCGCGAATTGAATGAATCCCTGAAGCATACGACCGAGGCAACCTTGGAGCAGTTGGGGGCCCGCATGCAAACCTCCATCGTAGAAATGGAAGGGAAACTTAAGGAGGCCAATCAAGGGCTGAACCAGTTGCTGAGTCAAAGCGTGACTGGCGACAACAGCCAACTCAAGGTCACGATGGCCAAGACATTTGAGGAAATGCGCCAGGGGTTGGCTCAGACCCGCTACGAATTGGTGCAAGCCCTCGACCCGAGAAACACGGAGAGCATAGGTGCCCAGTTGGAAGCACGCATCCGGCAGTACATACAGAATTTGGCCCAAGACAGCATCACGCCCAAATTGGATGCGGTAGCGCAAGCGGTTGGAAAACTGGAAACTGCTCTCCAGGGACAGGAACGACTCAAACAAGAGCGGCTCAAGGGACATAGCAAGGGCGCGGAATATGAGGTGGATCTACTCGAGGCGATTCAGGACTTTGCTGTACCCTCTACCATGTTGGTGCGGCGGGTGGCTGACGAGAAGGGCATTAATGGGAGCAAAGACGGGGATTTGGTGATTGAGTACGATAGTCAGACGCTGGTCACGATTGAGTGCAAGGATTCCAAGACTTCCAAGCTCGACCAACTCGAGTCGGCCATTGTCGGTCGCCAGGCTCAGATCGGCATCATGGCATTCAAGCAGCCGACAGGCCCAAGCGCTCATATGAGCCAAGGCAGCGCCCGCATCGTGGGCGACAACAAAATCCTGCTCGTGTGGGACCCAGAGCAGGACGACCCGGCGCTTCTCACGGCCGTGGTGGGACTCTCGCTCTTGTTGGCACAAAAGATGGAAGCACACGAGAACCGCAACCAGGACGAAGCGTCGACGCTCGACTTGCCGCGTGCTCAGGGCGCTCTCGAGGTGATGGTGGAGAAATTGGATTTGGTGGGCGAGGTTGTCCGCCATTTTGATCTTATCCGTAGCAACGCGGACAAGGGGCAAAAGGTGGTCGAGAGGCTGAAAAAGGAGGTATACGGTCAGGCGATGGCGGCTGCGGCCGCACTCGGGCTGGATATCGGCGATTGACGGGAGCAAGGAAGGATGTGAGGCGCTCGGGCGAGCGCCTCAATTTGACAAAAGGGAAAACGGATTTTGTCGAGAAAAAGATAAGGGAGCCTAATAACGAGGGATGGAAATCGTCAATGAATGACAATGGGGTGCGAGATTGGTATATCGTTGTGGGGCAACAGGGCCGGGCGAATTTTGAGCGGGCCTTGCAGTTAAAGACGTGGGGCGCAAAAACACGAACCAAGTTTGAGGATGAGGCTCATACCGCGATTAAGCCCGGCGATCGGGTCCATTTCGTTTTGACGCCCAAATGGTCGGGTGCCGGGCCGGTGCCGACCGGTTTTCCCCGCATCGGGCTTGATCAGTATATTGTGCGTGCCGACGAAGTGGTCGTCCGGGTGACGGAGGCAATTTTTGAAGACACCCAACCTATCTGGGATGATGACGTGTACCCGGTGCGATTCCGTTTTGAGATCGAGGCGCGGCATGACGCCGTGCGCTTTAGTCCTGGGCTCATACCGGATACGGTGCGCGATGCCGTCCGCCGTTCACTTATCGCTCAGGGGCGCGCCATTTCCGTGGAATCGGCCGGATCGCTTCGGCAGGCGATTGAGGAGGTTCTGAGTCGCTATAGCGAGGCGACTCGGCAGCCTTTTTCGCATCACCCTGTGGCCGACACGATTCGAGAAACGATTCCGGAGATGCTGTCGTCCTGGATTGATCCGAATCGGTATACGGTACTCGCCTCGGTGGGTCGCGGAAATTGGGCATCAGTCCCGTGGGTCGCCATCTTGGATCTTAACCGGGGCGGTAATATTCAAAGCGGACTTTATATCGCCATGTTGTTTAGTGCCGACCTATCAGAGGTGGTCCTTGCGCTGATGTTTGGGGTGACGGGGGGACGCGGCGAAGCCCCCCGTCGAGTGCGACAATCCCTGGCCTCCCAGGTGCAGCGGGTTCGGCGCGGACTCCGGATCGGGGGACAAACCTGGCGCATGGATTCCGATGTCCAATTGTCGGATCGCGGCGTCGGCGCCCAATATGGCCGCGGCATCGTGCTGTATCAGCGTTTTTCTCGGGAAACCTTGCCGACAGATAATCAGTGGCGGGCATTGCTCAATGAAATCGTTGACCTCTATGATAGGGCATTTGACGTTCTCAATGCGGACAATACGTTGAGTGCGGAGGAAGCCCCCTCTGCATACGGCAAAGCACCATTCGACCTGATGGCCGCGACCGAAGAGATGAATAAACTGGGGTATCGCATTAATCCCGCGGCCTTGCTCAACGTGCTGTTGTCTCTTCAAGTGCGCCCCTTCGTGATTTTCTCCGGGCGTTCGGGCACGGGAAAAACAACCCTGACACGCATGGCCGCGCAGTTGTTTGGGTGGCCCTATTATCGGGTGGCCGTCAGTCCAGCCTGGGCCGACCCGGCCGATCTTTTGGGCTACATAAGCCCAGTCAGCCATCAACGGGTGGCGGGAGGCTTGGATGCGTTGTTAGTGTCGGGGAACGACGAAGCCCTATTGTGTTTGGATGAGTTTAACGTGGCTAAAGTGGAACATTACTTCTCGGACTTCATCAGCGCTATGGACAGTGGCCATGGGTCAGCCTTTTGGGGCCCGATGCCCGGACTTGAACGCCTCGCGTCGGACAGTCAGGAGATTCTCATGTGTCCGCCAAATCTTCGGGTCATGGCAACAATGAACTTTGACGATTCGGTGCAGTCAATCACTCCACGGGTGCTCGATCGGGCTAATGTAATCGAGTTTGACATCGTTGAGGAGGACCAGCTGGTGGTCGATCACGGGTTGGACTGGACCGCCTTGGAGCACATGGCTCGATTCGCGTGGCCATGGACAGAAGCGGCGGATAGGGAGACGGATGAAGCTGCGGAAGAGAATATACGGCATATTTGGCGTGCGCTCAAAGGTTCCCGTGGCCAATTCGGGCATCGGGTTGCGCATGAAATGGCTCGATATGTGGCGCTTGGGATTTCCTATGGCGACGTGCTGTCCTGGTCCACCAGTCAAAGCCGGGAGGTCTTGCTCGACAATCAAATTGTTCAGCGGCTCCTCCCGAAATTTCACGGAACGGCCTCTCACGGGGACATCGTCGCTTTGACCCGACTTCTCTCCCAATTACTGGACCGGGGTGATGTCGGGGAGGACGTGGATAGGCAGGTGCTGCTTCAGGACGCCATCAATCGGGGAGTGTTTCCTCGAACGGTGGGCAAAATTTCGCGTCTCTTTGAGACCTATACGGAAGATGGTTATGCCTCATACTTCTGAAATTCTTCTTCGGGTCAAGACACCGACAGCCCAGTTCGTGATTCTTGGGCCGATCGTTCAAGCGCTTGAAGGGGTTGTAGCGACTGGCGGCAGCCAATCCGCCTATCCAGTTCATGAAGCGACCATTGAGCCGGTCGACGGGACGCAGCTCTACGACGATGTACCCTACCAGATGCAAATCACAGCAGCGAGCCCTACCCTCATCACGCGCGGGGGTCGTGTGATGAACGTCCAGTGGGTGTCTCACAGCTCCACCTGGGTGGCCACCGTCGATTTGCAATTTCGCCAGGTGGGATGGGTGGAGCTATGTGTCGGTAGCCACGGCGTCCGCGTCCGCGTGTTGTCTCGCAAACTGGACTTCGATAGCGACTACCGCACCATGGTCGACGATCTGGAAAATCAAATTCGAGGACTGACGGCCCGCCTCATTAGCCATGTGGTATATCCCATGGGGCTATCGGATGAGGCTCAGGATCTATGGAGCTACTGGTTGGCCTTGATGGAGAAACTCTGGGCGGATTTGTCCCATGATTTGCTCCATGCTTGGGAGACCCTGCCGCCTTATTTAATGCGTCAGGAATATGTGATGGAGTTGGGGCGGCTTAAACAGCATCGCCCACGCGATATACGTAATTTGATACGGGGAAAGAGCCGCGCCCTGGTTAATTTGCGCCGTTGGGAATCGTTGACCCCGGAGCGCATCTATCTGCTTCAACTAGTGTCGGATGTGCAAACGCGTCTTCAACGAATTCAATCGAGTACGTCGGAGGTGACGACCCATGTAAGGCTCAAGGCGATCGTGGAACAAAGTCGTCAATTGAGTCGGAGGCTTCTGGCGGAAGCGGGATTGGAGCGGGCGATGGGGTTGCCTAAAATACCCCATTCGCCCTTGGCCCAATCTCATCCGGCACTCGGTCGCGTTGTTCGATGGCATCGACTGCTTCAGCGGGGGCTCTTTCCGAACGGCGAGAGCTATTTCGTTGGACCGAAGAATGTCAGCCTCTTATACGAGTACTGGTGCTATTTAACCATTGTTCGCCTGGTCGCCGATGAATCGGGTGGGACTCTGGTCGTGAAACCCATGGCATCCGTGAATCCCCGTGACATTGCCTTGGGCGCCGGAAGGGGTGCGGCGGCCCAAATTGACCTAAGGGATGGTCGATCCATCCACATCTTGTACCAAGGGCTCTTTCGCGGTCTGCCGACCGTTGCTCAACAGCCGGACCATGTCGTGCAAATCAAGGGACTTGGCGCGCTCACGGTCTTCGATGCCAAGTATCGATTCGAACTGGACGAAACGGTTCAACGAAGCTACGGCCAGGGAATCCCCATTCCCCCAGTGGATACCATCAACAACATGCATCAATATCACGATGCTATTGTCGTGACCCACCCTCCCTATCGTCGGCTGGTGGATCGCGCCATTGTGCTCTTCCCTTTGCCCCGGCACTATAGCCGTGACTGGCGTGAGCATCGATTTTACAAAAGTATTGAAGCGGTTGGGGTCGGAGCTCTGCCTTTGGTTCCCGGAGGCTCTGAGGAATACCTTCGCGAAGAAATTCGCCGGTATCTATGGCGAGGCGGAATGTAGAGGGGAAAGTATACCAGCAGTCGCTGATTATTTTTTCCATTATCGGGAGCGCCATTTGTGAATTGGGCGGGAACCTGAATGCTCTTGTGCGGCTTCGGATATTTGTCACTGATGCGTCCTATATTCCGGATGTCGTGCGGGCATGGAATGCTGTGGGATCTGGGGCGAAACCGGCGGCAACGGCAGTGGTTGTTGCGGCCCTCATCGATCCGCGGCTGAAGGTGGAAATCGAAGCGCAGGCGATTTTAGACGAATAACATCTTGGTAAGATGGCATCGTATTCATTACCAGTCCCTTGCGACCTTGGCGTGATTCTCCAGGTGGTGTCAATGGTCAAGTGGTTGACACGACGGGGTCGAAACAGGTAAAATAGCAGAGCAGTTGAGGGTTATAACCTCCACTGCATTAATTAAATATTGGATGGGTGCCCGAGTGGCTAAAGGGGGCGGTCTGTAAAATCGCTGGCTAGCGCCTACGTTGGTTCGAATCCAACCCCATCCACCAGTCTATATCGCGGGGTAGAGCAGCCAGGTAGCTCGTCGGGCTCATAACCCGGAGGTCGCAGGTTCAAATCCTGCCCCCGCAACCAATTTTGCTCACGTAGCTCAGCAGGTAGAGCACGTCCTTGGTAAGGACGAGGTCACCGGTTCAATCCCGGTCGTGAGCTCCATTTTTATTTTGCGCTTAAGACACGGTAAGTAAATAGAAAAAAACAGCCAACCCCAGGATGCCAAGAATGACGGCCAACAGTGTTGGTAAAATGGACTTGGGTAAAATGCGGCCCTCAAAAATATGCCGGCGAGTGACATGAAAGTGGAGTGCGGCAATGGCAATGACGAAAATGCCGGCCCCAACCCACAGCAAGCCCAAAAAAGTCTCGTTAAAAGGTGCAGCATGAGTCAGATGGACGATGTGAAGACGGATAAACAAGTCAAATTTGGACACGACAAATCCGAACGCCATCAACGACACGCCTGTGCGGAGCCAGGACAAGAATGTGCGTTCGTTGGCGAGAATGGTGCGGGGATCGGGCTTGTCGGCCATGATGCATCCGTCCTTTCTCATCCCTTAGCGTTTCCCGTCGTTACGGAGAACTTGCGCATTGTCCAAGGGGAGGCCTCGACCCAGGCTGATTTTATCGCCCGAGAGCTTTCGTCCCTCCGGTTTCACCTCATTTATTTTGATCCCCCTTTTTACTCCAAAAAACACTATGGGGCTTTTTCCGATCAATGGTTATCCTTGGACCGTTACCTCGAGACCATTGAAGGCTGGATTTCCAGCGCTCAGAAGGTCTTGCACGATCAGGGCTTTTTCGTCTTGCACTGTGACGTTCATGCCTCCCATTATCTTAAAGTCATGACAGACCGCATCTTCGGCTATGACAACTTTCGCAACGAATGGATTTGGCATTATGGCGGTCGGCGGCAACCGGCGGATGTCCACGTCAACAGCAAGCATGATGTTCTGCTCGTATGGGCCAAATCTCGCAAATCCCGTTTCAATCCCGTGTTTGAACCCTGGGATCGGACGGAATATGTCGTTATGAAAAAGCAGCGCGTGCATGTCGATGAAAATGGCCGCGAATGGATCTGGGGACATGAAGGCAAAGGGAAATCGCACGCCTATCGTATTTACCTCGACGAACAGATTGAACGGGGTCGAGCCATTGATTCCGTGTGGGACATTCCCATCATCAACACCTCAGCCAAAGAACGCACCGGCTATCCCACCCAAAAACCGGTGGCGCTGTTAAAGCGGGTCGTGCAGCTGACCACTCAACCGGGCCAGTGGGTGGCCGATTTTGCTGCCGGGTCGGGTACCACCGGGCAGGCCGCCTTGGATTTAGGACGACATGTCTGGTTGGGAGATGTCAATCCGGAGGCCGTTCAACTCATGGTGGAACGCTTAGGCTCCGTGAGAGAGGCTCAGTTTGGCTTCGAGGAATAACCGATCGGCGCCACCATAGGTCGCCGCGGGTGCCCCCTGGTTTTGGCGGCGTGGGGCCGGATGTTGGTGGAGGTCCGTTCAGGTTCTTGGCTCTTCGGAAGGAGTCTTGCAAGTGATTGCGTTAAGTGTCACCGCGTGTTTACTAGGCTTGGTGTATAGTGCGGCTCCCGGCGCTGTCAACACGGAGGCTCTCCGTCGGGGGTTGCAGCGAGGTTTTGGGCCATCCTTTCTGGTGCAAATGGGGGCGTTGTTAGGGGATGTGGTCTGGGCGGTCATGGGCCTCACGGGTGTGGCGCTCGTCTTTCACTTTTTGCCTGTCCGCATCATTCTTGGCATTGCCGGCGTCACCTTTTTGCTGCGGATGGCCTGGTTGTCGTTTATCGATGCACGGAGGCCCCCCGATTTAACGGCCAATTCCCCCGCCAAGGAACACCGGGACTTCGTGACCGGTGTCATTTTCTCTTTGGCGAACCCGTTTGGCATTGCTTTTTGGGGTGGCATTGGTGGGGGATTCGCGACCCATATCGCGGGCATGCCTCTCATTGATAAACTGGTGTTCTTGCTGCTCGGTTTTTCCGTCGGCGCATTGGTCTGGTGCATCGGTATTTCGGCGTTGGTCGCCTGGTCACGGGAGTTTATCGGAGAAAAGGTGCTCCGGGGCATCTTTACGGTATCGAGCTTGGCGATGGCTTATTTTGCTCTGGAAATGTTATGGACGTTGATTCATACCACCCTGTATCCTCTGTTCGCCGATGGCAAGCGGTTGAAATCTAGCTAAGAGTGTGTGCTCGCGCGATCTTTGGCGGAATACGCCACGTAGGGCCAAGTCCCAGAACGTGGTGCCTTCTGCATCGACCATCGCTCTTCAAGTGTAGACCATACTTGATTCGATAGGCGGGACGGTTAGCTTCGGGTTGAAAGGGTGATTTTTATGGATGCCCATCGCGTCTACCGCGTGGTGGCGGAGCAGGGTGCCCGCGGTTTTAGCGGGGCGGTTTTGGTCCAGCAGGGTGCGGACGTCGTCTTGGCGCAGGGATTCGGACTGGCCAATCGTTCAGAGGGCATACCGAACGAGACGGAGACGCGCTTTGGGATTGCTTCGGAGCCAAGTTCTTCACCGCCATTGCCATTAATCAATTGGTCGACGCCGGACAACTGACACTGGACGCACGGTTGGCCGATGTCCTGCCGTTTTCGTTTCCCCACTTTGATCCGGCCGTTACGATACATCATTTGTTGACGCACACCGCCGGGGTACCTGATTACTTCGATGAGAGCGTCATGGCGGACTACGAAACCTTATGGGTACCGCATGCGCCGCCTCCAAGACTTCTTGCCGTTGTTTCAAAATCGGCCGATGACCTCAGGTGTTGGGGAACGGTTTCATTACAGCAACAGCGGCTATATCCTCTTGGGACTGATCGTGGAGCAGGCGACGCATCGGCCGTTTGCCGACTATGTGGCGGAGCACGTGTTGGCGCCCGCTGGCATGACCCAATCGGGATACTTTGAAATGGATGCCCTGCCGCCGAAGACGGCCCAAGGGTATATCGACCTGCCAGACGACCAGTGGAAGACCAATATCTACTCCGTGCCGGCCAAAGGTGGCGCGGATGGCGGCGTGTATGTGACTGTGAAGGATATGGGGGCAGCGTGGGATGCCTTGATGCAGCATCAACTGTTAACGGCTGCCAGCACCGAGCGGCTTTTGACCCCCCATGTGGCGACGGAGGAGGACGGGTGGCACTACGGATACGGCGTGTGGATTGATAAGCGCGACGAAGCGATTTTTAAGTATTACCTCATGGGGTACGACCCAGGGGCCAACTTCCACTCCGCGGTCTTCCCTGGCATCGGGGCCCTCGTGGTGGTCTGTTCGAATCAGTCCAACGGCGCCTACAGGATGATGGAAGCCATTGAGAATGAGATCACACGGGTGGGTTAATGCGGAAACTCCTGCACCTGAATGGTTGGTTTTAGGCGACAAACAGGGGTTCCCCATGGGCAGGCAGCAACCATCCATGCCAGTGGCTCTGAATGTCTGCCGCGGTATCCTGGGCTTTGGCGGCATCCCAGGCTAAAATGCGGGGCAACGCATGAATTTGGCCGTTTCGGGTGGTCATGGCATCCCCCACTAGTAGGAATCCGGGGCCTTGATACGCGAGATGGCCTGGCGTATGGCCGGGCGATGCCACGGCGATAATTGGCTCCACCTGATGGCCAGCGGTGATGGTTTGGTAATCGCGCGGCGGTCTGGCGTGCGTGACCGCTCCGATAAGACGCTTTAACCCAGGCCGGGGCTTCTGCCCTCAAATGTAGGGTAAATCGGTCTCATTGCGCCGCCGCGCCGCTCTTTTCCGCAAGCCAGGCTAAGCTTCCAATGTGATCAACATCATAATGCGTGATGAGGATGTCGCTTACCGGAGCACCCGCGAGTTCATGCCAAATGGCTGGAGTTCGATTGGGTAGACAGGTGTCCACGAGGATATGGGTCCCAGGCCCCGACAGGTAGTAGACATAGCTGCCCTAGCTGCTTTCCAGACAAAAAACCTGAACCGCTCTCTCAACCGGGATCACGCGCATGAGACCGCCTCCTGGTCCGAGCATACCGGATACCGGTATGACTTTCTACTTGTGACCCCGGATTCATGACACAAATGTCACACTCCACTGTGGGAGTGAAAGTCAGGAGCGTATAGTCAAAGGGATTCCTTATGCAAGGGTGGGCGGCGAAGATGTTGGTTAAGCAATTGGGTCAAGTTGCCCTTTCGGCACACGATTGAACCGGGCTGTGTCCTTCTACCGCGATAGGTTAGAACTGCCGTTTATCTAGAGCAACGCACACAG
Organism: Sulfobacillus harzensis; assembly: GCF_012933365.1. Classification (GTDB taxonomy): domain Bacteria; phylum Bacillota; class Sulfobacillia; order Sulfobacillales; family Sulfobacillaceae; genus Sulfobacillus_B; species Sulfobacillus_B harzensis. The sequence continues at coordinate 10,063 of NZ_JABBVZ010000065.1, read as the reverse complement.
GGCCTTGTTTCAAATCGCGGACGTGCGTCTCTTGCTGGAGATCCCGGAACGTTCAGAATGTGATCACCCCGGTTCGGTCCTCTCTCTATCCGTTGACGACATCAATGAGGCGGTGGCGACGTTGAAGAATCGCGGCGTCATGTTTCAAAGCGATCCGCACCACATTGGGGATCTTGGTGACGCGGCGCTATGGATGGCCTTCTTTCAAGACCGTGGAGGGAACCTTTTAGCCTTGCAGTCGGAGCGTCAAATTGGCTAAAAAGCGCGGAAGCTCCCCACGTGGGAGCCTCCTAGCCTAGCCGTTGATGAATTGTTGAATCTCCGATTCTGATCGGTACCCAATGAGGCGGCCCTTGTCTTCCCCATTCTCGATTTTTATCATGGCGGGGATGGCTTGCACGTCGTATTGGCGTGCTAACTCGGGATTCTCGTCGACATCGACTTTGAAAAATATCACATGTGCCGGTTGCTTGGCGGCCACATCGTCAGCGACTGGACCCAGTCGGCGGCAGTGAGGTCACCATACCGCCGAAAACAGCGCGATAATCATTTGGTGGTTTTGTTTAGCGCGCTCGACCAGGTCGGGCCAATCCGCCGTGTTCACTTCTCGCATGAAAACCCCTCCCTCATCAACCTCATTATAAGCCTATCGTCACGAACGGCATCTTGCCCGCATAGCATTGCCTCCAGAGGTTGAAAGATTGCGGACGAAAAATTATTGACATTCTGGCACATGGGGTTGAGCTTTGGGCGTATACTGGGGGCGCATCGTTGATGCCAGAAAGGAGAATGCATGTGGCCATACGCAATGTCATCTCGACGCTGACGGCAAGCGGCGAGGAAGTGATGGGACCAGACGTCCTTCTCTATCATTATCCCGGCAACGACATCATGAATGGATCGCTCTTAACGGTTGAATCCAATCATTTTTGTGTGTTGAAAAGCCGGGGCGCCATCTTGAACTGCTACGAAACCGGCCAGTATCAGGTGGATACTCCCCAAAGGGTCCTGGTCGGGGCCATCCAGCAGGCCTTCTATGGTGGCCAGTCCCCGTGGCAGTATGAGGCCATCTATGTCAATCGCGCCAAGTTGGTAATCCGCGCCGAGGGGCAGGCCCTCTCCCGCGAAATGGCACAGCTCCGTTACCAGGTCGATTATTACATCCACGTTGACTCGAAAGACGACGCCCTCAAGCTGGTTCAGCACATGCCGTACCAAGGACATTTCATCAAGACATCAGAAGTCAACACCTATGCGGCGCCGGTTCTGGAGCAGTCTATTAATCAGATCTGCCAGGTGACCCCGCTTGAGCAAATCAACGAACGAATTCATGACATAACCGATCTGGTCACCGCTCATCTTCAGGAGTTTTTGAACACCTATGGCATTACCTTGAACAATGTCAAAGTCCTTGTTGCCCCGGCCGATGAATTGATGAAAAAACTCATTTCCCTTCGTGCTTTCGGGTTGGATGAAGAGCATGCTATTCGTTACTACATTGCGATGTTGATGGCGGATCGCGGCCTCATCACAGCTCCCAATATGATTAGCGGGACCGGATTTACCATTCAGGGGGCATCCCCGTTGGTGGAGACGGGAGAATATCTTAAGCCACCGGCCGAGCCCGCCAAACGATAACAAGAGGCCGGATTTGTCCGGCCTCTTTCATATAATGAGGTGCATGAACCATGGAACGACATGAGGCTCTCGTGGTAATCGGAGCGAAATTCTTTTCGGAGCGGCAGGACACCAATCCGTATGCATCCGCTGAAACCATGCGCGCTTTTGACCAAGTGATTCGAAATAGTCTCGGAGATGGTCTTGCCCGTGCAGCATCTGTGTTTCGCACGTTCTATCAGGAACAAAGCCGTGTCATCGGCATACCGACTCGGGAACGGCCGTTCCCCGATCCGGGCGACATGGCGAAGTTGCGATACCTCAAACGCATTGCTGACCAATTGTCAGAATGGGTGAGCCGTATTCATGCGCTTGAGGCCCCATCGAACGATCGGGTGTACCACCGCATTCGTGACAACGACCAGCTGTTGGAACTTCTCATCGACGTCGACTATCAATTGGCCCAAAGCGCTACCGAGATTGATCGGATGACGGAGTCGCTCAATGTTTCTGTTCTGGATGCCATGCTGCCCAAATTTGAACGGCAGTTGGAGGTGTTGGGAAAAGCGGTCCGGGAACGCTCACGGATTATCTCTGGGGTGGTCTGATGGCGATATGAAAGAGCTGCCTCTGGTTCCGGGGAGCATCCGCGAAGAGAGGCGAGGACGCGTTGTTGCCGTCCTGCCCAGTATCTAGGCTCGTGCTATCCTTTCCGCAGTAACAAGTATGAGAGGGGGATCTCAATGGTACCAATGTCGGAACGGCTCAATCCCTTTCCGTTCTATCGCCGGATGCGTGAACAGGCACCCTTTTTCCGCGATCCGAGGTCTGGAGTGTGGTCCGTCTTTCGTTACGATGACGTACAGATGGCACTCTCCGACTACGAACGATTTTATTCCGGAGACGGGGAGCACGATCCGGATGAGATGGGGCCCGGGGCCAGCATTATTGGCATGAATCCCCCGCGGCATCGCAAGATGCGAGATTTGGTATCACGTGCCTTTACGCCCCGGGCCGTTGAAAATTTGACCGAGCGGATTCGGGGCATCGTTCAGGAGTTGCTTCGGGACCCACTCAGAGAACGGACGATGGATATGGTTCGGGATTTTACGTATCCGCTACCGGTAATTGTGATCGCTGAGATGTTGGGTATCCCCACTCAGGACCGCAGCACGTTTAAAGCCTGGTCCGACGCCATTGTTGCCAGCACTGACAATCATGCGACAGGGTTTGAAGCTACCCAGGCGATGAGTGCATATTTTTCGGGGATTGTTCAGGAGCGCCGTCACAATCTGGGGGAGGACCTGATTTCCCGTTTAATTGCCGCTGAAGTCGATGGGGAAAAGCTCACGGACGCCGAGATAATTTCTTTTTGTGATTTGCTTCTGGTCGCCGGCAACGAAACGACCACCAATCTGATTACCAATGCCATCTGGACCTTTAGTGAGCACCCCGAGGCATGGGAGCGTCTACGGGGGGAGCCGCGCCTCCTCGGTCCCACCATCGAAGAGGTACTGCGATACCGGTCGCCTGTCCAGGCGATGTTTCGGCGGGTTCGAGTACCGATGGCCGTCGGCGATGCGATGATGAATCCCGGTGATACCGTGATTGCCTGGATTGGCTCGGCGAATCGTGATGAGGATAAATTTGCGGATCCAGACCGTTTCGACCCTGACCGGAAGCCCAATCCCCATATTGCCTTCGGCTATGGCATTCATTACTGCCTTGGGGCTCCCCTGGCTCGCCTTGAGTCCCGCCTCGCCTTGGAGACCTTAATTGACCAGGGCGTCCGCGGTTTTCAACCACAGTTGCCGTTTTCCGAGTGGGAGCCGGTGAGCGGATTTATCGTTCAGGGGTTAAAGCGGTTCCCCGTATCGCTGATGAGTTAGGGGCGGGGATCGTTTGTCGGTTCGTACCACCGTTCGCCAGTGGCGTCGTTATACCAGACGCGCTGGCGAACACCGGTGGTCGGGTCGGTAAAGATTTCGTCTGTTGGCGAAAATCCGGCCGGTGGCTGCTGTCCTGTTTTAAGGCGGCGGCTTCGCTGGTAGCGGGTGATGACCAGCGCTACGAGCGCAACGATGATGAGGGCCAGGAGATAGAGGAGTGCCAATCTACCCATCCGATTCCCGAAGGACGACAGCTGTCCCGTAGGCGACAATTTCGGACATGGTTTGGCCCAATTCTCCTGAATCGAAACGCATCATTACGACGGCATTAGCGCCCATGGCATGGGCATTTTGCACCATGCGATCAATGGCGGACTTGCGCGCATCCTCCAACATCTCGGTGTATTCCTTGATTTCCCCTCCACCCAGACTCCTGAGCGCGGCGGTAATGTTGCCGCCGATGCCCCGGCTTCGGACAGTGACACCAAAGACTTGGCCAAGTACGGTGTCTACGGTGCGACCGGGAACGTTTTCGGTGGTCACGACAATCATGGAATTCCCCTCCTATGGGATCATCATCTTCCTGAGTATAGCGGGTCCTAAGCGCACTCATGACACTTTTATGACCTTAATCGGCAGCGAGATATAGGAAAATTTCGTTATGAAATGAGACTGCCCAAGCGTCTTTAGAAACAAGAGCGCTGTTCTGGGTTCTACTGAGCGCAGGGATGGGGACTTGGCACCCCGGATAGGCCCTTCAGGAGGTCTTGGGTGAGCGCGTAACCTGGGCAAGGGCGGCGGGCAGGCCACTCGCTGGGATGTCCAATCATATGAATACCCGAAGGACATCAAGGAGCGGAGAACTCAGGGTGACGTAAACCCGGTAAGGAGAAGGGGGGAGCGCATGACTCCGAATTTGCAGGCGTTTTTGACTGAGCTCAAGCAGTTTGGTGAAGAGAACGATCGGCGGGCCGCGACGCGGGCGGAAAAGATGCTTAACATTACCGCCGATACCGGCCTTATGATTTGGATGATGATCCGGGCCATGAAACCGGAGCGGATCTTGGAAATTGGGACCTCCAACGGATACTCGACCATCTGGTGGGCCGATGCATTGACGCGATCGACGGAGATGCTGGTGACAGTGGAAAGGAATCCAGATAAGGCGGCAATGGCCCGGACGAATTTTGAGCGTGCGGGAGTGTCGGACAAAATCGACCTGGTGGTAGGCGATGCCGGGACCGTCCTCCGAAATGGGGACGACGAGGCCTGGGATCTCATTTTTTTGGATGCCGAGCGCAGCGAGTATCTTCAATACTGGCCGGATTTGCTACGCGGTTTGACCAAGGAAGGCCTTCTTATTGTTGATAACGCGCTTGACAAGGCGGTGGAGCTCCAACCGTTTCGAGACGCCGTCGAGAGGACGGTAGGAGTGAAGCTTGTGTTGGTGCCTATCGGCAACGGCGAATTGTTCATTCAAAAAGATGCCCCGTGAGGGCGCTTCGCGACCAGGAAAAATGCCCCATCCCGGATTTTTTGACAACGACGCGGGAGACGTTAAAGTATCTTTGGATGCCCGATATTCGGATTAATTGTTGAAATCTGGTGGCATCGTGGCTCGATCGGCCGTTTTCATTGACATGCGGCCAAACCCGTGCTAGAATTCTTGCGCATGACTGGGAGGTAAACAACATGCGCACCATTATTACGTTGGCGTGTGGCGAATGTAAGCGTCGCAACTACACGACCACTAAGAACAAGAAGAACGACCCGAACCGGCTTGAACGTCGTAAGTATTGCCGGTGGTGCCGGACTCACACGATTCATCGCGAAACGCGGTAATGCCTAGCCTTGGGCGGAAACGGGGAAAATAATGGAAGCGAAAGGCGCGGCCGCTTCTGATCGCTCGGTCAAGTATTTAAAGGGCGTTCAGTCAGAACTGAAAAAGGTGGTTTGGCCGACCCCCAAGCAAACGGTGTCGTACACAGGATTTGTGGTCGTGTTCACGCTGTTGGCAGTCATCGCCATCACGTTGCTGGACACGGTATTTAATTTTGGTCTACACCAATATCTCCGCTAAGGTTATCCTTAAGACCCGGTTTCGGTGAATCATTGGGTAGAGGCACGGAAGGCGGTTTACGGTGCAAAAAGACTGGTTCGTCATCCATACCTACTCGGGATATGAGAATAAAGTCAAAGCTAATCTCGAGCGGCGTGTGGAATCTATGGGCATGGAGGATAAAATTTTCCGCATTATGGTGCCCATGGAAGAAGAGCTAGAAGTCAAAGACGGCAAGAAAAAGCTCGTGAAGAAGAAGGTTTTTCCGGGCTATGTGCTGGTGGAGATGTACATGACGGACGACTCCTGGTACGTAGTGCGGAATACTCCGGGTGTCACGGGTTTTGTTGGGTCGGGTTCCAAGCCGATTCCACTTCTGGAACATGAAGTGAAAACGATCTTGGGGCGCGACCTCTCTGGCGTTCCAGAGCTGCCGCGCATCAACTTGGCGGTCGGACAAGAAGTTCTGGTCAACGAAGGGCCTTTTGAGGGATTTTCCGGGCGCATCGAAGAAGTGTTGAACGACCGTGGCAAAGTTCGTCTGACGGTGTCCATGTTTGGGCGGGACACCCCCTTGGAAGTGGACTTTACCCAGGTGTCCGAATTGGAATAACCCCGTCTCGGGGAGAGTTTGTCAACGAAGTGAGGGGACAACGTGCCTAAGAAAGTTGCGGGAGTGATTAAACTCCAAATCCCGGCTGGGAAAGCCACCCCAGCACCGCCGGTTGGTCCTGCGTTAGGGCAGCACGGTGTGAACATTATGGCGTTCGTGAAAGAGTACAACGAGCGCACGCAAGGACAGGTCGGGCTGATTATTCCGGTGGAAATCACCGTGTATGAGGACCGTTCCTTTACCTTTGTAACGAAGACCCCGCCTGCGGCGGTTCTGATAAAAAAGGCCTTGGGGCTGGAGACGGCATCGTCGAACCCTAACACCAAGAAGGTGGGGACGCTGTCTCGCGCTCAAGTGCGGGAAATTGCGGAAACCAAGATGCCGGACTTGAACGCAACCACCATTGAATCGGCTATGCGGATGATTGAGGGTACCGCCCGTTCGATGGGCGTCGAAATCGCTGAGTAAATCAGCAAAGTTTGGTGGAAGACCCAATCGGGCCGCTAACACCACAAGGAGGAATTTTACGTGGCCAAAGAGGGCAAGCGCTATCTCGAAGCGGTAGCGCGCGTGGAGAAGGGGCGTTTATACGACCCCGAAGAAGCCTTGGCACTGGCCAAGGAGTTGGCGCACGCCAAGTTTGTGGAGACGGTGGATGTGGCCGTTCGTTTGGGCGTTGACCCCCGCCACTCCGATCAGGTGGTGCGTGGCGCCGTCGTGCTGCCTAATGGCACCGGTCGGACCCAGCGGGTCGTCGTGTTCGCTAAGGGGGACAAAGCTAAGGAAGCCGAAGAAGCCGGCGCCGACTTTGTCGGAGCGGAAGATCTGGCCGAGAAGATTCAGGGCGGCTGGCTTGATTTCGATGTAGCCGTCGCGACGCCCGATATGATGGGTGTGGTAGGTCGGTTGGGTAAAGTCCTTGGACCTCGAGGATTGATGCCGAACCCCAAGACCGGAACGGTAACGTTCGATGTCAAGAATGCCATCAACGAGATTAAGGCCGGTAAGATTGAGTACCGCACTGACCGAGCCGGCATCGTGCATGCGCCGATTGGCAAGGTAGATTTTGACACCGAAAAATTGGTGCAAAACTTGGCCACGTTGATTGATGCGCTAAACAAGGCCAAACCGGCGGCAGCCAAGGGCACCTATCTACGCAGCATCACTGTGTCTACGACGATGGGCCCGGGGATTCCCGTGAACCCCGTATCGGCCCAGCGGGTATCAATGCCCGCTTAAGGGACGCCGCATAGAAAACCGCTATATCCGCTCGAGGAATAGCGGTTTTTTCTTTTTCAAACGGTGGGGCTTTCATAGCTTGACTGCCCTGTATCCAAAACTATCGTACGCTACCCAATATGGATAGGTTGGTCAGCATTGGTGAAGCCGCCCAAGCCTTGGGGGTCTCTCCTGAATGAAGCACAGTGTCAGGTTGATTCGGTTGACAGAATTTCCGAGCAATTACGATGTTTGTGATGCACTCGTCCGGAATATGCGGTATAATATGGATGACCGCCATCAGCGTTCATGAAACCGCGACAGATGCCGGATGTACAGATCCAGCAACGCCAGCTTCCGACTATTGGCTGGTAATGGCCTTCCTTTCAAGGCATGGGTTATGCAGAGATTGATTTGGGCTTCCAACGTCCGCACTTGACCGTTAGCTTGAGCTTCCGGGAATAGGGTTTTTGCTCCGACCAACCCGGGGATACGTCGATCGCCCAATTGGTGCGAAAAGCGTCCTCCGTCTACGTGACAAGTATCACAGGAGAGGCCATTCGTCCCTAAACGCGAGGAATGGAACAGGGCGTCCCCGGACAATTCAGCGTCGCGAAGCGACTGGCGTGCCTGAACTTGTTGGGGCGTGGTAATACCAATCAGCGCACCACCGACCAATAGGGCACATAAACTTAAGAAGAGCACGGTTTTCGGGTGCTTCACGAAAATCCCTCCTCTTGCTAAGGTGCCCAAAATTGTCCATTTGACGCAAAGATCGTGGCATTCAACTTTGTTGTTGCGCATAGGATGCACAGCGTCGCTATCACGAACAGAAGGGAAGGATCACTTTCATGCGTGGTTTATCGGCAGCACTTGAGGTCTACGGCGGCTGGTGCCGCAGTGAGGAGGGGCCGCCATGGCTTGGATAGCACGAGGTCTGGCCATATTATTGGCCGTGGTGGTGATTGTTAACGGCGGCTACTGGGAGTCGCACCACCATCTTTGGGCGGGGATCTTGATGGCGCTTCTGGGAATTATCAGCATCGTGGTTATCAGCGGAGGCAGCGCCGCCCATATCGAGCGCGACGAAATCCGGTTAGAATAGAGTGAGGAGGAGGCCACCTCCTCCTTCTTTGTGACAGAAAGTTTTGGACATTAGGAGCGTGGCGGCATGAACAACAAGGTTCGGGTCATTGTAATGATGGGAGGGCCGTCGAGCGAGCATGATGTGTCGATGGCCAGTGGTGCTGAAGTATTTCGGGCCTTGGAGGCAACCGGCCGATTTCAGGTCGAGGCGGTGACCATCAGTCGGGAGGGGCGCTGGGCTTTGGCTCATGAGGCACCCAAGGTGTTGCCCAAGCCGGGCGAAGCATCCGATCGACCTATGCCGCGCGAAGAGGCTATTCAAGGGATTCAACTCCTACATGATGCCGAGGTGGTGTTCCTAGCCTTTCATGGACCCTTTGGCGAAGACGGCACCTTGCAGGGGTTATTGCAAAGTTTGTCCGTTCCTTATACCGGCAGTGGTCCCTTGGCCTCGGCTTTGGCGATGAACAAGGCCAAGGCCAAGGAACTGTTTCGATACCACGGTTTGATGACGCCCCGGGATTTGCCGTTGTCGTCGGAAAGCATTAAAGCCTCGCTGGAGAACGCTGTACAGGCCGTGGAGGCTAACGTACCCTACCCCGTTGTTGTCAAGCCTAATCTGGGCGGCTCGAGTCTCGGTGTGTCGGTGGCTGAGAATCATGAGGAATTGGCTGCAGCTTTAGCCTGGGCGAGTCGCTTTGATGCCGATGTTCTCGTCGAGGAAAAGGTCAGCGGTCGTGAATTAACCTGCGCGGTATTGGAGGAATTGGACGGAGGCGTGCGCGCGCTTCCGGTTATCGAGATTGTTCCCAAGAAAGGGACCTTCTTTGATTTTGCGTCGAAGTATGAAGATGGCGGGTCTGATGAAATTTGTCCGGCCGACCTGACAGAAGATCAAAGCCGTGTGGTGCAGGACGTCGCCATTCGAGCTCACCAGGCCTTGGGCTGTCGGGGGTTTTCGCGCACCGATTTGTTTCTCACATCGACGGGACCGATCGTGTTGGAGGTGAATACCATCCCAGGCATGACGCCCAATTCGCTCTTGCCTAAGGCAGCTCGGGCTGCGGGGATCAGTTTCCCGGATTTGATGGCACACCTAGTGGACGTGGCCATCAAGCGGGGCGTTTAGACTGTTGTGAGGCCTGGTCCCCTCCAGGTTGGGAGAATCCGATATACTGCTAACCAAGGGTCCGGCAAGCCCGCGCCCAAACGGAGGTTTCTTATGGAGAAACGTACACTCAAGGCCGTTTTTCGAGAGGCACCCTACCCGTTATCGGGCCATGGGGCAAGAACGATCAAGGTCTTGAAAGACGCCTTGGACGCCATGAGTTCGGACACGCTAAGTGATTCCTATGGCAATGGCGAAATTATTGAAGCGTTCCAAGATAAAATGGCTCGCTATCTTGGCAAGGAGGCGGCCATCTTTTTTCCCAGCGGCACGATGGCGCAGCAAATCGCGCTCCGCATCTGGTGTGACCGAAACGGTACGGCCAAAGTCGCCTATGAGCTTTTTCAAAAATTGACCCGGACGGCTCCGCGGACGGGTGTCAAAATTCGCTGGGGTGGGCGGCCATTTGGCAG